>VERJ01000005.1 GCA_018882795.1 Burkholderiaceae bacterium | reverse complement strand
CACCATGCGTGTTCAATCAATGCACTTTCAGGCACGCGCTGGCGAGAAGCTTGCCGATACCCGCCTGCAGCGCAATCTGAAAAAACTCGCGGATAAATTTGTTACAGCGCGCGCCGGTGTCATGCAGGAGATCGACTTCACGGCCACCCGTCAGGCTGCGGTGGAACGCCGCAATCGTGTGCTGGATCGTCTTGATGTCTGGCTTGAGATGTTCGAGCGCAATGCGCAGGCCCGTGGTGCCACCGTACTCTTTGCCGAGACTCCGGCTCAGGCCTCCCAGCTGGTAGTGAAAATCGCACAGCGGCACGATGTGAAACTGGTGACCAAGTCCAAGTCTATGGTCTCCGAAGAAATGGCGTTAAACGCTGCGTTGGAAAAAGCAGGCATTGAATCGGTGGAGACCGATCTGGGTGAATACATTCTTCAGATTAATGACAACGAGGCGCCGAGCCACATCATTGCCCCGGTAATCCACAAGGACAAAGAAGAGATCTCAGATCTCTTTGCCAAGGTCCACAACAAGCCGCGGCTCACCGACATTCCCCAGATGACGCGCGAGGCCCGAGAAGTCCTGCGGCCCAAGTTCCTTAAGTCGGACATGGGCGTTACTGGTGGCAATTTTCTGATCGCTGAAACCGGTTCGGTCGGCATCGTCACCAATGAGGGCAATGAGGGCATGTGCACGGTAATGCCCCGCGTGCATGTGGTGGTGACAGGCATCGAGAAGATCCTGCCCACTTTTGAGGACTTCGCCACCGTGGTTCGGCTGCTTACCCGCAGTGCCACCGGCCAATCCATCTCCAATTATATTTCTCTGCTTACGGGCGTACGAGCACCTCACGAGCCCGATGGCCCTGACCACATGTATTTCGTGCTGGTGGATGGTGGCCGATCCAGCCTGCTGGGCAGCGAGTTCCAGGAAATGCTCCGCTGCATTCGCTGCGGTGCCTGTATGAATCACTGTCCCGTCTATCAGAAGATCGGCGGTCACGCCTATGGCTGGGTCTATCCGGGTCCGATGGGCTCGGTGCTCACGCCCAACTATGTCGGGCTGGAAAACGCGTTGGATCTGCCCCAGGCGGCCACCATGTGCGGCGAATGCCACGTGGTTTGTCCTGTGGCCATTCCACTGCCGGATCTGCTGCGCAAACTGCGCGAGCGGCAATTTGATCGACATCTGCGGCCCAAGGGTGAGCGACTATTTCTCGCGCTCTGGGGGTTTGTCGCTGTGAGACCGCATCTGTATGCGTTGCTGACTGGTGTGGCCAATCGCGTGCTGCGCAGTCTGGGAAGGGGCCGGGGCCGAGTGCAGCATTTGGCGCTGGCAAAGGGATGGACAAATTTCCGCGACCTGGCAACCCCGTCTTCCAAGACCTTCCGCGAACTTTATGCGGATCGCGTGGCCCGGACCGATTCCGCCACCAAGGCTGGCCCACGGTAAATCAGCCCGGTGTAGAGCTGAACAAGGTCAGCGCCCGACTGCAGTTTGCTGAGTGCATCGTCGGCGCTCAGCACGCCACCCACACCGATAATCGTGGTGTCGGGACCCAGTGCGGCGCGCAGCACCCGAATCACATGATTGGATCGTGACAGCAGGGGCGCGCCCGAGAGCCCGCCCTGTTCTGTCGCGAAAGCATGGCCTGCCACTGTCTGCCGATCCAGCGTGGTGTTGGTGGCAATCACACCCTCAATCTGGTGGCGTTGTAACGTCTTTGCGATCGCATCAATCTGTTCATCGTCAAGATCTGGTGCGATCTTTAGTACGAGCGGCACATGCCGTTGGGTCTGCGCGGCGAGTTGTTGTTGCTTCGTTTTTAACTTACCAAGCAACCGGTCCAGCGCATCTTCCTGCTGCAGTTCTCGCAGATTCTTGGTGTTGGGTGAGGAGATGTTGACCGTGATGTAGTCCGCCCAGGGGTAGACACCCTCCAGGCAGATGAGGTAGTCATCATCGGCACGATCCATGGGCGTGTCGGCGTTCTTTCCGATATTGAGACCCAGGATGCCGCGTTTTTCCTGTGCCCACTGTGAGAACCGCACGTTAGTGAGAAAGGCCTGCAGGCCCAGATTGTTAAATCCCAATCGGTTGATCAATGCCTGATGCTCGGGCAGGCGAAACATACGCGGCTTCGGATTGCCAGGCTGTCCACGTGGTGTGACTGTACCGACTTCAATAAAACCAAATCCAAAACTACCCAGCGCATCCAGATGCGCAGCGTTTTTATCCAGGCCTGCCGCAAGCCCGATCGGGTTGGTAAACGAGAGGCCGAGTGCGCGGACAGCCTGTCCTGGCAGTGGCCGCGAGGGCGGCAGTAGGCCGACTTGCCTCATCCGTTCCAGCGACTTAAACGTGAATTCGTGGGCGGCCTCTGGATCCATCGCAAATAGCAGCGGACGAATCAGTGGAAAGCCGGTGAAAAAATTCAAGATGTTGAAAAAAGGGGTTAGGGCCGGACCCAGATGCCGTTTTGCAGCACCTCATGGGGAGTAAACAAAGATTTATAGGCCATCTTCGGGCTCTGCTCGATCCAGTAGCCTAGGTAAAGATGTGAGAGGGATAGCCGTTGGCAGAGATCAATCTGCCAGAGGATGCCGTAGGTGCCCAGGCTGCGGTGGGTCTCTGCGGGATCATAAAAGGTGTAAACCGAAGACAGGCCATCGGTCAGTAGATCCACAATGGAGACCATCTTCAACTCGCCAGATGCCAATCGAAATTCGATCAGACGCGAATCAACCCGACTCTGCAGCAGGAACTGCGCATACTGCTCACGGCTGTCGTGGTCCATACCACCGCCGGCATGGCGCTCGGACTGGTAGCGTTGATACAAGGCGTAGTGTTCGTCGTCAAAGCGCAGGTCAGAGACGTTGGCGTTCAGGTCCTGGTTTTTTCCCCAGATCCGGCGCTGGGTGCGATTGGGGTCAAATTCGTTGACTGGGATTCTGAGCGGCACGCAGGATTTGCAGCCATCGCAGTAGGGCCGATAGGCAAACACGCCGCTGCGGCGAAATCCAAGCTGCACCAGGTCACTGTAGACCTGTCCGTTGATCAGGTGATTGGGTGTGGCGACCTGAGAGCGGGCCTTGTGGTGCGCCAGATAACTGCAGGGGTAGGGCGCAGTCACATAGAACTGCAGCGAGACAACCGGAAGGTCTTTTAAATGCGACATGGGCTATATCCCTGCCAAATCGCGTTTGTTTGGGGGCGCACTGGACCAAGGCAGGGCGGCAAGCCCAGTGAGTTTATGCACCATGGATTCGAATTCGGTTCTCTCGATCTCTCTTCCCCCCAGCGATGCCAAATGATCTGTTCGCTGTTGGCAGTCTATCATCAGCGCACCCTGGTTTCGTAGCCAGGCCACGAGCGCAGCCAGTGCGAGTTTGGAGCAGTCAGGGGCCCGCGAGAACATGGATTCCCCAAAGACCATGCGGCCAAGGGATACGCAGTACAGCCCTCCCATGAGTCTGCCTTCCCGCATTACGCAGACGCTGTGGGCATAGCCCATGGCATGCAGATCGCTGTAGGCCTCGATCATGGGAGAACTGATCCAGGTGCCCGATTGCCGCAGCCGCGGCTCGGCACAGGCCTGCATCACGGCTGGAAAATTGTGATCGGTCTGAATTTCCAGCGCATCATCTTCCAGCGCTTGGCGAATAGTCTTACGCAAGGATTTCGAAATTTTGAATTCATTGAGCATCAGCACCATCCGTGGCGAGGGCGTCCACCACAGCACGGGCTCGCCCCGCGAGAACCATGGAAAAACGCCGCGGGAGTAGGCCTCGATCAGCCGAGCAGCGGAGAGGTCAGCACCTGCTGCCAGCAGCCCGTTGGCGCCTTCATCCGGCGTAAGGGCCTGCTCCGTCGGAGGCAGGGGATCATGAGGATCGATCCAGACCAGTTTGCGGTTCATGGGGCAGCACGATCTCTCGAATGTCGCCGGTGTGCACGGACATCAGGCCAGCACGGCGATCGTGGAAGTAGAAACGAAGTGTAGCGGTGATGGTGCGAAAGGCAATCGTGTGCCAGGGGATCTCGTGCTCCCGGAAAAGCCGCACCTCTAAGCTTTCCGGCCCGGCCGCGAAATCCAGATCGCAGAGCTCGGCCAGATAAAACATATGCACCTGGTCCACATGAGGGATGTCAAACACGCTAAAGAGATTGCCCAGCCTTACGCGGGCACCGGCTTCTTCCATGGTCTCACGCATGGCGCCATCGGCGGTGGATTCGCCTACTTCCATGAAACCCGCGGGCAGGGTCCACATGCCCAGCCGCGGCTCAATGGCGCGTCGGCAGAGCAGGACCTGGTCTTCCCAGATGGGAATGGTGCCCAGAACCATTTTGGGGTTCACATAGTGAATTACCGCGCAGCGCGTGCAGACCGCCCGCAGGCGGGTATCACCTGTGGGAACACGGACTTCGGTGGGGGCACCGCATGCAGAGCAGAATTTCATATACAATCATTATCTCTCTGACGCGGGGTGGAGCAGTCTGGCAGCTCGTCGGGCTCATAACCCGAAGGTCGTAGGTTCAAATCCTGCCCCCGCTACCAATTCCTTCTTAAAGCATGCATGCCAGTCCTTGGGAAGGCTTGCCAGCGGCGCGGGCCTCGGCACACGAAAACATCCCTCACGCCGATCCCAGCTGAAAGGTATTTCTTTGCTGTGAAATTCTTCGATAATGGGCCACTGACAACCAGGAGGTCTTGATGAGTCATGGTCGAAGCTGTTTTTCTGTTGGGCACAGCGCAATTTCGCTATCGTTATCGCTGCTTGTCGTCCTTTTGGCTGGCTGTGCAGCAGCGCCAACCCGTTGGGTCCATCCCGATCGGCCTAAAGACAAAGTGGATGCTGATTTAACCGCCTGCGAGACGATTGCGAGATCCCAAGTGGTGCGGCCCCAGGCGCCGCCACCTGCGGTCAATTTCACGGGACTGGCATCTGTCTTCAGCATGATGAGCGACTCCCGAATTGACCGGGAATATCAGGCTGAAGTTGATCGGCAAGTAAAACAATGTCTTCAGAAAAAAGGATGGCGAACAGTCAATTGAGCGGCAACTGCTTGGGCCAGTCTCCGGAGTGTTCGGCATACGTCATGAGCTCTGGTGTACCTAAGCCCAGCCAAGCATTACGATGCCACCGACCATCAACGCGCTGGCCGCGAGTCGGGACAGTACTTGGCCCTCTTGCAGCAGTTTTGCACCCGCGATCACCCCCAGCAAAATGCTGATTTCCCGGGCCGGTGCCACCATGCTCAGTGGCGCCAGGGTCATGGCCCACAGCACCAGCATATAAGCAGCCGGCGAAAGCACGGCCACCATCAACAGCACACCGAGATCCTGTCGCGCCCAGGTTCGCACATGTTCTCTGCGAAACCACAGGGCGGGCAGGCTCACCATCACCCGCATCACGATCGTGCCCCAATAAAACAGCATCACAGGCACGCCGATTACGGTAACGGATTGCTGATCCCACACAGTGTAGAGCGCAATCATCAGGCCGCAGAGCAGCGCAAACCCGATGCCTTTCAGTTGTGCCGGACCTAGATGTGTGGACTTGGAGCCCGAGAGTCCGATCCAGATGGAGCCCGAAATGATGAGCGATGCGCCGATCAGTGCGGATGTGGAGGGTGCTTCGCCCAGAAAAAATATCGCGGCCAGTACCGACAGCAGCGGACCGGTGGCGCGGGCCAGGGGATAGGCAAGTGACAAATCAGCACTTTTATACGCCCGCAGCAGTAGCCAGAAATACGCCACGTGAATCACGGCGCTACCGAACATGGCAATCAGCCAATCAGTGTTGAATTGGTCCAGTGGGGGAAGCAGCAGTGCAACGGGAACTATCCAGACCAGGATCTCGAATATGCCCACCAGTGCAAAAAATGAAAGCCCATCACCGTGGGCTTTCTTGAGGGCGAAGTTCCATCCGGCGTGGCAGACCGCAGCCGTCAGCACTAGCGCCAGCGCGAAGGACGACACTTACTTCAGTGTTTCAGACAAATGCACCAGGCTCTGACCGCGTGCACGTGCCGCGGTGACCTGATGCCAGGCCGGCCTGCGCCAGCAGTTAAAGCCGTGGTCCACACCCGCATGCAGCAAGATGCGGACATTCTCACGATCTCCCATGGCCTTGTGCACTGCCTGCACAGCCTCTGGTGGAATGTAGGCATCTTTATCGGCAAAGTGAAAGAGCACTGGGCATTTGATCTTCTTCGCCCGGTCTAGATGATTGTGGATGCCACCGCCGTAGTAGCAGACCGCGGTGTCTACATTGGCCTCTGCGGCGGCAATAAAACTGAGCAGCCCGCCCATGCAGTAGCCGACTGAACCCACGCTGCCCGTGCATGCAGCATGGCTGCGCAGCGTGGCGACCGTGGCGCGCAGATCTTTTGCAGCCGCATCCAGGTGCATCTCAGCAAGCAGCGCCAGGCCCCGATCAAATCCCTGCTGGTCATAGCCCAGTTCAAGCCTTGGTGAGCTGCGCCAGAAAATATCGGGTGCAATGACGGTGTAGCCATCGGCCGCATACTGATCGGCCACCGCCCGGATGTGCTCGTTGACACCGAAAATTTCCTGAATCACCACCAGCCCTGGACCCTTGCCCGTGGGCGGCAGGCTGAGATAGGCATCGAAACGCTCACCGCTATCGTTGGAGATTGAAATCCATGATTTGGTCATTGCGTTGGGCTCCTTTGGTTGGCCGGAAAATTCCCCGTAAGATCAAGGGTTTCAATAGATAAAACCTTAACAAATATGGCTGCATCGTGGTTATCAGGGCTTTTACGACTCTGGAAGCTTGGTCTGCTTGCAGGTTTGCTGATCATCGCCGCGATTTTCTGGTGGGGCGGCTCAGCGGAAAAGGTCCAAACAACCCCGGTTGTGCAGGCGTTCCCTTCCCAGACCATCTCGGTGTTAAACGCGACCGGCTATGTCGTGGCCCAACGCAAGGCCTCGCTCTCATCGAAAGCGACCGGTAGGCTGGAGTGGCTGGGCGTTGCCGAGGGGTCGGTGATCAAAGCTGGTGAATTGGTGGCCCGGCTCGAGAGTCGCGATGTGCGGGCCCAGCTAGAGCAGGCCAGTGCTCAGGTGGGTGTGGCTCAGGCCGAGCTGGCAGAGACTGAGCAGAATTTCCGGCGCAGTGAACAGCTCCTGGCGCAGAAGTTTATTTCTTCGTCTTCCCACGATGCAGCAATAGCCCGATGGAACAAGGCTCGCGCGGGACTGGCTGCTGCGCAGGCAGCAGAAAAAGTGGCCCAGGCCAATCTTGCGCAGACTGAAATTCGTGCACCTTTTGATGCCGTGGTACTCACCAAGAATGCCAATGTGGGGGACAACATCACCCCTTTTTCTTCAGCAGCGGATTCGAAGGGCGCGGTGGTCACCATCGCCGATATGTCCACGCTAGAGGTTGAGACCGATGTTTCTGAATCGAATATTGGTCGCCTAAAAATCGGCCAGCCCGCCGAGATCGGACTTGATGCTCTGCCAGGTGAGCGCTTTGCGGGATCGATTGCCCGCATGGTGCCCACCATTGATCGATCCAAGGCAACACGGTTGGTCAAGATTCGTTTTGATGCAATCGATCTCCGTGTGCTGCCTGATATGTCGGCCAAAGTGGTCTTTCTAGAGCGGCCTCTTTCTGAAGCGGAGCGCAAGCCAATTGTCGCGGTCAGTCGTCAGGCAGTCGTGGAGGAAGCAGGCAGGCTTTGGGTTTATCTCGTGGAAGGTGAGCGTTTAAAAAAAATACAGCTCACCATACCAACGGCGGCGTCAGCAACAACATCAGCAACAACGTCATCTCATTCAAGCGCATCCGATCTCGTTCCTGTGGAGAATCTCAAGCCGGGCCAGCGCGTCGTGATTCGCCCTGGCCGACTTCAGGATGGTCAGCGCGTGAAAATCGTTGCCCAATGATCGAGCTGCGTCATGTGGGCAAGAGCTACCGGCGTGGCGACCAGCAGGTGCCGGTGTTGCAGGACCTGAGCCTGAACATACATCATGGTGAATTTCTTGCCTTGATGGGCCCCTCGGGCTCGGGTAAAAGCACATTGCTGAATTTAATCGCCGGTATTGATCGGCCGGATCAAGGCGAGATCATCATTGACGGCCGCGACATCACCAAACTCTCAGAGTCCGAGCTCGCCCGTTGGCGAGCCGCCAATGTTGGGTTTATTTTCCAGTTCTACAATCTGATCCCAGTACTGACTGCTTTTGAGAATGTGGCCCTGCCGCTGCAGCTGACCTCGCTGTCGGAATCGGAGAAAAAGGCCCGCGTCACCGAAGCGTTAAAGACCGTGGGCTTGGCGGATCGTATGGATCACACGCCCAATGAGCTCTCCGGTGGCCAGCAGCAGCGGGTGGCAATCGCGCGTGCCTTGATCACGGATCCCAAACTGATTGTGGCCGATGAGCCGACCGGAGACCTGGATCGTCAGTCGGCCCAGGATATCCTGGACATGCTGGAGCGCCTAAATCAAGACATGGGCAAGACCATCCTGATGGTGACCCATGATCCCAAGGCTGCCGAGCACGCCAAGGCCATCGTACATCTTGAGAAAGGCCAATTGGAGCGCGATGCTGATCATTCAGGCTAGGCAATAGGCGCCTTGCTGAGTGTGATGTCGAACTGAAAAAGATGCTGATTCTGAATCTGCTGTTTCGCAATGTTTGGCGACACAAGGGCCGCTCCTTGCTCACGCTGCTTGGGCTCATTGTAGCTACGCTGGCCTTTGGTCTGCTCTCCACCGTCGTGAGTGCCTGGTATGCCGGAGCGGAAGGGTCTTCGAATGCACGTCTGATTACACGCAATGCAATTTCGCTGGTGTTTCCGTTACCGATTTCGCATGCAGATCGGATTCGGCAGGTTGATGGCGTGGACCGACTCTCCTGGGCCAACTGGTTTGGCGGGATTTACAAAGAACCCAAAAATTTCTTTCCGCAGTTTGCCATTCAGGCGGAATCCTATCTTGCGCTCTATCCCGAATATGTTCTGCCAGAGGCAGAGCGCACTGCATTTCTGAAGGATCGACGCGGGGCCGTGGTGGGGAGAAAGATCGCCAATACCCACGGCCTTCGAGTCGGTGACATGATCACGCTCAAGGGCACAATCTATCCCGGTGACTGGGAGTTTCAGGTGATGGGGATCTACGATGGTCGCAAGCCCGCAACCGACACGGCTCAGATGTTTTTTCATTGGGAATATCTCAACGAAGAGGCCCGTAGACGCGGGCTGCCACGCGTGGCCAATGCCACAGGGGTGTTCATTGTCCAGATCGAAGAGGCGGATCGCGCGGCAGAGATCAGTGTGCAGATTGATGGGCTTTTTAAGAACTCTGCTTACGAAACATTGACTGAGACCGAGAAGGCCTTTCAGCTGGGCTTTGTTGCCATGATCGAGGCCATTGTGCTGGCCATTCAAGTGGTCTCCTATGTGGTGATCCTGATCATCATGGCGGTGATGGCCAACACCATGGCCATGACGGCGCGGGAGCGGACTGCGGAATACGCCACATTGAAGGCTCTTGGTTTCTCTCCTCTCTTTGTGGCCGGCCTGATTGTGGGTGAATCACTCATGCTCGCAACACTCGGTGGTGTCATCGGGGCTGCCGCAACCTTTCCTGCCGCTGCGGCCTTTGTTCAGAGTGTGGGCACATTGTTTCCTGTCTTTGAGGTCTCCTCGCAGACCACGGTGATTCAGCTGCTACTGGCTTTACTCGTGGGGTTGATTGCAGCGGCTGTGCCTGCGGTACGCTCGGCCCGCGTGCGGATTGTGGAGGGCCTGCGTGCAATCTGAGTCGATGCGCGATTCAATTGGGCAGCGCTGATCGTGGCGCTTGCGATTCCCCTGCACTATAGCCTGCGTAATCTCTGGGTGCGCCGGGTCACCACCCTGTTGACCGCCAGCGGCATGGCGCTCGTGGTGTTTGTTTTTGCCACGGCGCTGATGCTGGATGCTGGCTTAAAGCGCACGCTGGTCGCCACTGGCGAGCCCGATAACGTGATCATTACCCGCAAGGGCTCCACCACTGAAGTTCAGAGTGCCGTGGATCGCGCTCAGGCGGCACTCGTTGCTACGCTGCCCGAAGTCGCAGTGATTGGTGAGCCCCTGGTCTCGCGCGAGGTTGTCATGCTCATCAGTCTGCCCAAGCGTGCCAACGGCAAGATTTCCAATGCCCTGATCCGTGGCATGGAGCAGACCGGGGTGACCCTGCGTCGCAATGTTCGTCTGACCCAGGGCCGTATGTTTCGTGCAGGATCCAATGAGATCGTGGTGGGCCGGGCGATCCATGCTCAGTTCGCCGGGGTCGAAGTGGGGGAGATGCTGACCTTCGGTGGTCGTCAATGGCAGGTCGTGGGTGTGATGGATGGCGGTCGAAGTGGATTTGACTCCGAGATCTGGGGCGATGTTGACTCGCTTATGCAGTCTTTTCGGCGTAATTCCTATGCTTCGGTGGTGATGCGGCTTACTGACCCGCAGCGATTTGATGGCTTGGTGCAAAGGCTCGCAGAGGATCCCCGCATCACACTCGCCGCCAGGCGCGAAGCAGACTATTACGCCGAGCAGTCAGCGGGCTTATCGCGCTTCATTCAGATTCTTGGCCTGACATTGGCCGGTATTTTTTCCATTGGGGCCATCATCGGTGCCACCATCACCATGCAGGCGGCCGTGGCCTCGCGCACGTCGGAAATCGGCACGCTACGTGCTTTGGGGTTTCAGCGGCAGGCGATACTGCTGGCCTTTCTTGCCGAGTCAGTTGGCTTGGCCGTGGTGGGGGGGCTGATCGGTCTGCTGCTGGCATCCAGTATGCAGTGGGTGGAGTTCTCGACAACAAACTTTCAGAGTTTTTCTGAACTTGCCTTTGGCTTTGAACTCTCATGGGGCATTGCCCTGGCTGCATTGCTGTTTGCGGTGCTGATGGGGATTGCGGGGGGCATGTTGCCTGCGGTTCGGGCGGCAAGGATTGGCATTGTGGAGGCATTGCGGTGCGGCTAGCGTGGTTTCTGACATGGCGTGATATTCGGCAGGGTGGCGCTACGCTCCTGGCCCTGGCCCTGGTCATCTCGGTGACTGCGGTGAGCGCGGTGGGGCTGCTGGCTGATCGTGTGCGTTATGCCCTGGCGTCAGATGCCCAGTCCACACTGGCTGCTGATCTGGTGATGGTCTCGGATCAGCCCACACCGCAGGCCTGGGTCGACGCTGCTCAGGCCAAGGGATTTCGGATCGTGCTGGGCAGTCAATTTCCCAGCATGGCCCAGGCGGGGCTGGGTGATGCCTCTCGAGGTCTGCTCTCTGCGGTGAAGACCGTGACCGAGGGCTATCCGCTGCGCGGCAAGCTGGAGTTGCAGACATCTCGTGGCATTGAGCGTAATCCTGCCCTGGGTTTGAATGATGTCTGGATTGATCCGGCGCTGTCCGCAACGCTCAATGTCGGTCTGGGCGACACCTTGCGTATCGGTCTTGTTGAATTCCGGATTACCGGACTCATTCTTCAGGAGCCTGATCGTGGCATGAATTTCGTTAATCTCTCACCGCGCGTCATTTTTCGTCATGAGCGGCTATCTGATACGCAGCTGGTGCAGCCGGGTAGCCGTATCAGTTACAGGCTCTGGGTCGCAGCGCCTGTGGGGTTGGGCGTAAACCAGGTGGAAGCCTTCTCTGCAGCCCTTGCGCCCACGCTTGGCCGCGGTGAGCGGATGGAGACTTTGGATAACGCGCGGCCCGAGTTGCGTAATGCGCTGGATCGGGCCTATGCATTTTTGTCATTGACAGGCATGCTGGCCTCGCTGACTGCAGCTGCAGCCGTGGCCCTGGCCAGTCAGCGTTTCGTGTCGCGACACATGCAGCCCTGTGCTGTACTGAAGTCCTTGGGTGCAACCCAGTCTCGGCTGATTCAGTGGTGGGCCCTTGAATTGCTGCTTGTGACCTTGGTCTCTATCGTGTTGGGCTTGGGACTGGGCTGGCTGGTGCAGTCAGGGTTGGCAGCGCTTGCATCGGTGGTGCTGGCATTGCCACTTTCAGGTGTGTCTTGGATCCCCTTTCTGCAGGCAGCTGGCGTTGCGGCCGCCATGGTGCTGGGCTTTGCCGTGCCGCCGCTTTTTAGTCTCAAAAAGGTGCCTGCAGTTCGCGTGCTGCGGCAGGATGCACCCGTGGTTTCTGTCTCGGGCCGGCTCTGGGCAGTATTGATGATTGCAGCAGTCTGGTTACTGCTGTGGCTGGGCACGGGCAATGCGAAAGTCTCCGCTGTGACAGCTGGGGGCTTTGCACTGGCCGGGCTCTGCTTTGCTGTGCTGTCCTGGCTTGTTTTTCGTTTGTTGCCGGCATGGGCGCCGCGCGCACAATCATCGGCTGGCGCACCGGGGATCATCTCTTGGGCCTGGCAGAGCACGCGTCGAAGTCTTCAGCGCCGGGGCGGGGCCCTGGCCCTGCAGATTCAGGGGGTGGCCATGGCGCTCACTGCGCTGTTTCTGCTCACGATTGTGCAGTCCGATCTCGTCAATGCCTGGCGGCTTTCCACACCACCAGATGCGCCAAATCGTTTCATTCTGAATATTCAAACCGAGCAACGTTTCGCTGTCGCCGATGCCATCCGAGCCGCAGGCCTGGGCAGGCCGAGTGTGTTACCAATGGTGCGCGGCCGGTTGGTTGCGATCAATGGTAGGCCAATACAACCAACTGATTTTTCCGATGATCGTGCACAGCGATTGGTGGATCGTGAATTCAATCTTACGTATGCCAAGACTATCCCCGAACACAATCGTGTGATCGCTGGCGGACCGATGGATCCGGATCTGATGCAGGTCTCGGTCGAGGCAGGCATTGCCAAGACGCTCGGCCTGAATCTGAATGATCGCCTGATATTCGAAGTGGCTGGTGAGCCTCATGAAGTCACAATTCAGAATATGCGCGCCCTGCGCTGGGATTCGATGCAGGTGAATTTCTTCATGATCCTCACACCCGCGGCGCTCAAAGATGCCCCGCAGAGCTGGATCACCTCGGTGCATGTGCCCCTGGATAAAAATGGGCAGCCCGTGGTGGACTTAACACGGCGGTTGCTATCAAAATTTCCGAATCTCACCGTGTTCGATTTGAGTGCGCTTGTGAATCAATTGCAGCGCATCTTGTCGCAGGTGATTGCCGCTGTGCAGCTCCTGTTTGGATTTGCGCTGGCCAGTGGCGTGCTAGTGCTCTGGGCGGCCTTGCTTTCGACTCGGGACGCCCGATTGCGCGAGGCGGCTGTGTTTCGTGCGCTTGGCGCAAGCCGCCGACAGTTATCGCTCGCGCAGACGATTGAACTGGTGCTGGTAGGGGGCGTGTCTGGCTTGCTTGCTGCTGCAGCGTCGCTGGGAATCGGCGCGGCCTTGGCAGAACGGGTCTTCTCCTTATCGTTGGAACCACGCTGGTCTGTACTGCTGATTGGCGCAGCGGTGGGCGCCCTGATCTCCTTGCTTGCGGGCTGGGTGGCGTTGCGGCCTGTGTTGCGCACGCCGGCATGGCGCACACTCAAAGAGACCGCCTAGCCGGTGCCCTGGCGCCTCTTTTCGTTTCGCAATAAGAAAATCTTTTTTCATAATGCGATATTTAGGTTGTGCAAAGCCGCATGTGTCTCTTTCATATACGAAAAATTCGTTTCGCATTAAGAAAATGAGCTCTAAGTCATTGTTTTAATTGATTGTTTTAAATCAACTATTTTTTGATCGTTGCTATTGCGAAGCAGCAGATTTCTTTAACATAGAGCCACTTTTTTATCCGGAGATTCCCTATGTCCTCTCGCGAACTCGAAGCACAAAAACTGCAAAAAGAATGGTCTGAGAACCCCCGTTGGCGCGCGATCAAGCGTGGCTATACGGCAGCCGACGTTGTTCGTCTTCGTGGATCGGTTCAGCCCGAGCACACGCTAGCGAAACGCGGCGCGGAAAAACTCTGGAATCTCGTGACCACCGAGCCATTTGTAAATTCATTGGGTGCTCTCACCGGCAATCAAGCGCTGCAGCAGGCCAAGGCGGGTCTGAAGGCTGTGTATCTCTCGGGATGGCAGGTGGCAGGCGATGCAAACCTGGCCGGTGAAATGTATCCCGATCAGTCGCTGTATCCCGCCAATTCTGTGCCCATGGTGGTCAAGCGCATTAACAACACCTTCACGCGCGCGGATCAGATCCAGTGGATGGAAGGCACCAATCCTGGCGATGCCGGCTATGTGGATTACTTCCTGCCGATTGTGGCCGATGCGGAAGCAGGCTTTGGCGGCGTCCTGAACGCATTTGAACTCATGAAGTCCATGATCGAGGCCGGCGCTGCAGGCGTTCACTTCGAGGACCAGCTGGCCTCTGTCAAGAAGTGCGGCCACATGGGCGGTAAGGTGCTCGTGCCCTCGCGCGAGGCAGTGGCTAAGCTGGTGGCGGCACGTCTGGCCTCCGATGTTATGGGTGTGCCCACGGTTCTCTTGGCGCGCACTGATGCCGAGGCAGCTGACCTGATCACTTCCGATGTCGATGAAACTGACAAGCCTTTCCTGACCGGTGAACGCACAGTCGAAGGGTTCTTTCGCACCAAGCCCGGTCTGGAGCAGGCGATCTCACGCGGCCTGGCCTATGCACCCTATGCCGACATGATTTGGTGTGAGACCGGCAAGCCCGATCTCGCATTTGCGAAGGCGTTTGCGGAGGCAATTCACAAGCAGTTCCCCGGCAAGATGCTGGCCTATAACTGCTCGCCCTCTTTCAACTGGAAGAAAAATCTCGATGACGCCACGATTGCCAAGTTCCAGCGCGAACTCGGTGCCATGGGCTATAAGTTCCAGTTCATCACCTTGGCCGGCTTCCACAGCCTGAACTACTCCATGTTCAACCTGGCCTATGGCTATGCCCGCGAGAATATGAGTGCCTTCGTTGAGCTGCAGCAGGCTGAGTTCGCAGCCGCTGAAAAGGGTTTCACTGCCGTGAAACACCAGCGTGAAGTGGGCACCGGTTACTTCGATGCCGTCACGACCACCATCGAGCGCGAGGCTTCTACTGCGGCACTAAAGGGTTCGACTGAAGACGAGCAGTTCTTCGACGACAAGGCTCAGAAGAAAGTCGCCTGATCGACTGTTTTCTAAGTCGAGTGCTTAGGGCTTAACGGCGCCCGGTCTATTGAGGCCGAGCGCCGTTTTTATTTCTTCATTAGATTGAGCCAAACTCACCTTGGCTGAGGCCCGGTTGTCCTGTCCGAGCAGCCGGGCAAGCAGTGGCGTTATTTCTTGAAGCGATTCCTCGAGTCCATAGGGCGGATTGATCACGATCATTCCGCTGCCGGTGAGGCCCAGGCCATCTTTCAGTGGCGCTCTGACCGTGAGCGTGGCATGCAGCAGTTGGGTTGCAGATAATCCAGCCACTTGCCGTAATAGTTTCTCCACCTGGTATCGACCGACCTTGGGGTACCAGATCATGTAAACCCCAGTTGAAAATCGCCCCAACGCATCGCGCATGCTTTGAATCACATGTCGATAGTCATCGCGTAGTTCATAAGGCGGATCCATGAGCACCATGCCGCGACGGGATGGCGGCGGCAGCAGGGCCTTTAATTGCGCAAACCCATCCTTTCGTTCGGCCTTGACCTGCCTCGGCAGACCCGAGAGTGAGCGCTGTAATGGGCCAATATCCGAGGGGTGCATCTCAAAGGCCCGAAGGCGATCCTCCGGCCGTAGCATCTGCTGAATCAACAGTGGTGATCCAGGATAGTGGGTGAGTTTTCCGCTCTTATTAAAGGACCTCACCAGATCCAGGTAAGTTGCAAGCGGTTGCGGAGTGTCTTTCAGATTCCACAGCCGCCCGATACCTGAGGGCCATTCCGCCTTGTCTCGCACCAGCGGACTGTTTAAGGCATAGAGTCCTGCGCCGGCATGGGTGTCCACCACCCAGAGTGGCGCCTCTTTTTTCTGCATCAACCCAAGTGCGATGGTGAGTGTGATGTGCTTGAACACATCGGCATGATTACCGGCGTGAAATGCGTGGCGATAGGCGAACATGCCTAGTAGTCTACGGGTTCAGGGTCAAGGCTGCGCCAGAGATACCAGGTCGCCACTGATCGCCAGGGCGCCCATGCGGCAGCAATTTTCAGCGCCTGCTGATCCGTTGTCTCTCGCCCTTTGCGATAGTGAATGGAAATGGCCCGCATGAGCCCCAGATCGGCCAATGGCAGTACATCCGGCCGCATCAGGGCGAAGATCAATGCCATTTCTGCGGTCCACCGACCGATGCCGCGCACTTCGGTGAGTGTCTCAATCACGGCTGTATCGGGCATTTCCTGGAGTGCCTGCTGAAGGCCGGGCCGTGCGGCAAAGTAGGCGCCCAGACCCAGCAGATATTCCTGCTTTCTCGCCGATAGACCGCAGCCTGCTAGATCTACAGCCGAGAGATTGGCGAGCCGCTCAGGCGAGAGCTGATCAACTGCACCCAGGAATCGGGCCCAGACCGAGGCAGCGGCCTTTACGGAGATCTGCTGCCCCACGATGGCCCGGGCCAGTGTGGTGAAGACATCGCCTCGGGAAATGAGAAATGAGCTGCGGTGGCGGGTAATGATTACGCCCATGATAGGGTCCGCGGCGGCCAACGCCTTACAGGCGCTGCGCCAGAAGTCGGGGGGAGTGGGGGCTGAGGTCTGGGCTGTCATGCTTCCAATATAATCGTGGGTTGACCGAAGCGCATGCCGACTGAAATTCGCTGCGCCAATCACAGCTGATTTATTCCCCTCTTCGCGTTTGCGCAGGGGGTTTTTTATGACAGGACAGGAGTATTTATGAGTCAGGCATTACCCCAGGGCGTTGAAATCAAGGCCAATGTCACGCCCGCTTTCGCGGAAATTCTCACCCCCGATGCCCTGGCCCTGGTGGCCAAGCTGCATCGCGCTTTTGAGCCGCGTCGCCGCGAGCTGCTGGCGGCGCGTGTTGCGCGCGCCAAGCGCCTGGACGCTGGCGAGCGGCCCGACTTTCTTCCCGAGACTAAGTCGGTTCGCGATGGCGATTGGAAAATCGCCTCCCTGCCAAAGGACCTGCTCTGCCGTCGTGTGGAGATCACTGGACCGGTGGATCGCAAGATGGTGATCAACGCACTTAACTCAGGCGCGGACGCCTTCATGGCGGATTTCGAGGATTCCAACACACCCAACTGGTTCAATCAGATCCAGGGCCAGATCAACATGAAGGATGCGATTCGTCGCACCATCTCGCTGGAACAAAACGGCAAGCAGTACAAACTCAACGACAAAGTGGCTGTTCTACTGGTGCGTCCGCGCGGCTGGCACCTGGATGAAAAACATGTGCTGGTTGATGGGCAGCGTGTCTCGGGCGGCATTTTCGATCTGGCTTTGTATATGTTCCACAACGCCAATGAGCTGCTGGCCCGTGGTTCAGGCCCATACTTCTATCTGCCGAAGATGGAAAGCCATCTGGAGGCGCGCCTCTGGAATGACATTTTCGTGATGGTACAAAACGAACTCGGTATTGCCCAGGGCACCATCAAGGCCACTGTGCTGGTCGAGACCATCGTTGCGGCATTCGAGATGGAAGAAATCCTTTATGAGCTGCGTAACCACAGTGCTGGTTTGAATGCTGGCCGTTGGGATTACATCTTCTCTTGTATCAAAAAGTTTAAGGTCGACCGCAACTTCTGTCTGGCGGATCGGGCCAAGGTCACGATGACGGCCCCCTTCATGCGGGCTTACGCCTTGTTGCTGCTCAAGACCTGCCACAAGCGCAATGCGCCTGCTATTGGTGGCATGAGCGCCCTGATTCCAATCAAGAACGACCCTGAGAAAAACGCCGTCGCCATGCAGGGCATCATCAACGACAAAAAACGTGATGCCACGGATGGTTACGATGGTGGCTGGGTGGCCCACCCGGGCCTGGTAGAGCCAGCCATGAAAGAGTTCATCGCGGTGTTGGGTGAGCGGCCCAACCAGATCGACAAACAGCGCGATGACGTTCAGGTCAAAGGCGCAGATCTTTTGGATTTCCAGCCCGAGACCCCGATCACCGAGGCTGGCCTTCGCATGAACATCAATGTCGGCATTCACTACCTGGGTTCATGGCTGGCCGGCAATGGTTGTGTGCCGATTCACAATCTCATGGAGGATGCGGCGACCGCCGAGATTTCCCGCTCCCAGGTCTGGCAGTGGATCCGCTCACCCAAAGGTAAGCTGGAAGACGGCACGAAGATCACTGCCGAACTGGTCCGCAGCCTGATCCCCCAGGAACTCGGAAAGGTGAAGGCCACGGTCACAGCCGGTGGCACGACCGACACGGGTACCTATGATCGCGCCGCGCAGATCTTTGAGCAGATGTCGACTGCAGAAGACTTTGCCGAATTCCTCACCCTGCCGCTCTACGAGGAAATCGACTAAAGCGCGTTGTTGTGTGGTAGGCCGACCGCCCACCTCGGTTGCTTTGCTTAATCAGACCCGGCCGCGTGCCGGGTTTCTTTTTGTATCCAGGCCATATAGGCCTCCAGACCATCAGAGACCGATAAAAAGATCAGCTCTGGTACGTCGTATTCGTGGTGCTCTTGCACGAAATGCTTCAGTGCTTCGACGCGATCGGCACGGGTCTTGATGATCAATAGCACTTCCGATGCGGAATCTCGTTTTTCTTGCCACCAGTAATAAGACTGGACTCCTGGAACTAGGGTTACGCAGGCAGCCAATCGCGTGTCGAGCATTCCATCGATAAGCACCTTCGCAGCAGCTTCATTTGCAGCGGTGCACAGGCCGATCATGGGTTTTTCCATTTGGCCAGCATATCGTTTTTCGCATCGTATTAGAACTGTTTGAAATATCTGAGAATCTCTGATGCCCGCTTTGAAGGCATCACCACGGCCGCAATCCACTGGCCGAAGTCCCTGAAATCAGGGAGAATCCACTCTCTGTGCGGCATGCCATTCCCGCTTTTCCAGTGAAATTTTCGAACATCATATGAAATCAAAAAAGCTCGTCCTTCTTGCCGGCGTTGCGGTAGTGGCTGCTGCCGCGGTCTGGCGGTGGATGCCTGCGCCGGAAAAGCCCAAGTGGGTCACGGCGAAGGTGGACCAGGGGCCCATCGTGCAACGTGTTTCGGCCAATGGCACCCTGAATCCGGTGGAACTCGTGAATGTTGGCACCCAGGTTTCCGGCACGGTGTTGCGATTGCATGCGGATTTCAATCAGCGAGTGAAGGCGGGCCAGCTGTTGGTGGAACTTGATCCCGCCATCCTGGAGGCGCAGATTCGCCAGTCGGAGGCGAATCTGGCCTCGGCCCGTGCCACCTTCAACAATGCCGAGCTGGTGCTCAGGCGTAATGAAAACCTCAAGGGCAAGGGTTTTGTGTCGGATGGCGCACTCGATGGATTTCGCAAGGATGTTGAGACTGCCCGCGCACAGGTCATGCAGCTGGAGGCCCAGGTTTCTCGCGATAAAACGAATCTGGGTTACAGCAAGGTCCGCTCGCCCATTGATGGGATTGTGGTGAATCGTGGCATTGATGTGGGCCAGACGGTTGCGGCAAGCTTTCAGACGCCAACACTTTTTCAGATTGCCCGTGATCTGCGACGGATGCAGATCGATACCTCTGTCTCAGAGGCCGATGTGGGTGCTATCCAGGCTGGTCAGCCAGTGCGTTTCACAGTCGATGCATTTCGTGATCAGGATTTCAGTGCTCAGGTGCGCATGGTCAGACTTAATCCGACCACGCAGCAGAATGTTGTGACATACAACGTAGTGATTGATGTCGACAATAAGGATGGCATCTTGCTGCCGGGTATGACGGCGCAGGTCGCCATCGTCACTAACCGTAAGGAGAATGTGTTGCGCGTTCCCGCTGCCGCATTGCGATTCCGTCCGCCAGACACCACCGATTCCGCGGCTGCAACACCGGCTGCTCCTGTCGAGAAAGGCCGTGGCCGTGGCGCCTCTCAGTCACCCCGTATCTACGTGGTTGGCGAGTCGGGGGCTCTGGTGCCAAAAGAAATCAAGATCGGTATTTCGGACGGTCGTTTCACCGAGGTGCTCGACGGGCTTGGGGCCGGTGATGAGGTGGTGACACGTGCTGCTGTTGTCGCCAACAACAGCCAGACCAGCGGATTTCGTTTCCGCATGTTTTGAGCATGCCGCAATCACTGATTCGGCTCCACCATATCGACAAGCAGTATGAGTCGCCTGGTGCACCGGCTGTGCCGGTGTTACACGGCATTTCTCTGGAGATCAAACCGGGTGAGTTTGTATGCCTGATGGGTCAATCGGGCTCCGGCAAGTCCACACTGATGAACATACTGGGCTGTCTGGATGCGCCCACTCACGGTGAATATTTTCTGGAAGACCGACGGATCAGCGGCCTTGTAGCTGATGAATTAGCGCAAATCCGAAATCGCAAGCTTGGTTTTGTGTTTCAGGGGTTCAATCTTTTAAAGCGTATGACTGCGGTGGACAATGTGGCCCTGCCCATGGTCTATGCAGGTATGCCGCGTGAGCAGGCTCGTGAGCGGGCGCTTGAAAAACTTCAGGCCACTGGCCTGGCGGGTTTTTCGGAGCGGCTTCCCAATCAACTCTCTGGCGGTCAGCAGCAGCGTATTGCGATTGCCCGGGCCCTCGTGATGGACCCGCCGGTGTTGTTGGCCGATGAACCGACAGGTAACCTGGACACTGCAACATCCGAAGAAATCATGGGGCTGATCGCGCAGCTGAATCGCGATCGGGGCATCACTATTGTGTTGGTGACCCACGAGCCGGACATCGCCCGCTATGGCAGGCGTCTGATTCGCCTGAAAGATGGGCGAATCGTGTTCGATGGCGATGTCGCCGAGGGTCTCGGAGAGCGTGTGACAGCATGAGGGCGCCCCAGGTCCTTCAGGAGGCGCTGAGCGCGCTCTCCACTAATCGACTACGCACATCGCTCACGATGCTGGGCGTGATTATTGGCGTCTCGGCGGTGGTGATCATGCTGGCCGTAGGCCGGGGTGCGCAATCATTGGTCAACCAGAGCATCAGCAGCATGGGCAGTAACCTGCTGGTGGTATTTCCGGGATCCCAGACCTCTGGCGGTATTCGATTCGGTGCGGGTGCCGCCCAAACACTCACGATATCGGATGCAGTCGCAGCGGAATCGGTCACCGGTGTGATTCGTTCTGCTCCAATTGTGATGCGTTCGTTTCAGTTGGGCTATGGCAATACCAACTGGAGCGCGATGGTCACGGGTGTGACCACCGATTATTTCCCGACTCGGTCCTGGGATGCGGAAGAGGGCGATTTGTTTTCAGATGCCGATATCCGCTCAAATGCCCGCGTGGCTGTTATCGGTCAGTCTACCGCCAAGCAGTTGTTTGGCGATGAGGCTCCCATCGGCAAGACAATGCGCATTCGCAACCTGCCGTTCACCGTGATCGGCATTCTGTCACGTAAAGGCCAGAGTCTCGATGGTAGAGACCAAGACGATGCCGTCTTCATTCCGCTGTCAACAGCGCGTCAGCAGCTCATCCGCAGCACTTTTCCCGGTAGTATCAATCTGCTGTTTGTTCAGGTTGCCTCGGCCGAGGCTATGCCCGTTGCAGAGGCAGAGCTCAACGATCTGCTTCGGGTCCGACATCGCATCGGACCGGGCCAGGAAAACGATTTCACCATTCGTAATCTGACTGCGATTGCCCAGACGGCTGCAGTTGCGGCAGGTGCCATGGCTGTGCTGCTGGGTGCAATCGCCGGTGTCTCTCTGCTGGTGGGTGGAATTGGCATCATGAATATCATGCTGGTGAGCGTGACGGAGCGCACCCGTGAGATCGGTATTCGTATGGCCATTGGCGCCAGGCAGCGGGATATCCTGCGGCAGTTTCTGATTGAGGCGATAGCGATTTGTCTTGCGGGCGGAGCAGTCGGTGCGGGCCTGGGCATTGCCGGCGCCTGGCTGATTGCCTCTTTTTCTGGATTGTTGGTGGAGATCTCCATGGCATCCATTGCGCTTGCTTTCGGTTTTTCTGCCGCCATTGGCATCTTTTTTGGTTGGTACCCGGCAGCCAAGGCCTCACGACTGCGGCCGGTAGAAGCGCTGCGTATCGAGTAGGCCAGAGTGGTCAATCTCCACGGCTGACGTGTGAAGCTGTCCTGCCGGGGTGCAAGGATGACGGCATGAAGACACCCCTGCATCTCCAATTCCGTGGCATGGAGCCTACCGATTCTCTGCAGCAGTTGGCCAGCGATCATGTTAATCGGCTCGAATCCCTTGCGGGCGATGTCATGGCTTGCCGCGTCAGCATTGAACAGCTGCAAAAACACCAGCATCAGGGCCGTCCCTATGGGGTGATGATTGATCTCACTCTGCCGGGTCGCGAACTGACGGTGAATCGTGTACAGCACGAGGATGTCTATGTGGCCATGCGTGATGCATTCGATGCCATGCGTCGCCAGCTGGAGGCCGTTGTGCAGCGGCGTCGGGGCGAGGTGAAGCAGCAAAAGGCGTGATTTGCACGCTTTGCGGTGCCTGTGGCGTTGGCGTTATGGGAGCCTATCGGTCCCGCTCACTCATTCCAAGGAGAAACGCCGATGAATAGCCTCGCCCGCATTCGTGACGATTTAATGAAGGAATTTTTCAATGATTGGGCTTCGCCAAACTTTGTGGTGAGGCCCTTGCACGGCCGCCCCCTGCCGGAAGACTTTGCAGTCGATATCCGCGAGGGTGAGCAGGCCTATACCGTGCAGGCAGAGATGCCCGGCCTGAGAAAAGAAGACATCAAGGTAGATATCGATGGTCCCCGGGTCACCATCGGCGCGGAAGTGAAGCAGCTTGATGAGAAAACCGAAAATGATCGGGTTGTACGCAGTGAGCGTTTCTTTGGCGCGGTCTCAAGAACATTTCAGCTCGCCTCAGAGATCGACAGCGTTGGCGCCAATGCCGCCTATCACGATGGGATTCTCACCCTGACACTACCCAAGAAATCAAGCGCCGCAGGCAAGCGCATCGCTGTTCACTGAGGAGACACTGCATGTTCAATCATTTTCTTTTGCCGGTCGATGACTACACCCTGGAGCATGCGGACTTCGCCCGGCTCTCGGCCCTGGCTAAGCGGGACTCTGCAAAAATTACTCTGACCCATGTGTCAGATCCATTGCCCCCGACGTTTTATTTGCAAAATGGTTTCGGTGGTGACTACATCACGATTCCGGATCACCGTCGGGCCTGTGAGAGCTATGCCACAAAGATGTTCCGTTCGGTCACCGAGCGTCTGGCACAGGGCATCACCATCGACAACCTGCATGTGTTCAATGGTGATGTGTCCGAAGGTATCCTGGAAGCTGCCAAGAAATCCGCTGCCGATGTAATCCTGATGACATCCCATAAGCGCTCCGGGATCGGTGCGCTTCTCATGGGCAGTGAAACACGGGAAGTCATGGCCGAGTCGCGGCTACCCGTGCTTGTGCTCTGAGTCCGGTGCGGATTAGCAGTGTATCTTTTTGGCCGGAGCCGTTTTGCGAGAGGGCGAGACTCTAGTCGGCTGACATTGCTGCAGCCTTAGCGACTTTACCGAGTCTGTCATATTCTGTGGCGGCGAGTTTGGCCAGCGTTTCGGGGGTAGAACCCTCGGGGGTGAAACCGCTCTTGGTGAGTTTTGCCTTCACTTCTGGATCCGATAACGCTTCGTTAAACGCCTGAGAGAGACGCAGCGTTATTTTCGGGTCTATGCCTGCTGGACCGAATACGCCAAACCACGGATCTACGCCATAGCCTTTCAAACCGGTTTCGGCGAGTGTTGGCACATCGGGCAGGGTTAGAGCGCGGTATTTTCCTGCAACCGCAAGGGCACGCAATTTACCCGATTGAATGTGGGGAAGGCTTGCCGGAAGGTTGTCGAACATCGCGGGCAGATGTCCGCCAAGCATATCGCTGATGGCGGGGCCGCTTCCCTTGTAGGCAATATGTGTCAGATCAGTCCCAGTCATCTGACTAAACATGGCCCCTGCAAGATGCATGGAAGTACCAGCGCCAGCAGTGCCATAGTTCACACCCTTGTGCGCTTTTGCATAGGCGACAAACTCAGGGACGTTACGTGCTGGAACCCTCTCGGGATCGACGGTGAGCACGATAGTCGAATAACCCAGCAGGCTTACCGCCGTGAAATCCTTTCGTGGATCAAATGGCATCTGCCGGTAGATATGTGGGTTGAGTGCATTTGTAGAAATCGCGCCAAACCCGATCGTGTAGCCATCTGGCGCAGACTTGGCGACAACATTCATCCCAATATTGCCTCCGGCTCCTGGCCGGTTTTCGATAATCACGGGCTGACCGATCCTCTTACTTACGTATTCACCCGTTACCCGAGCGACGAGATCTGTGGTTCCTCCGGGAAGGTAAGGAACAATAAATTTGATCGGCTTGGATGGCCATGATGTCTCCTGGGCCGAAGTGCCAAGGGGCGCAATCACTAAACCAAAAATTAAAGAAAGAATTACGCGTAGCATTGTGTCCTCTGTCGTTCTATTTTCAGCGCAGGTTAGGTCGCTTTTTAGGCTGGGTCAAGCTGCCTCTGACAAGATCTTTTTTAGTTCCCTTCTTTGGAGCCAAAGAACATCAGCTGCTATGCCAGCTGTCAATAAAGTAGCGTGTGAGTTCTCGGGCGGGGCGCATCTTGGCCAGAGCGGCATTCTGACCGGCCCAGAGGGGTGAAAAGCCAGTATCTCCTTTTGCCTCCGCGGCGACGCGCAGAGGCGCGATTGCGTTGGTGGCAAGCGGAAATCTTGGCGCCGATGCACACATGGGACCAAGTTCGCGCATCAGTCGATTCATAATTCCGCGCGCGGGACGGCCGCTAAAAAGATTAGTAAGTGCTGTAAACCGTGCATTCGGAGAGGCCAGCGTCGCTCGATATAAGGCGCTGATTGTCGATTCCGGGCAGGCAAGGTAGGACGTGCCGATTTGTACGGCAGACGCGCCAAGGGCTCTTGCTGCGCGTATGCCTGAGACATCCGCAATTCCACCCGCAGCGACGATCGGAAGCTTCACGGCGGCAGTAATCTGCGGCAGCAGTGCCATGAGGCCAATTTGGCTGTGCAGGTCCTCAGTCAGGAACATACCGCGATGACCGCCTGCCTCGGCACCCTGCGCGATGATGGCATCGGCACCGTGTCTTTCCAGCCAAAGGGCCTCATCAGCAGTGGTTGCAGACGAGAGCACCAGGCAACCAAGGGATTTCACCTGATCGAGTAATGCCGACTCCGGCAGTCCAAAATGAAAACTCACCGCAGCCGGACGGTATTTCTTTAGTACCGCAACGGCATCTGCGTTAAACGGCATGCGCCCCGGACCTTTAGGGATTGTTCCTGGGTCCAGGGAGAACTCCTTGTAATAGGGTGCAAGCGCAGCGTGCCATGCCCGCAGTTCCTCGGCATCTGGGGATGGGGGATGGTGCGCGAAGAAATTAACGTTGAAGGGTCTCTTGGTCTCAGCGCGTAGGGCGTTGAGCTCGGCATCGAGCGCCTCCAGGCTAAGTGCCGCTGCAGGAATTGCCCCAAGGCCACCCGCCTCGCAGACCTCTGCTGCTAATGCATGGCCCTGGGCCCCAGCCATTGGGGCCTGAAAAATGGGCGCTTCGAGCCGAAGTCGTTCGGTGAAGAAATTCATGACTTGTCACTGCCTCTTGGTGCCTTGGGGCTCAACCGAGTGTCTTTCGCATGGCATCCGCGAGCGCTCTATCGCCCTTGTTGCGTAATTTCTGAGCGGCGCTCTCTCGGTCCCGTGCATCTTTATTTTGGCTTAGTTTGCTCTTGCCGATCAGCGATGTGATTTGGATTTCAATGCCCACAATGTTTTCAAGCATGGATTTGATGTAGTCGGGCGGCGATTCACCCATACGCCAGGGTCTGGCCTCTGAGCGCTCATGCAAGCGTGTTAGCCGTGCGGCCTGACCACGCAGAAAATGTTCGTCATCCCGAATCGTGATGGTGCCTTTGGCGTGAACGACCTCGTAATTCCACGTGGGTACCTGCCGATGGGTCTCGTGCTTGCTGGGATACCAGTTTGGCGAGATGTAGGCATCCACGCCACGAAAAATGACCAAGACCTCGGTTCCGGTGGGGCAGCGCTGCCAGAGGTCGTTCGCCCGTGCGATGTGGGCCTTGAGCAAACCATGGTCACCAACATTTGGATCAAATTCAAAAGGAATATGGTTGGCATCAGTCCCGGCATCTTTGTCATGCGTCACCAAAATACCTAAAGGATGCTCTCGGATGATCCTGTGAATCTCTTCGAGGCGGTACTCAGAGAAATGTGAGGGTAGGTACATACCCACACTTTAAATGAAGGCGGACCTCGCCAGAGGCCTCTTTTCAGGCTGTTTGGTTTAGAGCAGAATCCAGCGGATGAGGCCTAGACGAGTAATTCTTCCCTGCTACCTTTTCTTTGCTGGATTAACGTTTTCCGGAACTGTTCAAGCCCAGGGTGTGCCTGCCCACGCCGAGGGGCTTCGGGAAGAACTGGTTGGCGTCAGTCTTGAAAATGGTGCGAAGCAGGTCGGCTTGCTCTCGATCAAGATCGGCTCAAGTGGCCATTCCCGGCTTGCAGTCCTGTTACCGGGATATCCATCGGTGTTTCGACCTACGGTGGAAAACGGTGTCATGACCAAATCCAGACTGTCGGGAAACTTTCTGATTCGCGCACGTAGGCATCTGGCTGATGACACCATTGCCCTGTTGACGGTCGACTGCCATTCAGAGAGTGGGGATTACTGCTCAAGCAGTTATCAGGCCTCGGCAGAGCGACAGGCCCATGTACAGAAACTCATCAATGAGGTCCGAAGCCGCCATCCATCGATTCAGGGCGTTTGGCTGATTGGGACCAGCATGGGCACGATTTCGTCCTCCTTCATGCCCACTTACGCGCCCCAGGCCTATCTCGGCGCAATTCATACAGCATCGATTACCAACCCCTATGCCCCAAACAGCTATCGTGAGCTTCGCGACTTCGACTATCGGAAGTCTGGCATTCCGCAGATTTTTGTTCATCACAAAAATGATCCTTGCGTTCTGACAACGTGGTCTGATGCCAAGAAGATCTCCGGCAAGTTTGACCTGCCGTTGGTGACTGTCACTGGAGGCAGCGGTTTTTCCGGGGATGCCTGTAATGCTTTCACTGAGCATGGCTTCCGCGGTAAGGAGCAGGAGGTGATGGCTGCTATCGGCAAAATCGTGAAGACAGGCAAGGTCGAAGCTTTCGAGATTTAGAGGATCTGAGCAAGGTTTTCAGTTGGCTGGACTGCGGCGCATCGACGCCTGGCTTCATTTCTCGATACGCTTGAGAAATTCCTTGATGCTTGCCCTCATTTCCTCTGTCCGCTTATCGGAGCGGCAGATAGGAAAGTGGTTATAGACATTCAGCGCACTGCCACATTGCCCATCGACTGCAGGCGTATGGGCGCCGCGATTGCTGACATCCCAGGCATGGGTTGCTTCCGGGTAATGTATCCATGTCATTGCATCGTTAAATACGCTGCTTCTGCATTGCGACGGTGGTGTGCCTGTGTCTTTGCCGCCAGTGAATACGATAACGGGTCCCCAGTAGGGGCCGAGCATCGGCTCATCTCGGATGCCCTTGGAGGTACATACCGGATAAAGGCTTATTCCGCCCCGATAGAGATCTTTTGCGCGCTCAATGAAAAACGGCTCGTTGGTGAATAGCCGAAGCACCGTCCAACCGCCTTGGCTATCGCCGATGATGAACAGCCGGTCCTTATCAATACCTTTTGACCGCAGCCATTGCCCAGCCGCGATTACATCGAGGACCCGCATGTTTACGCCAAACCTTGTATACGTCAGCCAGTTCTCTTGGCGTCCCCGGCTCCAAAAGCCATCAAGTACCAATACATTGGCTCCTAACTCCTTTCGAGCCCAGAGAGCGGTGGCGAAATTGGTGGGCGTGAGTCCGTGGCCGCCATGCACGACGACGAATGTCGGCCTGTTGCTGATGCCCTCGGGGTGGGGATTCCAGCTTGCCAGGAGATTCCCCTTGCCGTTAAAAGCCGGTATGAGGGGCCGCATTTGGGCAAGATTGACTGCAGTGGTGTTGTTGTACAGGCTGTAGCTGTTCAGTGGCCGCAGTGGCGGAGCCGATTCCACAATCGGTGGCTGAAAGTAGTCGACATCATTAGCGGAAAACGGTGCAGTGGCGCAGCCGACACACATCATGACCAGCGCGCAGATGAGAATTCTTTTGAATTTCATCCGACTAAGATGAGGCTCTGGACGAGACATGACAACTTATTTGTTGCGAGTCCAGTCAATCGCCGTATGGGACTCCGAAATTCGCTTTCGGACTCTGGCTGCAAGAGGAAAGAAGAAGGGGACCAGATTTCTCTGATCCCCTTGGAGAGTGGCGCGGCTGGCAGGATTCGAACCCACGACCCCTAAAGGTTATGGCCGGTAAATCACCCAGCTAATGCTCGATATAGCAAAGAAGATCCAATGGCCAGAATTAAAAATGCAGCGATTCGCTGCACTGCTTCCTGCGACAGCCGAGAGTGAATACGGTTTCCAACCCACAACCCCATAAGTCCGAAAGGCACTAAGAATAAAAAGGCGATTAGACGATCAAGCAGCATGAGACCGCTCACCAGAAATACGATCGCTCGGATTGAGGTTGAAAACAGAACCATGTTTGAAAGTGTCGCTCGCAAGCGATTTTTCTCTTGCAAGCGTCGGGAAAGATAAATTGCGTAAGGTGGAGCCCCCACTCCAAACAAGGTTCCGGTAATGCCGCCGGTTACTCCGGCAATAGGTGCCCAGCCTTTGCTAACGGTGCCTCTAATGCTTTTTGAGAGCAAAATATGCAGCGCGTAAGCGGTTAAGAACAACCCAAAGGCACCGATGGTGGCGGTGCTGGGCAAATTGACGAGCAGTGTCACTCCCACAACGGCACCGATTGCAGCAAACGGCACCATCCATTTCAGCTCGCTCTTGTCCGCATCTTTTGAAAAGCGCGATCCCAGCGCCAATGCTGCGGCGACATCCAACAAAACACACAAAGGCAATACGAAATCTAGCGGGAACAGCAATGACAGCAGGGGCACCGTGAACATGGCAGCGCCAAATGCCGTAATGCCGAAAATAATGTAGGAAAAGCCAACGATCGTAGCCGCGATTGCCCAATTAGCAAGATCAAAAGGTATTGGCATGAGCTTGGGGAAGAAGTCGAGGAAGCTTGACACACTTTGTGGTGCTTCGCGCCAGAGATGTTCACTTACTTACTGGCGAACCATAGCTTTCCGGCTTCAAGCTAAAAAAAGAGACCAGATTTCTCTGGTCTTTTTTAGGTATGTGGCGCGGCTGGCAGGATTCGAACCCACGACCCCTTGGTTCGTAGCCAAGTACTCTATCCAACTGAGCTACAGCCGCAAGACCGCAAATTCTAGCAGTTTTTCACTTTGCCGTGCGGCATTACGTAAGCGGGCCTACCCCTGGCGTGCTGCCAGAGCGGTTTTCATCAGGTCGGCCATAGTGCGGGCCTCAATCTTGTCCATGATGTTGGCCCGGTGGGCCTCAACGGTTTTAATGCTGATGTCCAGATCGTCGGCGATTTGTTTATTCAGACGTCCCGCCACGATACGGTCCAGCACCTGCTCCTCGCGCGGGGTGAGTCGCGCCAGGAGCTCCTGGGCCCGCTTGGCCAGTACGCTCTTGGAGCCTTCGTCCCGGGCTTTTTGAAAGGCATTGCTCACCAGCACGCAGAGCTGTTCGTCATTAAATGGTTTTTCCAGAAAATCCACTGCGCCTTTTTTCATACTGTCGACGGCCATGGGCACGGTGCCGTGCCCGGTGATGAAAATCAGCGGCAGATGAATGTTTCGGCGAAGAAGTTCATCGTGCAGTTCGGTGCCTGTCATACCAGGCATGCGCACATCAGCAATCAGGCAGCCACCTGGGTTGCCCGTGGCCCCAACCGGCAAGGACGCTAGAAAACGCTCCGCGCTATCGAACACCGTGACACGAAATCCCTGGCCTTCCAGCAGCCAACGCAGGGAATCGCGAACGGCTTCGTCATCGTCGACGACATAAACAACTTCTGCGTTTGCCGCACGAAACGCTCCGGGGTTTGCACTCATGACTTCACTGCCTCCGACTCGATAGTGGAATTCTCGGGCGGCTGAGAGGCCGCAACTGGTAATGTAAACCGAAATGTGCAGCCGCCATCAGGATTGTCCTCGAACCATAGGCGACCCTGGTGCGACTCAATGATTGATCGGCAGATATTCAGGCCCATGCCCATGCCGTCGCTCTTGGTGGTGTAGAAAGAATCAAAAAGCCGGTCCCGGATCCCTTTGGGTACCCCATGGCCGCAGTCGATTACCGAGAAGACAATCTGTTCCCCGCTGAGGATGATCTCAATGGTGAGCTCGCGACGCTCCGCATCCCGCATGGCCTCGATACCGTTTTTCACCAGATTCAGCAACACCTGTTCAATCAAAATGGGGTCCACATTGAGCATCGGCAGGCTGGGATCCAATTTCTGAATCAGCGTGATGCCACGCTCGCGGGCATCAATGTCGGCAAGGCCGAGCGTGTCGGCTAAGATCGTGAGGGGATCTGTCAGCCGTCGGATCGGGTCGCTGCGTTTCACGAATCCGCGTATGCGGCGAATGACCTGCCCGGCCCGCTCGGCCTGCTTGGCGGTCTTGGTCAGCATGTCGATCAGGTCTTCATTGGGCAACTGTTCCCCGTGGGCATCGGCCATGCGAATCCTGGATGCGGCGCCCGAGGTGTAGTTAGCAATTGCGGTGAGCGGCTGATTAAGCTCATGCGCAAGGGATGAGGCCATCTCGCCCATGGTCACCAGTCGTGCCGTCTGCTGCAGTTTCTCGTGCTGCTCCCGCTGGGCCTGCTGGCTCGCACGTTCCTTGGTGATATCGGTGGCCACCATTAATTCAACGGCTCGGCCATCGACCCACTGAATATTGCGCACGCGGACTTCAAACCAGCGTTGGACCACGTCGTTATAGACCTCGCGTACGTCTGCCCAGGGGCCGCGGGCCGCCGCGCTCAGATACCTGTGGCCGTCGGTAATGGAGCTGCCAAACCACTTCTTATAGGCCTGGTTGGCAAAGAGCAGTTCACCATTGGGCGCGGGCGCTGCCACCGAGACGGCGGCATCAAGTGCCTGTAGCACCGTGATGAAGCGCTCCTGCGACTGTGCGAGTTCCTGCCGGATGCGGGTCTGCTCGCTGATGTCGGTGACCGATGTCATCCATCCAGTCTGAATGCCGGTGTGATCAATCAGCGGCGATGTGTACATGCGCACGGTAAGCCGTGTGCCATTTTTTCTCATGATGGCAATTGGTAGGCCAGAGGGTGGGCTCTCGCCTGAGAGCATGCGTCCCAGATTACGACCCAGCTGCTCTAGTGTCTCCGGCGGCCAATAGGGGTAAGGCGGCATGGCACCAGTAAGTTCCTCCGGGCTGAAGCCCACCATGCGGCAAAACGCCGGGTTCACGTATTTGATCTGGCCGCTCAGATCGATCACGCGCATGCCGGTGGACATCGAGTTTTCCATCGCGCGTCGGAAAGCTGTTTCCTCTGCGAGTTCTTGCTCGGCGCCGAGTCGCCTGCGCGTGTTGCGCCAGATCACGATCTGGCTAATCACGGCAAACAGAATTAATCCCGCCACCAGTGTGGCGATTACATCGTTGTAGAGCGTGTTGACGGGCTTATAAATAAAGCCACGTAATCGCAAAGATGTTGATATGGGCTCCAAGGGCACCTCATAGGCCGGGTTACCGGCAACGGGCTCTTCATCTCGGGTCTGGCCCAGACGCTCTCCATCCTGCGCGACGATACTGAACGCTACGCGATTACCAATCCCGCTGGGAATGGCAGACAGCAGCAGGCTGGGCAGTGAGTAACTTGCCACAAGTGTTCCATCGGTAATGCCGTTACGCAGAATGGGCACGTGCAGGTCAACCTCCACATCGGTTTGCGAGCTCATTGGCGCGGAGTACTGGGGTTTTTTAGAGCTGATGGCGTATTCCAGTGCTCTCAAGCTCGCTGCCCGATTAAGCGGTGCGCCGACCCGATCAAAGCCCTGGGTGGGTAGGCCCTGAGAGGTGCTCACATGACGGACGGTGCCGCGTTGATCGATCCAGGCGAAGAAAACGATCTCGGGTTGTTTGATGAAGAGGCCCTCGGAGAACTGTTGCAGCTCTCGATTGGTGGGGCGCACCGGCATCTGTTCCGAAAAAGCGGCCAGTTCGTTCTGCGCGAGCTGGAGCCGTTCGCCGATCTGGCGTTGGGCGCTGTTGACATCCCGAATCAGGGCCTGCTGTTGCTGGTTGTACTCCGATTCGGTGAGGTACCAGATGGTGGCACCCATCAACAGTGCCAGGGCCACGACCGCCACGAGGGGGGAGATCAGGATCCAGCGCATGGAGCGGATCGCCTGCAGGCTTGGCAGCTTGACCGGGTTCATCACCTGGGGGATGGGGCGGGGGCTGTTGGGCATCGTTCTTTGAGGCCTGGGGCTGAATTTGCGGATGGGTTGCGGCACCTGAGTGTAGCGACTTGTTCGCCCCCCTTATTTTTCTTAATACGAAATTGTGATTCGTATAGTGAAAATTGGCTTGTCAGGTCCAATCATCTCCCCGCAGAATGACTCCACTAAAACCAATAACGTCATGAGGAACCGGAGGAGTAGACGATGGCTGAGCCACAACGCATTGATATGGACGAAATCGAGACCCAAGAGTGGCTCGATTCATTGGAGGCGGTAATTGAGCGGGAGGGCCCGCAGCGTGCCCAGTACCTCCTCGAAAAGCTCATTGATAAAACCCGCCGCACAGGCGGATTTATTCCCTTTTCGGCCAACACCGCCTATGTGAATACCATCCCGGTGGCGCTTGAGGAGCATTGCCCGGGGAATCTTGAATACGAGGAGCGCCTGCGCTCCTGGATGCGTTGGAATGCCATGGCCATGGTCGTGCGCACCAACCGTGGTGAAGGCGATCTCGGCGGTCATATTTCCAGTTTTCAGTCATTGGCCAACATGTTGGGCATTGGCTTTAATCACTTCTGGAAGGGGCCCGATCACCCCAAGGGCCACGATCTTCTGTTCATCCAAGGCCACTCCTCACCTGGGATCTACGCCCGCGCTTTTTTAGAGGGCCGCATTACCGAAGAGCAGATGAATAACTTCCGACGCGAAGTCGGCGGTAAGGGCCTCTCCAGCTATCCGCACCCAAAACTCATGCCCAATTTCTGGCAGTTCCCCACGGTATCGATGGGACTGGGGCCGCTCAATGCGATCTATCAGGCGCGCTTTTTGAAATACATGCATGCGCGTGGGCTTGCAGATACCGAGGAGCGCAAAGTCTGGGCATTCTGCGGCGATGGCGAGATGGATGAGCCCGAGTCGATTGGTGCAATCAGCCTTGCTGCACGTGAAAAGCTCGATAACCTGGTCTTTGTCATCAACTGTAATTTGCAACGGCTTGATGGCCCGGTGCGTGGTAATGGCAAGATCATTCAGGAGCTGGAAAGCGAGTTTCGGGGCTCTGGCTGGAATGTGATCAAGGTAATCTGGGGTTCCTACTGGGATCCACTCTTGGCGAAAGACAAAGACGGCATCCTGCAGCAGATCATGATGGACACCGTAGATGGTGAATATCAGAATTACAAGGCCAATGATGGCGCCTATGTGCGCGAGCATTTCTTTGGCAAGCACCCCAAAACACTAGAGATGGTCTCGCGTATGAGCGATGACGATATCTGGCGTTTAAACCGTGGTGGCCATGATCCCAACAAGATCTATGCCGCGTTTGCTGCCGCCACCAAACACAAGGGCCAGCCCACGGTGATTCTGGTGAAGACGATCAAGGGCTACGGCATGGGTAAGGTCGCCGAGGGCCGTAACACCGCCCATCAGACTAAGAAGCTTGATGATCTGACGATTCAGGAATTTCGTGACCGGTTTGGGATTCCCATCTCGGATGAGCAGCTTCCCGAGGTGCCGTTTTACAAACCCTCAGAGGACTCTCCCGAGATTAAATACCTGCATGAGCGTCGGCAGGCCCTGGGTGGCTATCTGCCGGCCCGTCGTGCGAAGGCGGATGAGAAGCTCAATGTGCCTGCGCTGGAGGTGTTCGCCCCTGCGCTTGAGGCAACGGCAGAGGGTCGCGAGATTTCCACAACCCAGGCCTACGTGCGCTGCCTGACCCAGCTCCTGCGTGATAAGGAACTTGGCCCACGTGTTGTGCCGATTCTGGTGGATGAGGCGCGGACCTTTGGCATGGAGGGCCTGTTCCGACAGATCGGAATCTATTCCGTTGAGCCGCAGAAATATGAGCCTGTGGATCGTGATCAGGTGATGTATTACCGTGAAGACGTCAAGGGCCAGATCCTGCAAGAGGGCATCAACGAGGCCGGTGGCATGAGTTCCTGGATTGCAGCTGCAACCAGCTACTCGACCAATAACCGGATCATGATCCCGTTCTATATCTACTATTCGATGTTCGGTCTGCAGCGCGTCGGCGATCTGGCCTGGGCAGCGGGCGATATGCGTGCGCGGGGCTTTTTGCTCGGTGGCACTGCCGGCCGCACCACGCTCAATGGCGAAGGCCTGCAGCACGAAGACGGCCACAGCCACATCCTGGCCTCGGTCATTCCGAATTGCGTTTCTTATGACCCAACCTTCTCGCATGAAGTCGCAGTGATCCTGCATTCGGGCCTCACGCGCATGGTGGACGATCAGGAAGATGTGTTTTTCTACATCACGCTCATGAATGAGAACTATGGCCATCCTGGCCTGAAGAAAGGTACTGAAGAGCACATCTTGAAGGGCATGTATCTGCTGCAGGAAGGTGATAAGGCCGCCAAGGAGCGCGTGCAGCTCATGGGTAGCGGAACCATTCTGCGTGAAGTGATTGCTGCAGCTGAATTGCTGAAAAGTGATTTCGGTGTTGCTGCCGATGTCTGGAGTTGCCCGAGTTTTACCGAGCTGCGTCGGGATGGCATGGAGTGTGAGCGCTTCAACCTGCTCAATCCCGCCGAGAAGCCGAAGACACCTTTCATCGCCCAGCAGTTGGAGTCGCACGCCGGGCCGGTAGTGGCGGCAACGGACTACATACGGCTATTTGCGGATCAAGTGCGGCCCTACATGCCGCACGGCCGTCGTTACATCACGTTGGGTACAGACGGTTATGGCCGATCCGATACGCGTGCCAAGCTGCGCGAGTTCTTTGAAGTCGATCGTCGCTATGTGGCAATTGCCGCGCTTCGTGGGCTGGCTGACGAAGGCAAGATCAAGATGTCGGTGGTTGAAGATGCCATCAAGAAATATGGCATCGATACCAAGCGTCCCAGCGCGATGTCCATGTAACCGCGAACCCCAACAGGAGAACACATCATGGCAGCCATTGAGTTGAAGGTTCCGGATATCGGGGACTTTAAAGACGTAGAAATTATTGAAGTGCTGGTGAAACCTGGCGATGAGGTCACGCTTGAGCAGAGCCTGATTACCGTTGAGAGCGATAAAGCTTCCATGGAAATTCCCGCATCGATTGCCGGAAAGATCGTCGAGATGAAGGTGAAGCTTGGCGACAAAGTCTCGGAAGGCTCAGTGTTGGCGTTGATCGAAGCCTCCGCTGGAGCAACCGCTTCAAGTGCGTCACCTGCTGGGCTCGGCGCTCCGCTCGAAACCGTTTCTGACTCGCTCCGCGCCGCCCCAGCCGGTTCCGCCTCGCACTCGCAAGCAGGGCCGGTCGGGTCGGCGGGAGGCGAGTTAAAAGAGGGGTCGAGCCGAACGCCGAGCCCGACAGGTCCTGCAGGGTCAGCGCCGAGCCCGGCAGGTGGCGCAGCGCCAGTCGGCCCAGCCCACGTCTCACCCGTCGACCAATCGAATGTCGTGAAACCCCACGCATCCCCCGCTGTTCGCATGTTCGCCCGCGAACTCGGTGTAGACCTTACCAAAGTCCGCGGCACCGGCCCCAAGCAGCGCATCACTATGGACGATGTGCGTAGCTATGTGAAAGGCGTGATCGCGGCTGCCGATAAGCCCGCGGCGGCGGCTGGCGATGGTGCAGCACTTGGCCTGATTCCTTGGCCGAAGGTCGATTTTGCCAAGTTCGGCCCGATCGAACCCAAACCACTCTCACGCATCAAGAAACTCTCCGGTGCGAATCTGCATCGCAATTGGGTGATGATCCCGCATGTCACCAACAACGATGAAGCCGATATTACCGATCTGGAAGCATTCCGCGTATCGTTGAATAAAGAGAGCGATCAGACCGGCGTGAAGTACACCATGCTGGGATTTTTGATTAAGGCTGTGGTCGCGGCGCTGAAAAAGCATCCCGAGTTCAATGCCTCGCTGGATGGCGATCAGTTGGTCTACAAGCAGTACTACCACATCGGATTTGCTGCTGATACGCCCAACGGATTGGTGGTGCCTGTGCTAAAAGATGCTGACAAGAAAGGCCTATCCGAGATTGCCAAAGAAACCTCTGATCTTGCGAAGAAGGCCCGCGATGGCAAGCTCTCACCTGCCGATATGCAGGGCGGTACTTTCTCAATTTCTTCACTGGGGGGCATTGGCGGTACGCACTTCACGCCGATCATCAATGCGCCAGAGGTCGCCATTCTTGGGGTCTCCAAGTCGTATTACAAACCAGTTTGGAATGGCAAGGAGTTTGTGCCTCAGCTCACGCTGCCCTTGTCGCTCTCCTATGACCATCGCGTGATTGATGGTGCGGCGGCGGCGCGTTTTAACAACGTGTTGCGTTCGCTCTTGGGCGATTTCCGCCGCGCTGTCCTCTAATCTGAACTGGAGACAATCACATGGCAACGATTGAGTTGAAAGTTCCGGATATCGGGGACTTTAAAGATGTAGAAATTATTGAAGTACTAGTGAAGCCGGGCGATGAGATCGCAGTTGAGCAGAGCCTGATTACTGTTGAGAGTGATAAGGCCTCGATGGAGATTCCTTCCTCTGCGGCGGGCAAGATCGTTGAGATGAAGGTGAAGCTCGGCGACAAAGTCTCCGAAGGCGCTGTTCTCGCTCTGATTGAAGCTTCCGCAATGTCACCGGCTTCGGGAGCGTCACCTGCCGGGTCGGCGCGGAGCGAGTCAAGAGAGATTTCGAGCGGAGCGCCGAGCCCGGCGGGTGGCGCTGCGTCAAGTGTTTCATCAGCCGCGCCGAGCCCGACAGGTCCTGCAGGGTCAGCGCCGAGCCCAGTGGCCGCATCGAACGCACCCCGCCGCTTCGCCGGCACCGCCGACATCACCTGCGACATGATGGTGCTAGGCGCCGGCCCCGGTGGTTACTCTGCCGCATTCCGCGCCGCCGATCTTGGCATGAACACCGTGCTGATCGAGCGCTTCCCCACACTGGGCGGCGTCTGCCTAAATGTGGGCTGTATTCCCTCAAAGGCCTTGTTGCATGTGGCCGCCGTGATGGATGAAGTGAAGCATATGGGTGCCTATGGCGTGAGCTTCGGCGAGCCAACAGTCGATCTGATTAAGCTGCGCGAACACAAATCAAAAGTGATCGGTAAGCTTACAGGTGGATTGGCCGGCATGGCCAAGGCCCGCAAAGTGCATGTCGTGCAGGGCGTGGGCAAATTCCTTGATGGTTATCACATTGAAGTCACCGCGGAAGACGGCAGCAAGAAAGTGGTGGGCTTTCAGAAGGCCATCATTGCTGCGGGATCTGAGGCCGTGAAGTTGCCCTTCATGCCTCAGGATCAACGCGTGGTGACTTCCACCGGCGCATTGCAGCTGAAATTCAAACCCAAACGCATGCTCGTCATTGGCGGCGGCATTATTGGGTTGGAGATGGCCACCGTGTATTCCACCCTGGGCGCGAAGATTGATGTCGTCGAGATGTTGGATGGACTGATGCAAGGTGCTGATCGTGATCTGGTGAAGGTATGGCAGAAGCACAACGCACATCGTTTCGACAAAGTCATGCTGAAGTGTAAGACAGTGGGTGCAGAGGCCAAGGCCGATGGCATTCACGTGAAGTTCGAGGGCGAGGGAGCACCTGCTGAACCTCAGGTCTACGACTTGGTGCTGCAGGCCGTGGGCCGCCGACCCAATGGCGCAATGATTGCCGCCGACCAGGCTGGCGTGAATGTGACCGATCGTGGTTTTATTGAAGTCGACGCCCAGATGCGCACCAATCAGCCTCATATCTTTGCTATTGGCGATATCGTGGGCAATCCCATGCTGGCGCATAAGGCCGTGCACGAGGCCCATGTTGCGGCCGAGGCCGCGGCGGGCCAGAAGTCCTTCTTCGATGCCCGTGTGATTCCCTCGGTGGCGTACACCGATCCGGAAGTCGCATGGGTAGGCGTGACCGAGGATGAAGCCAAAGCCAAGGGCATGAAGATTGAAAAAGCAGTCTTCCCCTGGGCTGCATCGGGCAGGGCGATTGCCAATGGTCGCGACGAGGGCTTTACCAAGATCATCGTGGATCCCGAATCGCATCGTGTGATCGGTGGTGCAATGGTGGGCACCCATGCGGGTGACATGATCGGCGAGTTCGCCCTGGCCATCGAAATGGGCGCCGACCCGCACGATATCGGCAAGACCATTCATCCACACCCCACGCTGGGTGAGTCGATTGGCATGGTGGCTGAAGTCTTTTCCGGCACCTGCACCGACCTGCCGCCACAGAAGAGGAAATAATCCCTGGCCCGGGGCTCAGGGCTTTCCATCACAGGCTGCGGGAATGGGTTGACGCTCATTCCCGCGGTGTCCAAGATTGGTGGTCATGAAGCAGGAATCGCCACCGCCACCGAACGCGCCACAGGTATCGCTGGAAGACAAATACACCCAGTCAGATGGTTGGGCGTTTATGAGTGGCGTGCAGGCCCTGGTGCGGCTTCCCCTGATGCAACGGCAGCGAGACCTTGCTGCGGGCCTCAACACCGGCGGATTCATCAGCGGCTATCGTGGCAGCCCCCTGGGCGGCTATGACCAGGCCTTGTGGGCCGCGAAGAAGCATCTTGCTGCCCACAACGTGGTGTTTCAGCCGGGTGTCAACGAAGAGCTGGCCGCCACCGCCATCTGGGGTACCCAGCAACTCGATCTGTTTCCCGAGCAGCGCAAAGTCGATGGTGTCTTTGGTATTTGGTATGGCAAGGGGCCTGGTGTCGACCGCTGCTCCGATGTGTTCAAGCACGCCAATATGGCGGGCACCTCGCGTCATGGCGGTGTCATTGCAGTCGCAGGCGATGATCATGTCGCCAAGAGTTCGACTGCCGCCCATCAGAGCGATCATATTTTTAAGGCCTGCGGTTTTCCGGTGTTCTTTCCATCCGATGTGCAGGGCATTCTGGATATGGGCCTCCATGCATTTGCCATGAGCCGCTTTGCGGGCCTCTGGTGCGGCATGAAGACCATCCAGGAGGTGGTGGAGTCCTCTGCTACCGTTCGGGTTGATCAGGACCGTATCAATCTTCTGATCCCGCAGGATTTCCCGATGCCCGTCTCGGGCGTGCACATCCGTTGGCCCGACGCACCCCTGGATCAGGAGGCGCGTCTGATGGAGACCAAGTGGTATGCGGCGCTCGCCTATGTGCGGGCCAATCGCTTAAATCGTAATGTGATTGAGGGGCCCGATGATCGGTTTGGCATTATTGCCAGCGGCAAGGCGTTTAACGACACCCGTCAGGCACTGGCCGATCTGGGATTGACCGATGACATCTGCAGAAGACTGGGCATTCGTCTGCATCAGGTAAATGTCGTCTGGCCACTGGAAGCCACCATCACGCGTGAATTCGCCACCGGCCTGCGCGAGATCCTGGTGGTGGAAGAGAAGCGCCAGATGATTGAGTATCAACTTAAAGAAGAGCTCTACAACTGGCGGCAGGATGTGCGGCCCGATGTGGTGGGTAAGTTTGATGAGACCAATGATGATCACTCCGGCGGTGAGTGGGCGCGGCCCAATCCTGCCGAGAACTGGCTGCTGCGGGCCAAGGCAGACCTCACTCCGGCGCTGATTGCCAAGGCGATTGCGCGCAGGCTACGACGCCTGGGCGTGCCGCCGGATGTCGATGCCCGTATGCAGCAGCGCCTCTCTGTGATTGAGGCCAAGGAACATACGCTTGAGCTCTCGCGTGGTCAGAAAGCCCAGGATCGGCCACCCTGGTTTTGCAGCGGCTGCCCGCACAACACCAGCACCCGTGTGCCCGAGGGCAGCCGTGCGCTTGCCGGCATTGGCTGCCACTACATGGCGATCTGGATGGATCGCTCCACCAGCACGTTCACCCAGATGGGTGGCGAGGGGGTACCCTGGGTTGGTCAGTCGTACTTCACCAACGAGCAACATGTATTTGCCAATCTGGGTGATGGCACCTGGTTTCACAGTGGCATCCTCGCAATCCGCCAATGTATTGCGGCGGGAGTGAATATCACCTTCAAGATTTTGTATAACGATGCGGTCGCCATGACCGGCGGCCAGCAGGTGGGTGAGCGGCCCGAGGGCCTATCGGTGCCGCAGATTGTGAAGAGTTGTGTGGCTGAGGGTGCGGCCCGTGTGCTGTTGGTGAGCGATCAGCCCGAGAAATACAACGGTATGGTGCTGGAGCCCGGTGTCACCATCCATCATCGCGATGAACTTGATCGACTGCAGCGGGAGTGTCGCGAGATTCGTGGCACCAGCATCATTGTTTATGACCAGACCTGCGCCACCGAAAAGCGCAGACGCCGCAAACGCGGCCTGATGGAAGATCCCTCGCGTTCAGTGGTGATCAACGAACTGGTCTGTGAGGGCTGTGGCGATTGTTCTGCGCAAAGTAATTGCCTGTCGGTGGAGCCGTTGGAGACTGAGTTCGGCCGCAAGCGTCAGATCAATCTGAGCACCTGCAATAAGGATGAGTCCTGCTTGAAAGGTTTCTGTCCAAGCTTTGTTACTGTCGAGGGCGCACGACCCAGAAAACCGCAGATAGGCGGCGCGCCGAATGCCAGCGCCCAGGGGCAGATATCAGTGACTGAACCCCCAATGCCGGTGCTGCCCGACTGCCGTCAGCCCTATCGCATGGTGATTGCAGGCGTTGGGGGCACAGGGGTCATCACGATCGGTCAATTGCTGGGTGTTGCTGCCCACATTGAGGGCAAGGCCGTTGTCACTCAGGATGCCGCAGGCCTTGCGCAGAAGGGCGGCTCCACCTGGAGCCATGTGCAGATCGCCGATCAGGCTGGCGTAATTCATACATCCAAGGTTGATATGGCCACGGCCGATCTGGTGCTGGCCTGTGATGGCATTGTTGCGGCAGGACAGTCCACCTTGTCCCTGATGGTGGAGGGCCACACACAGGTGGTGATGAACAGCCATGACACACCAACGGCGGCCTTCATTGCCAGTCCTGATTGGGAATTTCCGGGGCAGGCCTGCCAGAGTGCGATCATGCAGGCCGTCGGCGCAGAGCGACTATCGCTGATTGATGCGCAACGCTTGGCCACCGGGCTGCTAGGCGATGCAATCTTTGCCAATCCGCTCCTGCTGGGCTTTGCCTGGCAGAAAGGCCTGATTCCGCTTTCACAGGAATCGATTTTTTCCGCCATGCAGCTCAATGCCGTATCGGTGGAGAAAAATCAGCAGGCCTTTATCTGGGGCCGTCGTGCAGCGGTGGATCCTGCGCTGGGTGAATCGGACAGCGCGCAGCCCATCTCCTTTGTCAAACGCAAATCGCTTGATGAACGCATTGATGAACGGGTGGAATTTCTCACCACTTATCAGAATCGTACTTATGCGGAGTCTTATCGAAAATTCGTTGAACGTGTTCGACAGGCCGAGCACGCGGTCAGCGATAAGACTCCGCTCACCGAGGCCGTGATGCGCGGGCTCTTTAAGCTCATGGCCTACAAAGACGAATACGAAGTTGCCCGTCTGCATACCGACTCGGCCTTTGCAAGAAAAATTGCTGAGCGCTTTGAGCCTGGCTATCGGATCGCCCATTATCTTGCCCCACCGCTGTTTTCCAGACGCAACGAGAATGGCGAACTGGTCAAGCGGCGATTCGGGCCATGGGTTCGGTCTTTAATGGGCCTGCTGGTACTCCTACGTTTCCTGCGTGGCACGGCCTTTGACCCCTTCGGCCATACCGAAGAGCGCCGCACCGAGCGGGCCCTGATTCAGGAGTACCGCCAGTGCATCATGGTCTTGCTTGAAGGGTTGTCCGAACAAAGGCTTGGGCTTGCAGCGCAGATCGCCGCCATACCGGATAAAATTAGGGGTTTCGGACACGTAAAGGCACGCCACTTGTCTCAGGCCCGCGCCGAATGGCAGGACCTGATGCGCCAGTGGCATCAGCTGTGAACGCCCCGCTCAAATTTGCCTACAGTATTGACCGCTTAAGCCGCTATGCCGCCGTCGTGGCGCTATGGCTCACGCTGATCTGTGCCCTGATCTCGGCGGGCAATGCCTTATCGCGCTATGCCTTTGATCTGAGCTCGAACGCCTGGCTGGAATTGCAGTGGTATATGTTCGGCGGCATTGTGCTGCTCGGTGGCCCGCACCTGCTGAATACCAATGGCCACATTCGGGTCGATTTGTTTTATTCAAAGCTCAATGATCGTCAGCGGGCCTGGCTTGATCTGGGCGGACTGATCTTCTTCCTGATGCCGTTTTCGGCCTACATGATCCTGGATTCCTGGCCCTGGTTCGTCGAGGCCTGGACCATCAATGAAACCTCTGCCAATGCCGGTGGCTTGATTCGTTGGCCGGTGAAATTACTGCTTCCCTTGGGCTTTTCCTTGCTGATGTTGCAGGGGGTCTCGGAGATCATCAAGCGTATCGCTGCGTTGCGTGGGGTGATTGCCTTAAACACTCACTACGAGAGGCCGTTGCAATAGCCATGAATCCAATCGACTTCATGGCGCCAGCGATGTTTGCTGCCCTAGTGGTGTTTCTGCTGCTGGGCCTTCCGGTGGCGTTCTCGCTTGCTGCACTTGGTCTGATCTCTGGCCAGATTGCCATTGAGATGGGGCTTTTCCCCCCGCAATTCATGGCCAATCTGCCTTACCGTGTTTTTGGCATCGTCTCCAACGAGCTCTTGCTTTCAATCCCATTTTTCACCCTGATGGGCGCAATCCTAGAGCGCAGTGGCCTTGCAGAGGATCTGCTGGAGGGATTCGCCCAGCTCTTTGGTGGCCTGCCGGGTGGCCTGGCCTATGCCGTGATCGTGGTGGGCGCGATTCTTGGCGCCATCACGGGCACGGTGGCGGCCTCGGTAATTGCCATGGGCGTGATTGCCCTCCCAATCATGATGCGCTATGGCTATGACAATCGACTTGCAACAGGTGTGATTGCAGCCTCGGGCACCATCACTCAGGTGATTCCGCCATCCCTGGTGCTGATCGTGCTTGCTGATCAGCTGGGCCGATCGGTGGGCGATATGTATCTTGGGGCAGTGGGGCCATCGTTTGCGCAGATTGCAATCTTTTTGCTGTTCATTTTTGTGATGTCGCTGATTCGGCCCGCATCGATGCCGCCGCTTCCGCCTGAGGCACGGTCACTACACGGCCTGGCCCTGGCGAAGAAAGTGGCGATGGGTGTGCTGCCCTCATCGATCCTGATCTTTGTGGTGTTGGGCACGATCTTCATGGGCCTGGCCACACCGACCGAGGCCGGCGCTATGGGCGTGGTGGGCGCGATTGGCCTGGCGGGCCTACATCGGCGGTTGAACTGGAAGATGGTCCGCGAGGGCATGGAATCCACCATGTCGATCACCGTGATGGTGATTTTCATTCTGATCGGCGCCACAGTGTTCACCCTGGTTTTCCAGGGCGTGGATGGTGGTGTTTGGGTGGAGCATTTGTTTACCAGTGTGGGGGCCGACGATCCGGTGACCTTCCTGCTGCTGGTCAACATTATGATTTTTGTGTTGGCCTTTTTCCTGGATTTTTTTGAAATTGCGTTCATCGTCATTCCTCTGCTGGTGCCGATGGCCAACAAGCTGGGGATTGATCTGGTCTGGTTTGGTGTGCTGATCTGCGTGAATATGCAGACGTCCTTCATGCACCCGCCCTTTGGATTTGCGCTGTTTTATTTGCGTGGCATTGCACCCAAGTCGATCAAGAGCGGCGATATCTATCTGGGTGCGATTCCCTGGGTGGCCCTGCAGCTGTTGCTGGTGGGCATACTCATTTTCTTCCCTGGCATCGTGACAGGCTTTTTGGATAAGCCTCAGTCAGGCGATCTGCAAAACATCGAGATCAAACTCGATGACTCTGAGGATACAGAGAATGCAGACGATCCTCAGAAAGCTAAGGATGACAAAACCAAGGAAGAGGATCCGATGGATTATTTCAAGCGGAAATAGATTCCTCTTGTTGCCCAATAAAAAAGCCGCCTTGTTGGCGGCTTTTTTATTGCTGATCGACCTCTGGGTTTACAGCTTCTGGCGGCCCATGAAGTCGTCCATGCTGCCTTCGGCCACACGGAACCAGGCCTGCTGGTCACGGTGGAAGGGCAGCATATGATCATGCAGCTTCTTGAAGGCGGGGCTCTTGGCGCTGGTCTCGGCGATCAACTCCTGGCTAGCCTTAAAGCAAGCATCCATAATGGGTTTCGGATAGGCCCGCAGTACGGCACCGCCTTGAATGAGACGCTTCAGCGCTACTGGATTCAGTGCGTCGTACTTGGCCTGCATCCAGGTGTTGGCCTCTCCGCAGGCGGTCTGCAGTGCTGCCTTGTAGGCATCGGGCAGGGCATCGTAGGCCTTGGCATTGATCTGAAAGCCCAGCGCTGCACCACCCTCGTTCCAGCCGGGGTAGTAGTAGAACTTGGCGATCTTGTTTAAGCCCAGTTTTTCATCATCGTGCGGAACGGTAAATTCGGCCGCATCAATGGTGCCCTTCTCAAGAGCAGAATAAATTTCGCCTGCGGGCAGCTGCTGGGTCACCACGCCAAGCTTGGTCAGCACCTGGCCGCCCATGCCGCCGGTGCGGAACTTCAGGCCTTTCAGATCGTTGACTGACTTGAGTTCTTTTTTGAACCATCCGGCCATCTGGGCGCCCGTGTTGCCAGCCAGAAGATTCACCACGCCGAACTGACGGGAGAATTCATTAAAGACCTTCTCGCCATCGCCGTGATACCACCAGGCATTCATCTGACGGCTGTTTAGACCGAAAGGAATGCAGGTGCCAAAGGCCCAGGCGGGATCCTTGCCAATGAAGTAATACGGTGCGGTGTGGTTGCACTCAATGGTGCCTTTTTCCACAGCATCCAGGACCTGCAGCGGGGGCACGATCTCGCCCGCAGCATGGGTGCTGATCTGGAACTTGCCGCCGGTGATCTGGCCCACGCGGCGGGCGATCAGTTCAGCGGTGCCAAAGAGCGTATCGACGCTCTTGGGAAAGCTCGATGCGCAACGCCAGCGGACCACATCTGACTGGGCAATGGCCGGGGCGGAGACAGCAGCGGCCCCTGTGGCCACAGCAGCAGCACCGGTTTTTGCCAGAAATTCACGACGACTCATAAAACGCTCCTTTTGATGTTGTTTGTCGGGGTGTCGATGGATCGACGGTCTTGCACAAGGCCCTGGTTTTAACTCAAAAACTGGTCCCTGTGGATTAGGGCTCTCCTTAGATCAGTCTCTTTTAGCGCGGTGCCTCCGGATCTGCGCCCGGACCTGGCTGGGCGCGGTCCCGCCTACATGGTCCCTGGCCGCCACCGAGCCTTCTACCTTCAGCACCTCGTGGACATCGGGTCCGATCAAGGGCGAAAAGGCCTGCAGCGCCTCCAGAGAGAGTTCGGAGAGATCCTTTTGCTGGGCAATGCCTGCCTTCACGGCCAGGGCCACGGCCTCGTGCGCATCCCGAAAGGGCAGGCCTTTTTTTACTAGATAGTCGGCAAGATCGGTTGCAGTGGAATAGCCCTCGAATGCAGCCGAACGCATGGCCTGATCCTTCACCTGAATGCCCGCCATCATTTCGGCAAAGACCCGCAGGGTATCGAGCACCGTGTCAGCGGCATCAAACAGTGGTTCCTTGTCTTCCTGGTTGTCTTTGTTATAGGCCAGGGGCTGGCCCTTCATCAATGTGAGCAGTGCCATCAGATGCCCATAAACACGGCCGGATTTTCCGCGCGCAAGCTCGGGCACATCCGGGTTCTTTTTCTGCGGCATGATCGATGAGCCCGTGCAGAAACGATCAGCAAGATCAATAAATCCGATGCGCGGTGTCATCCAGAGAATCAGTTCCTCTGATAGCCGCGAGATGTGGGTCATGATGAGTGCGCAGCAGGCGGTGAACTCAATCGCAAAGTCGCGATCACTTACGGCATCCAGAGAGTTCTGGCAGACACCATCAAACCCCAGCGTTCTGGCGACCCGCTCACGATCAATCGGATAGGACGTGCCCGCCAGCGCAGCCGCACCGAGGGGCAGGACATTGGCCCGCGCTCTACAGTCGGCAAGCCGGCTTTCGTCGCGAGAGAGCATCTCGACATAGGCGAGCAGATGGTGGCCAAGCGTGACCGGCTGGGCCACCTGCAGATGTGTAAAGCCCGGCATGATGGTGTCGGCATGCCGTTCGGCCTGATCAAGCAGTGCAGTCTTTAGTGCTGTCAGCGCTTGATGGATCTCATCAATCGTGTGGCGCACCCACAGCCGAATGTCGGTGGCGACCTGGTCGTTGCGGCTTCTGGCGGTGTGCAGCCGCTTGCCGGCATCACCGATCAGATCGGTCAGGCGCTTTTCGATATTCAGGTGCACATCCTCCAGATCGAGCGACCATTGGAACTGACCCGATTCAATTTCTTGGCGGATCTGATTTAGTCCGCCCTGGATACCCTGAAGATCTTTGGCCGAGATTAGTCCCACATGGGCAAGCATCTCTGCATGCGCAAGAGACCCTTCAATATCAAACAGGGCGAGCCGCTGATCGAAAAATACGGAACCTGTATAGCGCTGCACAAGCGCGGACACCGGCTCGCTGAACCGGCCGGACCAGCCTTGGTTTTTCTTGGAAAATTGTTCTGTCATTTGATTGATACACTTCGGAATATGTGGATTATTGCATCGCGTGAAAGCCGGCTGGCCATGTGGCAGGCCGAACATGTCCAGGCCCTGTTGGCCAAAGCCTCTGGAAGCCCGGTCGAGATCCTGGGCATGACCACCCGTGGCGACCAGATTCTCGATCGCACGCTATCGAAGGTGGGGGGCAAGGGCCTCTTTGTGAAGGAACTTGAGACTGCCCTAGAAGAGGGCCGAGTCCATCTTGCCGTTCATTCCCTTAAAGATGTGCCTATGGAGTTGCCGGCGGGGTTCGAATTGGCCTGCGTGATGAGTCGAGAAGACCCGCGAGATGCCTTTGTATCCAACCAATTTGCGTCGCTGGATGACCTGCCCGATGGGGCTGTGGTGGGCACATCAAGCCTGCGCCGCGAGGCCCAGCTGCGGGCCCGTTATCCCCATCTGCAGATTGTTCCGCTGCGGGGCAATCTTGATACCCGGCTCTCGAAGCTGGATCGCGGCGATATGCAGGCCATCATTCTTGCAGCCGCAGGGCTTAAGCGCCTGGGCCTGGCCCAGCGAATTCGCCAGATCGTGGCTCCCGATGTGCTGCTGCCCGCCGCCGGTCAGGGCGCCCTGGGCATTGAGATTCGTGCTGATGGCGATGCGATTCGTCAGGCACTCAGGCCCCTTGCCGATGAGCGTACGTTTTTGGAGGTCCGCGCCGAACGGGCTGTCTCGCGGGCCTTGGGTGGAAGCTGCCAGGTGCCGCTTGCGGCCTATTGCGTGACGGAACCCGATGGCAAAACGCTGCGGCTACGGGCCCTGGTGGCCATGACCGATGGCTCGCGGGTGTTGCGTACGGAATGTCTCGGGCAAGACCCCGAGGCCCTAGGCCTGCAGGCTGCGCAGCATCTCTCTGATCAGGGCGCCCAGCAGATCCTCCAGTCGCTGGGCCTGGCCTAGTCACGTTCTTTGCTCGGCACCTGATGCGCCAAGCCTGGATTGTTCGTCCTGACTGGGCTGTGTCGCAATCGTCCTCTGGTGCACATGAGCGGTTGCGCCCCATGCCGATGCAGCACCTTGAGCTGCTGCCTGCCGATGCAGCGTTGCTTGCGGAACTGAAGTCTGCAGCCTGTCCGTGGTTGGTGTTCACCAGCCCAGGCAGTGTTCGCGCATTCGCGCAGTGGTCTGAGCACACAGGACTTCATTTGCTGCAGGAGACCGGAGTTCGCCTCGCAGCAGTTGGCGCTGGCACCCGTGATCAGTTGCTTTCCGAGGTCGCCCATCGGGCTTCTGGGCCCCATCCATGGCGTGTGCTTGCGGCACAGGTTCTGATTGCAGATGAAGCCGATCGGGCTGATGCGCAGGGCCTGTTGGCCGCCTTCGACGCATTGGCCCAGCAGGAGGGACTGGACTGGCACTGCCAGACCCTGTTGCTGGCCGAGGCTGAAGGCAATCGGCCCATTCTCCGCGAGGGCTTTGCCCGGCGCGGCGCGCGGGTTTTGTCGGGCCGCATGTACCGTCGGGTCGATGTGCAGTGGCCAGAGTCCGTCTGGTCCGAGCTGGCTGCTGCAAAGCCTGGCGAGATCGGTTTGGTGGTGTCCTCATCGGCACTGGCCCGGCGTTTGGTTGAACTTTTTCGCGCACACGGCCTTGTGTTGACGCAGACCATCTGGTGCACGCACCATGCCTTGATTGCCGAGCAGCTTAAGGCGCTTGGTATTGGCATGATTCGGCGTGTGCGGCTTGGGGCCGATGTTCTGGAACGGGATCTGTTTGAGCATGAAATCAACTGGTAAGGCACTGCTGGCAATCATCAGCCTCGCACTATTATTAGGCTTGGGCTGGTGGGCGCTTGAGCGATCAACGATAGGGTCGGATCAGTCTCAGACCGGTGAGGTCGATGAACAGTGGCTCGCCGAGATGCAGGCCTCGGTACGATTGCTATCAGACAGCCTGTTGACCACGGGCAATACCAAAGGCGCGCTTGCCATGTTGGATGTGCTGGACGCACGGATTGCGCGCCAGCCAGCGCAGGAAAAATTGGTGCCCCTGCGGCTGGCATTGGCAGTGGACCGTCAGCGGCTTTTGGCTGCAGGCGGTCTGGATCTGGCCCAGGCCGCGATGCAGATTGAGGCCATCATCATGGATATCGACAGCCTGCCGTTGATCTCAAGTCCGATGCCGCTGAAGTCTGTGCCATCGGATGCTGAACGGGCTTTAGTCGAATTGGGGTTTCCCAGTCTGAAGGAGATCGTCGCTGGGTTGCAGTCGCGCTTTTCTGAGCTGGTCAGGATCCGGCGGGTCGAAAATCCCGAGGCCGTGTTTCTTACGCCCGAGCAGGGCGCCCTCGTTACTGAGCGCTTACGGCTGAGGCTGTTGTCCGCCCGTCTTGCCTTGGTGTCGCGTCAAGACAAGATTTTTGCGCTCGATATTGCACAGGCAGAAAAAATTCTCGGCGATGTATTTGATCCGCAGAACAGCAAGGTGATGGCCCACAAAAAGACGCTTGCGGGCTTAAAGATGCTTTCCGAGAAAATGCCGCTACCACCGAGGCTCTCGCTTGCTGATGCCCTAGAGGCCCTGAGACCTGCCCCTGCGAAATCGACGCAATGAAGCGGCTTGTGATTTTTGTTGTTGTTATCGTGTTGGGGGTTGCCGCAGCCATGCTGCTGGAACTCACCTGGGGCAATGTCACGCTCTGGCTACCGCCTTACCGAATCGATATGTCGCTGGAAGTGGCATTGATCGGTCTGGTGCTGGTATTTGCATTGTTGCTGATTTTGGCGCGGGTCGTAGTGGAGGTCTTGGATATTCCCGACCGGGTGCGACGGTATCGCAAGCGACGTCTTCAGGATCAACGTCTGCGCAAGCTCTCAGACTTGACGGTTGATTTTTTCGAGGGTCGATTTGCCCGCGTGGTGAAGGCGGCCCGAGTGATACAGGAAGATGAAGACCTGGCCCGTCAGGTGCCTCTTGCCTTGGTGGCGTCTAATGCGTTGGCAGCAGGGGCTGCCCATCGATTGCGCGACACCGTGCTGCGTGATGATTTTGTGGAGTCTCTGCGCATCGGTGCACCCGATCCCGCGATGAAGGATTCCACCCTGGCCGCATTGCTTGAGGCGGAATTTGCCATCGATGATCACAAGGGCCAGCGGGCGCTTGCAGCCCTAGCACCACTCACACGTGGTGATCGTCGCAATGTCCATACCCTAAGGCTTGCACTGCGGGCGAATCAGCAGCAGGGCCGCTGGGATGAAGTGCTGCGCATTGCCCGCCTGCTTGAAAACCGCAAGGCGATTCCTTCTGTTTTAGCGCTGGGATTAAAGCGTGAGGTGGCCGATGCCTGGATTGGTCTGGGTCGACACCAGGAGGCCATCGAATTGATCGAGGCCACACTGAAGACTCAATGGGACTCAGGCCTGGCATTTCTGTATGGCCGCTGTGAAGGTAATGCAAAAGAACAGCTGATCCGGCTGGAGTCCTGGCTGCGTCAGCAGCCGCGCGATGCAGAGCTCAATTGGGCGATGGGCAGGCTGTGTCAGCGACAGGCGCTCTGGGGCAAGGCCCGACAGCATTTGGAGGCATCACTGCGCATCAAGCCGATGTTGGCCACCCATCTGGCGCTTGCCGAAGTGGCCGAGAGTCTCTCAGAAAAAGAAACCGCCGCATTCCATTGGAAGGCGGCGGCTCAGTTGACGTCTTAGGTGTCAGACTTCGGTGTCTGACACCCAGGCAGACACCTTGGCAGTTTTACTTCGCGACCACCGGCAGGATCGGCACAATCAACAGTGCCACGATGTTGATGATCTTGATCAGCGGGTTGACGGCGGGGCCGGCCGTGTCCTTGTAAGGATCGCCCACGGTATCGCCCGTCACAGCAGCTTTATGTGCATCGGATCCTTTGCCGCCATGATTGCCGTCCTCAATGTACTTCTTGGCGTTATCCCAGGCGCCACCACCAGTACACATCGACACGGCTACGAAGAGGCCAGTCACGATTGTGCCCATCAGCATGCCACCCAAGGCCTTGGGCCCCAGCACTAGGCCTACCACCACGGGCACCACCACTGGCAGCAGCGAAGGAATGATCATTTCCTTAATTGCGGCTTTGGTGAGCAGGTCCACCGCGGTGTGGTACTCGGGCTTGCCGGTGCCTTCCATGATGCCCTTGATCTCGCGGAACTGACGACGCACTTCATTGACTACGGCGCCTGCGCAGCGGCCAACGGCTTCCATGGCCATCGCGCCAAAGAGATAAGGAATCATGCCGCCGATAAAGAGGCCAATGATCACTTCGTGATCGGAGAGATCAAACTTGATCGCCTGGCCCATGCCTTCCAGCGCATGGGTGTAGTCGGCAAACAGCACCAGTGCAGCAAGGCCTGCAGAGCCAATCGCGTAGCCCTTGGTTACGGCCTTGGTGGTATTACCCACGGCATCGAGTGGATCGGTCACATTGCGCACTTCTTTCGGCAATTCAGCCATTTCCGCAATACCACCGGCGTTATCGGTAATCGGGCCGTATGCGTCCAAGGCCACGATGATGCCGGCCATCGACAGCATAGAGGTTGCTGCAATGGCGATGCCATAGAGGCCGGCCAACGCATAAGCTGCAAAGATCGCCACGCAGACCGAGAGTACGGGCAGCGCGGTCGACCGCATCGACACCGCGATACCAGCGATGATATTGGTGGCATGTCCCGTCTCCGAGGCTGCGGCCACATGACGCACCGGCGCGTATTCAGTTGCGGTGTAGTACTCGGTGATCACCACCATGGCAGCGGTGAGCGCAATGCCCACCACAGAAGCCAGCCATAGATTCATCACTGTCATGCCGGGGACAGCGGCGGCAGCACCACCCATGATCCATTGCGTGACAAAGTAAAACGCGCCGATCGAGAGTACTGCGGCAACGATAAGTCCCTTGTAGAGCGCGGTCATGATCTTGCCGGTGCCCGAATATTTCACAAAGAAGCAGCCGATGATCGAGGCCACGACAGAAACTCCGCCAAGGGCCAAGGGGTAGATGGCTGCCTCCGCGGCGATGCTCTTCATCAGCAGCGCGCCCAGCAGCATGGTGGCAATCACCGTCACGGCATAGGTTTCAAACAAGTCGGCGGCCATGCCTGCGCAGTCGCCCACGTTATCGCCCACGTTATCGGCAATCACCGCGGGGTTGCGGGGGTCGTCTTCCGGAATGCCGGCTTCCACTTTACCTACCAGGTCTGCGCCCACGTCAGCACCCTTGGTGAAGATACCGCCTCCCAGACGCGCGAAGATCGAAATCAGGGAAGAGCCAAAGGCCAGCCCCACCAGTGGGTGGAGTGCCTTCAGTACATCGCCGGTACGCGAGAGTTCGAACGCATAAAAGCCCGCCACGCCTACCAGTCCCAGGCCGATCACAAACATACCGGTGATGGCGCCACCTTGGAATGCAATCGCCAGTGCGGGGTTGATCCCGCCACGGGCTGCCTCGGCGGTGCGCACATTGGCCCGCACGTTGATATTCATGCCGATAAAGCCAGCCGCTCCTGAGAGCACCGCACCGATGGCAAAGCCAATCGCGGTGTCCAGACCCAGGCCCGGAATAATGGCAATGAGAATGAAGATCACGACTCCCACGATCGCGATCGTTCTGTATTGCCGGCCCAGGTAGGCCGAGGCGCCCGCCTGAATGGCGGCAGCGATTTCCTGCATGCGGGGATTTCCAGCCGATTTGGCCAGAATCCATCGGCTGGAAATCACGCCGTACACAATGGCCAGCAGGCCACAAATCAACGCCAGATTTAGTCCCATGGACATGGGGTTCTCCTTTTTATAAAAAATCCTGTCCCGTAAGCCTGAGTAGCATCCCAAATCGACCACCCGGCCGGTGGACCGGCAGGATGGGGCAATCCCTTAGAATGCGCAGGGCAAGCCGCTATTTTTACACAGGGGAGACACCGCACATGGCCTTAATGAACGTGACCGCCGGGAAGAGCGCCCCGGAAGAATTCAACGTCATCATCGAGATACCCGCGCATTCTGAGCCGGTCAAATACGAGGTGGACAAAGAAACGGGTGCGCTTTTCGTGGATCGGTTCATGACTACCGCAATGCACTATCCCTGTAACTACGGCTATGTACCCCAGACCATCTCTGATGATGGGGATCCCGTCGATGTGCTCGTGGTGACCCCCTTTGCTGTGGCTCCGGGTGCCGTTGTGCGCTGCCGCGCCCTGGGTATGCTCATGATGGAGGACGAGGCGGGTGGCGATGCGAAGCTTCTGGCCGTGCCGGTCGACAAGATCCTCAGCATGTACAGCCACTGGAAAAAAATCGAGGATGTGAATCCCCAGCGCCTTGCCACTATTCAGCATTTCTTTGAACACTACAAAGACCTGGAAAAGGGCAAGTGGGTCAAGGTGAAGGGTTGGGCTGGACCCGAAGAGGCCCGGCAGGAAATCACCCAAGGCATGGCGCGCTACAAAAAAGAATCCTCCGCCTAAATGTTCAAGGTTGCTCTTGCCCAGATGAACAGTCGGGTGGGCGACCTGGCGGGTAACACTCAAAAAATTCTTCAAGCTGCCCGGCAGGCACAGGCGGAAGGGGCCGCTGTGCTGGTCACGCCAGAGCTTGCGTTAACCGGCTATCCGCCCGAAGACTTGCTGCTGCGGCCAGCATTCCTGGCGGCCTGCGATCAGGCCATGATCGATCTCGGCCAGCAGCTTGGTGCGGTTGGCGATCTCGCTGTGGTGGTTGGCCATCCTCGGGCCCGCGGGCAGCATATTTTTAATGCCGCCACGGTGCTGCGTTATGGGAAGGTGATCGGCAGCTACGGCAAGCTGGAGCTGCCCAACTATGCCGTCTTTGACGAGCAGCGTTATTTTGTTCCCGATGGTGCGCCCTGTCTGTTTGAGGTCAATGGTGTTCGGGTTGCGGTCAATATCTGCGAGGATGTCTGGGCACCGCGTGCGCCTGCCATTGCCAAGGCCGCTGGTGCCAACGTGTTGCTGGTGCTCAATGCATCGCCCTTTCATGTCGATAAGCACCGTGAACGCATCGATGTGGTGCGCGCCAACGTCTCTCGGATCGGATTGCCCGTGGCATTTTGCAACCTGGTGGGCGGGCAGGATGAGCTCTTATTCGACGGCGGCTCTTTTGTGCTGGATGCCAAGGGCAATGTGATCGTCCGCACGCAGCAATTTCATGAGGCGCTTATGGTGGTCGACCTCTTCGGTGGTGGTGCCAGTCTGGACAAGGCTGCCAATTTGATCGCTCCCGAGCTCTCGGTCGAGCAGCAGGCCTATCAGGCCCTGGTGTTGGGCACCCGCGACTATGTGCACAAGAACGGATTTAAGGGCGCGGTGATCGGACTCTCGGGCGGGGTTGATTCTGCTTTGGTGCTGGCGATTGCCGTGGATGCACTCGGCGCGGAGAATGTACGGGCAGTGATCATGCCGTCGCCTTTTACGGCAACGATCAGCATTGAGGATGCCACCACCTGTGCGCGTGCGTTGGGTGTTCGGCTCGACACCATCGATATCGCCCCGCTTTATGAGCAGTTCAAGGTGTCTCTCTCCAGGGTGTTTGCTGGCCTTTCAGAGGATGTTACTGAAGAAAATCTGCAGGCCCGTGTTCGGGGCACACTGCTGATGGCGATCTCGAACAAGACCAATGCACTGGTGCTGGTCACAGGCAACAAGTCCGAGACCTCGGTCGGCTATTGCACGCTCTACGGTGATATGGCAGGTGGCTTTGCGGTGATTAAAGACCTATTCAAAGGCATGGTGTATCGACTCTGCCATGAGCGTAATCGCGTGGCCATCGCCCAGGGTGGTGGTCCAGTGATTCCAGAGCGGATCCTCACGCGGGCCCCAAGCGCTGAATTGCGTCCCGACCAGACCGATCAAGACAGCCTGCCCCCCTATGACGCGCTGGACGACATGCTGGTCCGCTTTGTGGAAAACGGTGAGACCCGCTCGGATTTAATTGCTGCAGGCCATAACCCCGCTGAAGTGGATCGCGTGCTGCGGATGGTCAGGATCAATGAATACAAGCGTCGGCAGTCGGCACCCGGCGTGCGGATTAGCCGCTGCGCGTTTGGCCGGGATTGGCGCTACCCGTTGACCAATGCTTTCGTTGAAGCGGAACTCAACTCTAAAACCACAGAAAAAGGTGAATCATCGTGAAACTTGTCACTGCAATCGTAAAACCCTTCAAGCTTGATCAGGTCCGCGAGGCCCTGGCAGATGTTGGTGTCAGCGGCTTAACCGTGACTGATGTCAAGGGATTCGGCCGACAGAAAGGCCACACTGAGGTCTATCGTGGCGCCGAGTACATTGTTGATTTCCTGCCCAAGATCAAGATTGAGGCTGTGGTGACCGATGACCTCTGTGACCGTGTGGTCGAAGCCATCGTCGCGGCTGCCCGCACAGGCCGTATTGGCGATGGAAAAATCTTTGTGCGCTCGATTGATCAGGTGATCCGTATCCGTACCGGCGAAACAGACGACGCCGCCATTTGACCAAAGCGGGGTCAAAGAGTCAGCGCGTCATTTGCGGCGTTTTATTTGTGTTACCCGACGGCCCCTAAAAGAGGGGCCGTCCTTTCGAAGTGGCTGATGCCTTACATCACCATCGGATCAGGCGTGGGTGCAATCTCCATGGCCAGGGTTTCAAAAGGTGGCAACCCATCAGCCTCCAGGTGCACCTGAAAGCTGAAACCATCGTAGTCCGCATCGTGGTCGATCACCTCGCCTGAGAAGACCAGGTCGGCGTCATAGTGCGTGACCTCTTCGCTGGTGATATCGATCTTGATGATCTTGAACACATCCAGGTCCGCCGTATCTTGATAGCCGGTGCCCGTTGACCCGAGAGACTTGGCTGAACCGTCGCTTAAGCGATAGCCAGTCCCGGTAAGCAATTCGGTGCTGCTGAGCACTTGTAGCCCAAAGATATCGTAATGTGTGCTGTCGTAGTCTTCCCTGCCCACATGCACAACCTTGTAGGCACCCGCAGTCGTGTAGTCGCCCGCACTGTCGGCAAGTAGCAGCCGGGTGGTGGCAGTCTCCGTATCCGGGTTCCAGAGTTTGAGCAGGATCGCAATATCCTCATCGGAATTCAGCTGTGAGAGCGTGATATCAATCTCATCCACATAAGCCCGGTAATCAGGGTTCGTGTCGATGGTGGCACCTGGCCTTTGTGGAGGGCTGGTTGACCCGCTAACGGGATTCTTCGAGTAGAAGTCGTAGTTCAGTAATTCCCCCGCCTGTATGGTGTCCGAGTTCACGCCCAGGGTGTCGGTAGCCACATTCACATAGCCGGTGGCGCTGTTGCTAAAGGTCTCGCCGGGGCTATAGGCAAGGTCTCCCCCTGAGACCAGCGTAATGGTCTTGCTCGGCGGGCTAGAGGCCTGGCCGGTCAGCACACCGTAAAAATCATCGGCGTATTTCTGCACCACGATCTCGGGTGATTTGTTGCCCAGTGTGTCGTAGTTAAACGATTGGAGGGGATTGCTGGTGGAGTAAGTGCTCTCGCCAACCAGTGGCGCATCGACGTCGAACATATAGGTGCCGTCGCTCTTATTGAAAATCACGATACCCGAGCCATCGCGAGTCGTCTCAGAGTTGGGTCCTGAGTAGTACTTAAATGCGAAGCTGTAATTGACATAGGTGTCGTCTTCGCCTTCCCATGTTACCGAGGCATCTGTGATCGCACGTCCCTGGGGGGTGGTGCTGGAAAATGCTGTTGCCCCAGTCAATGATTGCAACACGATGCCGGTGGCCTCATCGTTGTTGACCAGATCCGCGCCGATACTGAAGTCATAAGTGCCGTAGATCGGGTCAGCCACATTGGGTCCGGAGAGGTCCGAAATGAAAGCAGCGTTTGGTCCGTGGTCGCTAAACACGATATTGCCGCCCAAATCCAGGATTTTGAAATCGGCAGCGGTGTCGAGATCGTAGTCCGTGATGGTGGCGCTGGCCTTCAGGGTGACCAGATTGTTTGCAAGCGCAATGGTCTGACTTTCATAGTCAGCATCAGCACCCGGCGTTGGATGATTGATTTGTGTGTATTGGTTGAGCGTTACCACCCCGGCGGAATTCACCGCAAGATCGAATACGGTATTCTCTGTAGAGACGTCAGAGATCACAGTGGCCGTTGATCCAACCACCAGTCCGGAGGCCAACTGGAAGAGCCGAATCATTGAGCTGTTGGTGGCTAGGCTGGAATCGATTCCTTGGCTGGTGATGGCCAATTCATAGGCCCAGTTCGTGGCACTGGCCCCTACACCATCGGCGCCGTAGCTGCTGGATGTAATCCCGAAGGATTCAGCAAAGCTCTTGCTGTCCGTATCAAAGGCCGAGCCTATCGTGAGTGCGTCGTGGGTGTTGAGCGTCACCGTATCGGTCGGTGTGGCCAGGGTGATGGTGGGGCCATCATCGTTAAAGGAGATGTTGCCGCCGAGATCAAGTACCTTGACATCATCGTCGGTGTCCAGATCGTAGTCGGCAATCGTGGCCGTACCATTGAGTGAAACCTTGCCATCGCCCAGAGTCTCCAGCTGGCTCGCATAATCGAAGCTTGCCCCTGGGGCATCGTGATCAACAGCGTTGTACTGTGTGAGCGTCACGGATCCTGCACCGCTTACCGCCAGATCAAACACAGTGTTAGCGCTGTCGATGCCTCCTTCAGTGCTGGCGGTTGAACCGATGACCTTGCCTGAGACCAGGTAGAGATAGATCGCATCGCCGTGGCTGGTGAGCTCCGAGTCCATGCCCTGGCTGGTTACCCCAAGGGCATAGTCCCATGTCACACCTGCGCTACCAGATCCGTCCGCTCCAAAGCTCTGGGTATCGATGCTGAATGCGCCGGAGAAGTCTTTGCTGTCGGTGTCGTAGTTAGACCCCGCAGTGTCGGCATCCTGGGTGTTCAGGGTAATCGTATCTGTGGGCGTGGCGAGCGTGATGGCGGGACCATCGTCTTCAAATCGCATTAGGGAACCCACCTCAGTGGTCTCGGTCACTGCATCGGTGAGATGGAAACCGTCCACATCGAAGTTTGCGGCAGTCCCCTTTTCCGAGCCGGTATTTTCAATTAAGAGACGATTGTGTCCAGCGGTGGTTTGGTACTCAATGGAGTACCCCGCCTGAATACCGGAAATGGTCATAACGCCATCGGTGTTGGTCACGTCCAAGGAGGAAGTCATGTCATTTCCATTGGCGTCACGCACCACAACTGAGGTGATATTCACCTTTAAGTCGTCTGAGTCACCCAGTCCATCCACGAAATTACTGCCACTTTCCACCGCTGTCGTCATCGCGGTGAATTTCACGGTTGCCGCCTTATCACCCTGAAGCTGGACAATCGAGAACCGGGCGGAGGTCGCATCATAGAGCCCAGAGAAGGCGATGTTCGCCTCGATATCAGCCTCGGTCTCGCTCAAATGGGGAACGGTGTAGTCGCTGTTGGCACCGGTAACAAAGGTGAAATAGAGGCCCTCACCGGGATTGACCATCTGGTTGTTGATGCCGATTGTCGTGGAGCCGGCGGCGAAACTGGTGTTGACGGTGTCACCGGTGTTGATGCTTGCGCCATCGGACTGATTGGCGGGATTCATCCCGGTCACCACCAAGGCCACTTCGGAATCTCCGAACATCACAAAAAGATTCTGCCCCGATGGTGCATTTTCAAGGGAGAAACTCCGATCCTGGGCCACAGTCACATGCACGAGATTCTCAAGGTCAACAGGGTCGTCCGGATTGTTCGCGTCAGGATTAAAAAGTGCCTCGTACTGAACCATCCAGATCTTGGCGCCAGTCTCGCCGTTGCTGGTCTGTTCCAAGTAGGCGGAAAAAACAATGTCACCCCCCGTTGTTTTTCCGAGCAGGACATTGTTGTTCTCCGCGTCGGTGTAAAGCAGGATGGGATCGCCACTGGTGGTCGCCAGTCCGCTGTCGGCGCCATCAAGCGCACCGCCGAAGGCATCACTGAAATAGACATCGGCTGAGCCGCCAATCGGGGTATAAGTAATGACATTTGCACCCGTGTCACCAATTGTGCCGTCGTAGCCGCTCAGCGCCAACATGGACGGTGTGTCTGCGCCCAGCGCAGTCAATCGTGCCAGAAACTCCGCAGGAATTTGATCTGCTGAAATATCGTTGTCATTGGCGTCCTCGGTAATGCCAGAAGACATCGCTGCGTTCTGCAGTTCCGCGGTTTCATCAAGGGTAGTGGTGGTGCCGGTAGTAAGAAGTGCCATGTCATGCTCCGTTTGGAAAGTTGCGATGACATGAGACTATTTGTCGCGATAATCGCGCTGAGCAATTTCGTTGTGCGATTCAGCGGGCGGAAAGCGTGCAGGTGAGTGCTCTGGATATCTCTTAAAGCATGAGGTATTGCAGACCTTCACACATGAGTTGAAGGTTTTGAATCAGGCGATCTATGTGTTTTTGGCATGGCGCAACAGTACCCGCACCGCGCCGCTGCCGCCGTCGTTCGCGGGTGCCTGGCAATAGGCCAGAACTTCATCGCGCTGCTGCAGCCAGGCCAGCACCTTGCCTTTCAGCACCGGCTGACGATTTGCCGAGCCGAGTCCCTTGCCGTGGATGATGCGCACGCAGCGGATGTCACGGTGGCTGCAATGCCGAAGAAATCCCACAAAGGCCTCGCGGGCCTCATCGGTACGCATACCATGCAGATCAAGCCCCGCCTGCACGACCCAGTGTCCGCGTCGTAGTCGGCGCAGGGTGTCACTGGAGATGCCATGCCGTGCAAAAGAGAGCGATTCGTCGCTGTCGAGCAGGCTCTCCGGTGTCATGTCGGAGAGCCGCGAGGCCATGAGGGCATCGGCCTCATCCTCAAGCCGCTTGATGGGAATGGGCCGGGGCTTGGGTTTTGCGATGACCGATGGCGGATGCGCAGCTGGCGGCAGCCGCTTTGCATCGGCCACCGCAGCGAGAAAAAGCTCCTTGTCGGAGGTCATGAGCCGGACAACGCCTCCAGATACCGTTGCGCATCGAGCGCGGCCATGCAGCCCGTGCCGGCACTGGTCACCGCCTGACGGTAGATATGGTCCTGCACATCGCCTGCGGCAAAAACACCGGGAATATTGGTGGCTGTGGCATTGCCCTCAAGACCACTGCGGGTCTTGATGTAGCCGTTGCTCATGTCCAGCTGGCCATCAAAGATGTCGGTGTTTGGCTTGTGTCCGATGGCAATAAAAACGCCATGCAGATTCAACTCCTGTGTGGCACCAGTCTTCGTGTGTTTGATGCGCACGCCGGTCACGCCACCATCATTGCCCAACACTTCATCCAGCACATGATCCCAGTGCACCGTGATGTTGCCCCCCTTGGTCTTGGCCATCAGCCGGTCGATCAGGATGGGCTCTGCACGGAATTTGTCACGACGGTGGATCACACTGACATGTTTGGCGATATTGGAGAGGTAAAGCGCCTCTTCCACGGCGGCATTGCCACCCCCCACCACGCAGACGTCCTGGCTTTTATAGAAGAATCCATCGCAGGTGGCGCAGCCGGAAACGCCTCGGCCCATGAAGGACTGCTCCGAGGGCAGTCCCAGGTATTGCGCGGATGCGCCCGTGGCAATGATCAGGGCATCGCAGGTGTATTCGCCCGCATCGCCAATCAGCCTGAGGGGTTTTTCCGTGAGTTTAGCCGTGTGGATGTGGTCAAAGACCATTGCCGTGTTGAAGTGCTGGGCGTGTTCTAGAAAGCGTTGCATCAGATCCGGCCCCTGAACGCCTTTGGGTTCGGCGGGCCAGTTTTCGACATCTGTGGTGGTCATCAGCTGTCCGCCCTGGGCCAGCCCTGTGATGAGTACCGGGTTGAGATTGGCCCGGGCCGCATAGATGGCGGCGGTATAGCCGGCTGGACCTGAGCCGAGGATGATCAGACGGTGGTGTTGTGGGGAAGAGGAAGCCATGTCGTGGTTCGCCTTTCAAGAGGGATCAAAGGAAGAGGGTTGTATGCGGCAGGCGAGAAATGCTGCAAAACGGCACAATTATAAAAATTCGAGGCCGGCCCCCTGGGCAAACGCCCCACTCAACACAAGGAAGTGCACAGCACATCAAGCGCTACATGGTAAACCGCAGCAGCCGAACCGCCTCCCGATCCCAAGCCCGCGGCACAGACGGCAGGGTCGGTGGAACACCAACCGCCGGGAACTCGGCCGAAATTTCCGGACTCGGTGCGGAGCTCCGTTGGCTTGGCTATGGGGCTTTTTCCGTCTGGATTCTGCTTTCATTGGCCTCCTGGTCACCGGATGATGCTGGGTGGTTTCAGCAGGGATCTCGTCAGACCCCCACCAACCTCTTGGGACGCTTTGGCGCCTGGACTGCCGATTCCTTGTTGTTTGGATTCGGGGTCTCGGCGGGCTGGTTTGTGGTGCTGTCGGCCGCACTGGCCTTCGCCAGCTGGAGGCTGGCGCGTCAGCTGCGCGAGCGGCAGCGGCTGGGTGTGAATATGGTCAGCGGTGAAGAGGCTCCGTTTGTGCTGATGGGCCCGCTGCGCTGGATCGGTTTTTGTCTGCTGCTGGCCGGCAGCTGCACCCTCGAGGCCCAACGCATTAACTGGGGCGCAAGTCCCATCGCTTTCATGCCGGGCGGGGCCCTGGGCAGTCTGGTGGGCAGCTTTGGCGATTGGGCCCTGGGTGCTATCGGGCTGACGCTCTTGGCGCTGGCCATGATCGTGGCCGGACTGGCACTGTTTTTCCGCTTCTCCTGGCTGGATGTCACCGAATCGGTGGGCAGCAAAGCAGAGGCACTGCTGGCTTGGATGCGGCAGCGCCTGACCGCCTGGCAGGACCGCAGGCTGGGCGAATCGGCGGCGATTGAGCGGGCCGATGCCTTGGAGGAGAAGCGCCGCCAGCGGGAGGTGGAACAGACGATTGAGATCAAGCCTGTGGTTGCCCCCGAACCATCAAAAAAAGCCATCGCGGCCAAGCAGCGGGAAAAACAGCGACCGCTCTTTGCGGAGGCCCCGATTGGTGGGCTGCCACCGCTCTCATTGCTTGATGAAGTCTCTTCACAACTGGAGACCGTTGCCCCCGAGACCCTGGAATTCACATCCCGTGTGATTGAAAACCGTCTGGCTGATTTTGGTGTGCAGGTAAAAGTCATCAGCGCGCAGCCTGGCCCAGTGATCACGCGCTATGAGATCGAGCCTGCGCTTGGCGTGAAGGGTTCGCAGATCGTGAATCTGGCCAAGGACCTTGCGCGTGCGCTGTCATTGGTCTCCATTCGCGTGGTGGAAACCATCCCCGGCAAGAGCCTGATGGGCCTGGAGCTCCCCAACCCCAAGCGGCAGATGGTGCGTCTTTCGGAGATCATTGGCTCCACCACATTTCAGGAAAACCATGGGGTGTTGCCTCTGGCGCTTGGCAAAGACATCGCGGGGGCCCCCATGGTGGTGGACTTGGCCAAGATGCCCCACCTATTGGTGGCCGGCACTACGGGCTCTGGCAAGTCTGTTGGCGTGAATGCCATGCTGCTCTCCGTTTTGTATCGATCAACGCCAGCCCAGGTGCGGCTCATCATGATTGACCCTAAGATGCTGGAGCTCTCAATTTATGAAGGCATTCCGCATCTGCTCACACCGGTGGTGACCGATATGAAGCTTGCCGCCAATGCGTTGCATTGGTGCGTGGGCGAAATGGAGCGCCGCTACCGCACCATGAGCAAGCTCAATACCCGCAATCTCGCCGGTTTTAATCAAAAAGTGGAAGAGGCCATCAAGAAGGGCGCACCCATTAAGGACCCGCTTGCCAATCCCGAGGACCCCGATGCGCCGACACTGTCGCCGCTACCCCAGATCGTGGTCGTCATTGATGAGTTGGCCGATCTGATGATGGTGGCAGGGAAGAAAATCGAAGAGCTGATTGCACGGCTTGCGCAAAAAGCCCGCGCGGCCGGTATTCATTTGATCCTGGCGACCCAGCGGCCATCGGTGGATGTCATCACAGGTTTAATTAAGGCCAATATCCCAGCGCGTATCTCGTTTCAGGTGTCCAGCAAAGTCGATTCACGTACGGTGCTGGATCAAATGGGGGCGGAGGCCCTGCTGGGCCAGGGTGATATGTTGTTTCTGGCTGCGGGCACAGGCCTGCCCATGCGGGTCCATGGGGCCTTTGTGGCCGACGATGAGGTGATGCGTGTCGTCAATGCGGTGAAGCAGACCGGTGAGGCCCAATACGACGAACGCATTCTTGAAGGCGCCGATGTTTCAGGCGGTGGTGGCACATTTACTGCGGGCCTGGCGACCGAGGGCAGCGATGGCGAGTCAGACCCACTCTATGATGAAGCGGTGGCTGTGGTGCTAAAACATCGCCGCGCATCAATTTCCTTGGTGCAGCGGCATCTGCGCATTGGCTATAACCGCGCTGCCCGCTTGTTGGAGACCATGGAGCAGGCGGGTGTCGTTTCGCCGATGCAAAGCAATGGCAATCGGGATATTTTGGTGCCTAGGGGGCAAGGATGATGGTATTTCTCGTTCGTCTGGTAATGACGTTGACCCTGGGCTACGCAACGACAGCACTGAGCGCTGATCCAATCGATCGCATGATCGAGAGCCTGGCCGCCACGCAAAGCATGTCGGCGGATTTCACCCAGACCACCGGCACCCAGGGCCCCCGCGTGCGCAACGCATCGGGAAGTTTTTATGTCTCGAAACCGGGCCTGCTGCGCTGGGAAGTGAAAAAGCCTTATCCGCAGCTGCAAATTCTCAACACCCGCGAATTCTGGATGGTCGATATCGATCTTTTCCAGGCCTCTGTGCGGCCTGTGGATGCCGCCAACCTTTCTGGCATTGCCGCGCTGTTACTCAATACCAGTGTATTGACCCATGATCAGTTGATGGAGCGTTATCAGTTCTCACATGCGGGCGAACGCGATGGTGTGACTTGGATTGTCGTGATGCCCAAAAAGCCTGAGCCGGGTATCGTCCGGCTGATGGTTGGTCTGGATGCGGATTCCATGATCAGTCGCTTTGAGATTCATGACAGCCTGGGCCAAGTCACCAAGGTTGAATTGCACCGTATTTTGAAAAACATCGAAATCAATCCCCAGTTGTTTCAGTACAAACCACCTCCTGGCATGAGCGTGCTGCGGCCCTGATCGTGCAGCCGCTTGCCGAGCGGATGCGTCCGCAAACGATTGATGATGTGGTTGGCCAGGCCCATCTGCTGGGCCAGGGCAGGCCGCTGCGTGCCGCAGTGGAATCCGGCCAGCTGCAGTCCATGATCCTGTGGGGGCCGCCGGGCGTGGGCAAGACCACCCTCGCAAGGCTTTTGGTGAAGGCCTGCGGTGCAGAGTTGATCGCGATCTCTGCTGTGTTGGGTGGCGTAAAAGAAATCCGTGAGGCGGTTGAACTTGCGCAACAGGCCCGATCGCTTGGCCGGGCCTGTGTCGTATTTGTGGATGAGGTTCATCGGTTCAATAAGGCGCAGCAGGATGCCTTTCTGCCGCATGTCGAGTCGGGCTTGTTTGTGTTCATCGGCGCCACCACGGAGAACCCAGGCTTTGAAGTCAACAGTGCGTTGCTGTCCCGCGCCTCGGTGCTGGTGCTTAAGCCCCTAGAAGAGCCCGCGATGCGGGAGCTTGCCCGCCGTGCTTTTGCGCTGTATCAGTTTGATGATCAATTGATGGACTCAGCAGCGTGGAGCCGATTGGTCACCAGTGCTGATGGCGATGCGCGTAGACTGCTGGGCGCTCTGGAGCTGCTCATTCCGGAGGCACAAAAAGCTGCAACAGGGATAGATGATGCGCTGCTGGATCGGATGCTGCCTCAGCTGGTGCGTCAATTCGATAAGGGCGGTGATGCTTTTTATGATCAGATCTCAGCCTTGCATAAATCGGTCCGTGGCTCGGATCCGGATGCAGCGCTTTATTGGTTTTGCCGCATGACCGATGGCGGCTGCGATCCGCGCTACATCGCGCGGCGCATGATCCGCATGGCCAGCGAGGACATCGGCCTTGCAGATCCGCGTGCACTCACCATGACACTGGAGGCCGCAACCGCTTACGAGCGGCTGGGCTCACCAGAAGGCGAGCTGGCGCTGGCCCAGGCCTTGGTGTTTCTGGCCTGCGCAGCCAAGTCTAATGCAGTCTACGTGGCGTACAACGCTGCGCGGAAATTCGTGCAGGATCACGGCTCACTGCCCGTGCCGGATCATCTGCGTAACGCACCCACCAAACTCGCCAAATCCTTGGGCCATGGCAAGGAGTATCGCTACAGCCACGACGAGCCTGGCGCATTCTCCCCAGGTCAGCGGTATTTCCCGGATGCCTTACCTCAAGCCCCTGTCTTTTATGGACCAGTAGACCGGGGCATGGAGACCAAGATCGCTGAGAAGCTGGCCACGTTGCGCAAAATGAACGCCAAGTGATGATTTTCCTTGGGTACGACGCAAGACTTTAGAATCACGACAGTTTCTGAATTTTGAAAGAACACCATGATCGATTCCCAACTGCTTCGTAAAGACCTGGCCGGTGCGGCCGCCGCACTGGCCCGGCGTGGCTATGCGCTAGACGTCGCCATGTTTTCGGCGCTTGAGGCGGAGCGCAAGAGCGTGCAAGTCGAGACCGAGTCCCTGCAGTCGCAGCGCAATCAGATCTCCAAGCAGATCGGTATGGCCAAGGGAAAGGGCGAAAATGCCGATGCCTTGATGGCCCAGGTCAATGAGATCGCGGGCAAGCTGGATGCGGGTGCTAAGCGCTTGGAAGAAATTCAGGCGCGCTTAAATGACTGGCTCCTGAGTATCCCCAACATTCCCCACGCTTCGGCGCCAGATGGCAAGGATGCAGATTCAAACCACGAGGTCCGCCGCTGGGGTGAGCCAAAATCGTATGGTTTTGCGGTCAGAGATCATGTGGATGTTGGCGCTCCATTGGGCCTGGATTTCGAGACGGCCACCAAGATCACCGGCAGCCGCTTTGCGTTGATGCGCGGCGATATCGCCCGGCTACATCGGGCCCTGGCCCAGCTGATGCTGGATACCCATACCCAGTTTCATGGTTACCAGGAGTGCTACACCCCCTACATCGTGAATGCCGACAGCATGCGTGGCACCGGCCAGCTGCCGAAATTTGCCGATGACCTGTTCGCTGCGAAAAAGGGCGGGGCAGAGGGCGGTAACGAAACCCTGTATCTCATTCCCACTTCAGAGGTCTCGCTCACCAACATCGTGCGCGATGTGATCCTGGAACCCGATCAACTGCCGATGAAGCTCACAGCACACACGCCCTGTTTTCGCTCCGAGGCGGGCAGCTATGGCCGCGATACCCGCGGCATGATTCGGCAGCATCAGTTCGACAAAGTCGAGATGGTGCAGATCACCGATCCCGATCAGAGTTATGTGGCTCTAGAAGAAATGGTGAGCCATGCCGAGGCGATTCTCAAATCGCTGGAGCTGCCCTATCGGGTCATGGCCCTGTGTACCGGTGATATGGGTTTTGGCGCAGCCAAAACCTATGATCTCGAGGTCTGGCTGCCCTCGCAGAACACCTATCGAGAGATCTCATCGGTGAGTAATTGCGAGGCCTTTCAGGCCCGCCGTATGCAGGCCCGGGTGCGTAAGAGCGGCGAGGGTGGCAAGGCCCGCATGGAGCTTGTGCACACGTTAAATGGTTCCGGTGTTGCGGTAGGCCGCGCGCTTGTGGCGGTATTGGAGAATCATCAGCAGGCCGATGGCAGTGTGGTGCTGCCCAAAGCATTAACGCCTTATATGGCCGGCAAGATGGTCCTGATGCCGGCGCGCTAAAGCAACACGTCAGCGGCGGGGGCCGGTGGCACCCGCTGTTTTACATGCCGAGATAAGCGGCCCGCACCTGCTCGTTGCTGATCAGTTCCTGGCCGGTGCCGGTGAGTGTGACGTTGCCGGTTTCCAGCACATAGCCCCGATCCGCGATGCCCAGTGCAGCGAAGGCGTTTTGCTCGACCAGCAGAATCGTCATGCCCTGCGATTTGAGCGATCGCACCACGTTGAAGACTTCCTCCACCAGCAGCGGCGCAAGTCCCATGGAGGGCTCATCGAGCAGCAGCATCTTGGGTCTGCCCATCAGTGCGCGGCCAATGGCCAACATCTGCTGCTGACCACCTGATAGTGTGCCTGCCGGAAGTTTGCGTTTCTCTTTCAGCACAGGAAACATGGCGTAGATTTTTTCAAGATCACCCTCAACCTGGGCCTTGGGCTGGGTGTAGGCGCCAAGCCGCAGATTGTCTTCAATGGAGAGGGGCCCGAACACCTGTCTGCCTTCCGGGCTCTGGCAGATGCCACGCTTTACTCGGCCATCGGGCCCAAGCCGACTGATGTCCTCGCCCTCAAAGCTGATGCTGCCGGCGCTCATGGGCTGCACGCCCGAGAGCGTGCGTAAGAAGGTGGTTTTGCCCGCGCCGTTGGCGCCTACCAATGCAACGGTCTCACCACGCCGCACCTCCAGATCAATACCCTTCAGCGCCTTGATTTTGCCGTAGCAGCTCTCCATGGCGGACACCTTCAGTAGTACCTCGGTGCTGACTCCAGGTGCGGTGCGGGTTTTTAGTTCACCGCCTGTCTGGCCACCCAGGCCAATCGAGTCCGGGGCGAGGGTGGCGATGCGGTGATAGAGCTCACGGAATTCCGCCTTGGCTTGATCTCCAAAGAGCGGGTCTTTGTTATCGAGAAATGCGGTGTCGATTTCCTGCCAGTCGGCCTCGGTCAGCACATCCTTGGCCATCGGCATGAGGTCTCTTTCCTCGGTATGGATGTGGCTGCGCAGGGCCTTGGTGTAGTTGCGCAGGGCTTCGGTAAAATCGCTATTGCCCAGGCCGCGCTCGGCGTTCTCCGCCAGCTGCTGGCGGAGAAACTTCAGGTTTAGAGGCGCATTGCGGTGTTCAGCCTCCAGCCGCTCAATGATGCTATTGGCCCTCTCACTGCGGACTCGCATCAGTCGAAAGAGGTAACCGTCTTCCTTGTGGTGGTGGGCTTCGTCCACAAAGCTTTCGATGTAATCAAAGACGGCGTTGAAGAATTCAACATCGGCCTTGCCGCCCTCATCGAGCTCATCGGCCACGGCATCGATGCTCATGATGATGCGCCACAGGTTGCGGTGTTCTTCTTGAATGATGGAGATGGCTCTCATGGCGAAACTTTCTCTAGGCGTGTGCGCCAAGATAGGCGGCGATCACATCTGGATTTCTGCGGATTTCCTCACCCGTGCCCTCGGCGAGCTTCTTGCCGTAATCGAGCACGAGGATGCGGTCGGATAAATTCATCACCATTTTCATGTCGTGCTCCACCAGCACCACAGTCACGCCCGAGTCGGCGACCTTGCGCACCAGCTGATCGACCTCAATGGTTTCCTTTGGGTTCAGGCCCGCTGCGGGCTCATCGAGGAAAATGATTCTGGGTTTCATGGCGAGCGCACGCGCGATCTCCATACGCTTGAGTGCCCCATAGGGCATGCTGTCGGCGCGGGCATCAATGAAACGCTCCAGGCCCACAAACCGCATCAGCTCAGCAGCCTCTTGGCGCAGCTCATTGTCGCGGGCTCGCAGACTCGGCAGGCGAAGGGCGGCCTTCAGCATGTTGCGGTCCAGCCGCAGGTGGGCGCCGACCATCACGTTCTCGATGGCGGTCATGTTCATACAGACCTGCAGGTTCTGAAAGGTTCGGGCCATCCCGCGCTCGGCCAATTCGTTGGGGCTTTTGCCTTGAATCGATTCGCTATCGAGTCGAATCTCCCCGGCAGTCGGCGTGTAGACACCGGTGATCAGATTAAATAGCGTGGTCTTGCCTGCCCCATTGGGTCCGATCACCGAATACACAATGCCTGCATCGATAGAGAAGGTCACATTCTGTACAGCCTTCACACCGCCAAAGTGAATCGAAAGGTTAGATACATCCAGCAATGCCATGACTTATTCCCCCTTCCCAAACTTCGCGGCCAGGGTGGGGACCAGGCCCTTGGGCAGAAAGATCATGCACAGCATCAGGATGCCGCCAAACACCACCGTCTCCCATCCCTCAAAGGTGGCCAGTGCCTGCGGCAGGGCGGTGAGCAGCACAGCGCCCACGAGCGAGCCATAGATCGAGGCCATGCCACCCACCACCACCATGGTCACCAGCTCAATGGAGTGGAAAAAGTCGGCAAAGGTTGGGGTGACGAAGGCAACGTAGTGGGCCGTGATGCTGCCCAGCACGCTGGCAAATGCAGCAGAGAGTACAAAGATCGCAACCTTGTAGCGCACGATGTCCACGCCGACCACCTGGGAGGCGACTTCCGAACCATGCAGCGCACGCAATGCGCGCCCAAACGGTGAGTCGATCAGATTCAGCGAGGCCCACAGGCTGACCGAAAGAATGAATGCCACCACCCAATACCATTGCTTGTCGGTGGTGAGTTCAAATCCCATCAATCCCATCGCTGGCACCGGCATGCCATCCGGCCCGCCAGTGAAGTTGGTCTCATTGCGAATCGCGATATTGATGATGATGCCCAGGCCGAGTGTGGCCATGGCCAGGTAGTTGCCCTTGAGCTTGAAAATCGGCCGCGCTACCAATCCGGCGAGCGCTGCGGCGACGACCGCGCCCGCGGCCATGGCGGGCAGGGGGTGCCATCCGAAGTGGGTGGGCAGAATCGCCGAGGCATAGGCCCCAATGCCCAGAAAGCCGGCATGGCCCAGACTGATCTGCCCGGCGAAGCCGATCAAAAGATTTAGTCCCAACACGATCGTGGCATTGATGGCCATGCGGATCGCAAGATCCAGATAGAAGTTGTTCGGGGCAATAAATGGGATCACCAGCAAGATGGCGATCACGATGTAGAGACCAAAAAATGGATTCTTTTTCATGATCAGACCCGATCCGTAGATTTGCCGCCGAACAGACCGCGCGGCATGAAAAACAGAATCAGCAGGATCAGCACAAAGGGAATCGCATCCTTGTAGGCCGAGGAAAGATAACCCGCACCCATGGATTCAAGAATGCCCACCAGCAGGCCGCCAACCACGGCACCCAGC
>VERJ01000072.1 GCA_018882795.1 Burkholderiaceae bacterium | reverse complement strand
GGGCTGTCCTGACTGGCCCGCTGCTGCGCTCTCAGGCCCAAGTTTTGCGCAGGAGGTCGCGCAGGGACTGCCTGCCGCGCTGACTGTGGCAAGCCGTGATATTGATTGGGCAAGGCAGGTGGCCCAGGCCTGCCATGGCGATGGCATGCGTCTTTATCCCACTGATGATTTGATTGGCGTAGAGCTGGGGGGCGCCATGAAAAATGTGCTGGCGATCGCTGCAGGTGTCTGTGATGGATTGCAGCTTGGTGCGAATGCCAGGGCAGCCCTGCTCACCCGGGGTCTGGCGGAAATGTCACGCCTGGGCCTTGCGATCGGCGCTCGGCCACAGACCTTTATGGGCCTGGCCACGTTGGGCGATTTGATTCTTACCGCCACGGGCGATCTCTCACGCAATCGTCGTGTCGGTCTGGCCCTGGCCAGTGGCGAGAAACTCTCCGATGTGATTCGTGGATTGGGCCATGTTGCTGAAGGTGTGAACACCGCGCCGGCGCTTTTGGCGCTTGCAAAAAATGTTGGTGTTGATGTGCCGATCACGGAATCGGTCTGCCGACTCATGTCAGCCGAATGGTCGCCATGGCAGGCGATATCGGCATTGATGACGCGCGATGTGCGCGATGAGCATGACAATTAAATCGGTCACGGTGTTTTGTGGCTCACGTTCTGGCCACGATCCACAGTGGGAGGCGCTTGCCCGACAGTGTGGTGCTGAACTTGCCCGACGAGACCTTGCCTTGGTGTTCGGTGGCGGCTGCAATGGATTGATGGGTGCAATTGCCCAGGCCGTGATGGATGGCGGCGGTAAGACCACGGGTGTGATTCCTGAGAGTCTGCTGGCCTTCGAGCCGGCCAAGGAAGGACTGACTGAATTGTTCGTCGTGGATTCGATGCACACGCGCAAATTCATCATGTCAGAGCGTGCGGACGCATTTCTGATCCTGCCGGGCGGCATTGGCACCTTTGAGGAATTTTTCGAGATCTGGACTTGGCATCAGATCGGGCTGCACAACAAGCCCATGGTGCTGCTCAATGGCCACGGCTACTACACACCCCTGCTCGAGTTTTTAGACCGAGGTGTGCAGCAGGGTTTTATTCGTTCCGAACACCATTGCCATTTACGCATCGCCTCAACAGTGGATGAGGCCTTTACGATGCTGCTTGAGCCCTGCGCGGAGGCCTAGGATTTAGGGGCTGCGGCCCCATCAAAGCCGAGTTGTCGCCAGGCTTCATAAACGGTCAGTGCCACAGCATTGGAGAGATTGAGGCTTCGGTTATCGGGCCGCATAGGAATACGCAGCCGTTGTTCATCTGGGAATGAATTCAGCGTGGTACCCAGGCCCTTGGTCTCCGATCCAAAGATCAGCCAGTCCTGCCCAGTGAATCGCACATCGAAAAACGAGCGCTGGCCTTTGGTGGTGATGGCAAAGCAGCGCTCTGGCGTTGGAGACTCTTCAGCAAGAAAAGCACCCCAGGAGGCATGGACTTTGAGGAGCGCCAGCTCGTGATAATCCAGGCCCGCACGACGCATCTTGCTGTGGTCAATCGGAAAGCCCATGGGCTCGATCAGATGCAATCGCGCGCCTGTATTGGCACACAGTCGAATCACATTGCCGGTGTTGGGCGGAATTTCCGGTTCAACCAGCACAACATTAAGCATGATGCATTCTTCTTAAGGATCCGGCCCTGTGTTGACCAGGGCTCACGCGGGCGATGACTGCCGCGCCGATCACCTCTCCGCCACAGCGGTGAATCGCACGGATTGCCTCGCGAATCGTTGCCCCACTGGTCATGATGTCATCCACAAGTATCACACGCTGTCCGCTCATGGCTTGGTTTGCCGAGAATGTATCCGCCAAATTGGATTGTCGGCCGCTGCGGCCAAGAGCCGCCTGACGCAGTGTGTCTTGCGTTTTTCTCAGCCACTGTGCCTTCACGGCAACGCCCCAGCCTCGGGCGGCCCCTCGGGCGATCATCAGGGATTGGTTGTAGCCGCGGCTGCCAAGACGTTTTCCTGATAGCGGAATCGGAACGATGACCGGTGCGCTACCCAGCCATGGCCGCGGCAGGCTGCCCATGCACTGGCCAAGCAGTCGGGCGCCTGCCCATTGCCCGTGGTATTTCGATTGATAGATCAATTCGGTGAGTGGTCCGCCGTAGGCCTCGCGCCACAGCACTGGGATCCGCAGCAGACCACAGTCCAGCCCGCTTACGCCCCAAGGGGTGCGGGCAATCTGTTGCGCGCATGATGGGCAGAGCTCCAGGCCCATGCGATATTGGCCGCAGACACGGCAATCCGCCCGGACTGCGCAACGCAGTGCCTGCTTGAGATGCGCAAGACCAGTCTTCCACCACACTGCTTGACTATACTCATGCGGTGCAAAAAGATCCCCTCGTCCGATCGGTTGATGCGCATAGCATGCGTCTTCAACTTATGCGGCGATCTCCGGCACTGATTGCACAGCATCCGCTGTGGTCCGAGGCACAGACGCGGCTTGCGGAACGCTTTTCCTACATTCGTCAGACCGATGGCCCGAGGCTGGATCATGGCATCGCGCAATACGGACAGGCCATGCACATTGCGCCCCATTCCTTGCAGTTGATCTGGTCGGTGGGGCTTCTGGCCTATCTTTCTGATCTGCGCGCAACCTTGGGGTTTTGGTCCAATGCACTCTCGCCCCATGGCCTGCTGATGTTTGTCACCCTGGGCCCAGATAGTTTCAGGGGCCTGGCGCTTGCACTGCAGGATCCTGACCAATCGCATCATGTCCCCGCTTATCCCGATATGCACGATATTGGTGATGCGCTGATTGGATTGCGCATGGCCGATCCGGTCATGGATGCCGAGTGGTTCGATTTCACCTACAGCACGCCTGAATCAGCCCTTGCCGATCTTCGGCTACTCGGCGGCAATGCCTTGTTCACCAGGTCGAAGGGCCTTCGCGGGCGTGCCTGGCGCAACCGGGTGCTGCAGGCCCTGGAATCCCTGCGCTCAGAAGGGGCAATTCGCCTCAGGGTCGAACTGGTTTTTGGTCATGCCTGGGCTTCCGACCCAGATGTCAGGAACAAGAGGTCACATTCCTCTGATCCACAGCCGATTCGCTGGTTGGGGCGGGATCACAAAACCCCCTAGGGCGTCTATAATCCGGCCGACTCGGTCATCAGGCTTAAGCAGTTGGGGGAGAAGCATGGAGACGCTGTCGAGATCTTGGGTGTTGCGTCGCAACTGTTCGTTGACGCCCCGGCAACTGTCTGTGGCCTTCGCTTTGGTGGGCGCCACGTCGTTGCTGGTGTCACTCGCCTGGGCGCTGTCTGGCGCCTGGATTGTCCTCCCCTTTGTGTTGCTGGAGCTGGCTGTGTTGGCAGTGGCGTTTCTCGCCTATGCCCGACACGCCGCTGACTGTGAACGCATCGTGCTGGCCGAGGATAAGGTCAGTGTGGAGGTGTTTCGCGGCCCTCGCGTTGAGCGATCGGAGCTTCCTCGGCAGTGGTTGCGCTGTGGAATCGACGAGAACCAGCCGGGGCTAGTCAGACTGGTGGCCAGCCGTAATGAAGTCTGCGTGGGACATTTTGTTGGGCAGGCGGATCGGGAACGTTTTGTGAAGGAATTTAAGACGGCGCTCGCCAGCTAAGCGCCGAGGTGATTGAAAACAACAACATTGAGTTGGGGGGAAGGGTTCAATGGACGGTCGTTACAACTTACAGACACCCGTCACGGGCATCGCATCAGATCTCTACGGTCTGCACAATTTTCTGCTCTGGGTCTGTCTGGCCATCTTCGTTGCCGTCTTCGCGGTAATGTTTTATTCCATCTACGCCCATCGCAAATCCAAGGGCCATAAGCCCGCTGACTTTCACGAGAGCACCGCAGTCGAGATCGCCTGGACGATCGTGCCCTTTCTGATCGTTGTTGTGATCGGCATTTATGCCACCCCGATTGTGATTGCGCAGAAAAATACTGCGGATGCAGACATCACCATTAAGGCCACCGGCATGCAGTGGAAATGGGGCTACGACTACATCAAGGGCGAGGGCCAGGGCATCTCGTTTGTGTCGGCACTCTCCACGCCCCGTGAGCAGATTACGGGCCAGGCACCCAAGGGCGAGCACTATCTGTCTGAAGTGGATAACCCCGTGGTGGTGCCTGTCGGCAAAAAGATTCGCATCGTTACCACCGCCAACGATGTGATTCATGCCTGGATGATCCCCGCATTTGGTGTCAAACAAGATGCCATCCCTGGCTTTGTGCGCGACACATGGTTTAAGGCGGAAAAGGAAGGCACTTACCGCGGCCACTGTGCTGAGCTCTGCGGCAAGGACCATGCGTTTATGCCGATTGTGGTGAAAGTCCTCTCGGCAGAGGAATACAGCAAGTGGGTAGCAGCGCAGCCCAAGGCCGCGCCTGTGAAAACAGCAGCCCTGGCTTCTTCCCAGCCCGTCAAACAATAAGCCGCACGCAGCCCACTCAAAGGAGAACACCATGAGCGCAGTATTGGGACCTCAACACGGAATCGCTGGCCACGACGATCATGCCCATGATCATCCCCATGGCTGGCGGCGTTGGCTGTTTGCGACCAACCATAAGGACATCGGCACGATGTACCTCTGGTTCAGTTTTGCAATGCTCTTTGTCGGTGGCTTTTTGGCCCTGGGCATTCGCGCTGAATTATTTAAGCCTGGCCTGCAGATTTTGAATCCTGAACTCTTTAATCAGTTCACCACCATGCACGGCCTGATCATGGTGTTCGGCGCGATCATGCCGGCCTTTGTGGGCTTTGCAAACTGGATGATTCCGCTGCAGATCGGCGCCAGCGACATGGCCTTTGCGCGCATGAACAATCTGAGCTTCTGGCTGCTGATCCCCGCCGCGCTGCTACTGACCGCATCGTTCTTTGTGCCTGGTGGTGCAACGGCTGCAGGCTGGACACTCTATGCGCCGCTCTCCACCCAGATGGGCGTGGGCATGGACATGGCGATCTTTGCGGTCCATATCCTGGGTGCGAGCTCCATCATGGGGTCGATCAACATCATCACCACCATCCTGAACATGCGGGCGCCGGGCATGACGCTCATGAAGATGCCCATGTTTGTCTGGACTTGGCTGATCACCGCCTACCTGCTGATCGCC
>VERJ01000071.1 GCA_018882795.1 Burkholderiaceae bacterium | reverse complement strand
GAATAGCACTGTCTTCCTGGATCTGGTCGAGTGCCTGGCGAACTTCTGCATGCATGGCCTCGGTGAAGCTATTGAGCTTATCGGGCCGATTCAGTGTCAGTCGCGCCACGCCATTGGCAGCCGCGAATGTGATGTTCTCAAATGCCATGGCGGCCTCTTAGACGTGGTAGCGGCGCTGCACAACACGGAAACGATTGGCCACAAAGGCCGAATCCGCATAGGAAGCATTGGCAGCCGGATTGCCACCCGTGCCGTGATAGTCCGAAAACGCGGCCGACTGATTCACAAACACGCCACCTGTGAGATTGATGGAGAGCGCCACCTTAGAGCGCCAAGTGGCAGCCGTCATGGCATCGATCACATCCTGCTTTTTCGAGTACACGCCCACGGTCAATGCGCCATGGGTGCTGGTGACACGTTCTGAGAGCGCAATGGCAGCGGCGGTATCGGCCACCTTCACCACAAAACTGATTGGGCCGAAACGCTCTTCCATATAGGCCTTTTCATCGGCCGCATCGCAGGCCAGCAGCACTGGCGTGCGGACGATGGCTTTGGGAAATTCGGGGTTATCGAGCTTTTGCGAACGCAGCACCACACGGCCAAACACGCCGCTTTCGGCCTCGGCCACGCGCTTTAAGGTGTCTGCGGATTGCACGGCACCGAGTACTGCATGCGCGACTTCCGGCTTGGAGAGGAAGCCCTCGATCGCCTTTGCCAAGTCATGACACACATCATCAAAAGACTTGTGGCCTTCATCGGTGTCGATACCACCCGCGGGTACAAAGATCGCCTGCGATGTGGTGCACATCTGGCCCGAATACAACGATAAGGTGAAGGCCAGGTTACGCATCATGGCCTTATAGGCATCGGTCGAATCGATCACGATATTGTTCACGCCAGCCAATTCAGCATAGACCTGGGCCTGGCGGCAATGATCAATGAGCCACTGGCCAAAGACATTGCTGCCGGTGAAATCGATGGATTTCACCGAAGGATGGGTGACCAGCTGCTTGGTGGCCTCGCGGGCAGGCGCCACACAGAGTGACACCAGATTGGGATCAAGCCCGCTCTCGGAGAGCACAGTGCGCATGTAACGCACGGTGATGGCCGCAGGCAGTATGGCATTGCTATGGGGCTTCACAATCACCGCATTGCCAGTCGCCAATGCCGCAAACAAACCAGGATAGGTGTTCCAGGTGGGGAAGGTGCCGCAGCCCACCACCACGCCCACGCCACGGCCCACGATCTGGTAGTGCTTTTTCATGACCAGCGGGGGATTTTTGCCCTGGGGCTTTTCCCAGAGTGCCTCCTGGGGAACGAAACTCTGTTCGCGCCAGGCATAGGCCACCGATTCCAGGCCACGATCCTGGGCATGGGGGCCGCCGGCCTGAAACGCCATCATCCAGCCCTGGCCGGTGGTCATCATCACCGCATGGGCGATCTCAAAACTGTTTTTGTTTAACCGATCCAGCATCTCGATGCAGACGCCGGTGCGGCCTTCAGCCCCGATGGCCTGCCAGGGCCCCATGGCCTTATTGGCGGCGGTGATCAAGGCTTCGACATCCGAGACGGGATACTGCACACCAAGGTCGATGCCATAGGGCGACTGCTCACCACCGTGCCAGCCGGTCTCGCCAGCCTGGCCCAGCTCAAACTTTTTGCCCAGATGGGACTGAAAGGCCCGCTTGCCATCTTCGGTGGCGGTCTCGCCATAGACCTTGGGGCTGGGCATTTCGTTGTAGGCTGACCAGTAGCCGCGGGTCGCAATGGCAGACAGGGCGCCATCCAGGGTTGCCCGGTGCTTTTCAAACAGGGGATGGGACATCAGTGCTCCTCCTTGAGCGGGTGCTCCGGCTAATGGAATCGGTTCTAACGCCGCGACTGCCGGATTTGGTTCAGCGCGAAACGATACAAATGAAATTAATTCGTGTCAATAATTTGTGTCAGATTCCCGAGGGTTATGGTAAATTTCTCAGCCATAAATGGGGCCACCCTAATTAGACAAATCGGAGACCATCCCAGGGAGCATCGTGGCGCGAATCATCTTGCAGCCATCAGGGAAATCAATCGCGTGCGCAGCTGGCGACACCGTGTTGACCGCATTGGAAAAAGCGGGCTATGCCCTTCCCAACAACTGTCGCGCTGGGGCCTGCGGCGAGTGCAAGGTCCGGGTGCTACGAGGAAAATTTGATCAGGGCATGGTGCTCGATATGGCACTCAAACCTGCGGAACGCCGACAAGGCTACGGCTTGATGTGCATGGCCAAGCCTCTATCAGAGGAGCTGGCCATCGAATGGGGCACGGCAGATGCCAGGCCCAAGCTCTTTAGACCTCGGGATCGGGCCCTTTTTGTCATCACCGATAAACGCAGTCTCACGCCACGGGTCACAGAACTTCGTCTACGGCCAGTCGGCCAGCCAATTCGTTACTGGCCTGGGCAGTACATCACACTGGGCGATGAAGAAGCGGGCATCGCTGCCAAGGCCTACTCAATTTCCAACGCCTCTCACCCCGATGGCGAATTAGTACTGCATATCGCACGTGCTGATGGCGGTGCGACCAGCAACTGGATTCATGATCGACTCCATGTGGGGCAGCGCCTGCGCATCTCGGGCGCATTTGGCACCTTTATTGGGGACCCATCGGTCGACACCCCGGTGCTCTGCCTTGCCGCGGGCACAGGCCTTGCACCGATCCTTGCGCTGGCGGAGGCTGCGTTGCGCCGTGGATTTTCAAAACCCGTCACCATCTTCCATAGCGTGAAGACAGCACAGGACATCTACAACGAAGGCGTCATGGCCTGGTGGAAGAGCAGGCATGCAAATTTCGATCTGCTGATCACCCTGACCCAGCCTGATCCCACAGCATCCTCACTTCCTTATTTGCGAGGACGAATCCCCGATCTGCTGCCTCAGCAATTTCCCGATCTTTCGGCCCACACCATTTTTGCAGCGGGCAATCCGGGGTTTGTAGAGGCCTGTGTCACCCAGGCCAAAGCCCTGGGCGCTGCCGCAGAGCGCATTCATACGGAAGGATTTTTCTCACAACAGCAGCCGGTATTGCCAGATGCAGACCAACTGCTCCCCGCGTAAATATCATGGCGAAACTATCACCCGTTGAAGAACGTTTGAATGCCTTTCGCAGACAACAGCGGATGCAGGCAGGCTCGCTCATCATCACCGTATTTGGCGATGTGGTCATGCCGCGCGGTGGGAGCATCTGGCTGGGCAGTCTGATTCAGCTGCTGGCGCCGCTTGATATCAATGAGCGACTGATCCGCACCACGGTCTCACGCCTGGCCGATGATCAATGGCTTGACTCCCAGGCCCATGGCCGCCGCGCCAACTATGCGCTCACGCCCGCAGGGCTGCGACGATTCGAGGAGGCCTCGCGTCATATTTACGCTGCACATGCGCCGCTCTGGGATCGACGTTGGCGGCTGATTCTTGCGGTGGGCGAGATGGATACGCGTGAGCGTGACCGAGTCCGTAAGGCACTCTTTTGGCAGGGCTTTGGCATGGTCAGCCCAGGCTGCTATGTGCATCCGAGCGCTGATCTGACTGCGGCCTTCGATGCACTGATGGTGGAAGGGCTGGCAGATTCGCTGAAAAAACTCATGCCCATGGTGGCGGCTGAGTCCCGCTTTGGCCCATCAGCCACCGACAATGACATGATCAGTCGCGCCTGGAATCTGGATGGACTCGCCAGGGCGTATATCGCCTTTTGCAAACAGTATCAGCCGATTCTGGAATTCCTGCGCACCAATATTCGTGCGGCAACCAATGGGGCAGATGCGCTGCTGCTGCGAATTCTGCTGATTCATGATTACCGGCGTCTGCTGCTACGGGATCCGGAACTTCCCGCCGTGCTGGCGCCTCGTGACTGGCCCGGCCAACGCGCACGGTTGCTGTGCCGCGAACTCTACCTGCGGCTGCTCGCGCCATCTGAAGCCTACCTGGACGAGGCGATGCAGCTTGCAGACCGCAGCGTACCCCAGGCACTACCAATGTTATCCAAACGTTTTCAGGCCGACGACGTACTGACGGAGTCGGCGTAAACAAGCATGGCCCGCAGTTGATCAGCCGCGCTTTTTAAGATCAATGAGTGGCACCACCCCCTCGGCCTGAATGCGTTTGCGATTGGGCTCGACCGCGGTAAGTGCCACAGTCTCACGCATGGTGTTCATGCTACGCACGGCGAGATCCTGATAAGTCTTGGTGCCCTCGATTTTCCAGTCCATCTCCTGCTGCGACAGTGGCCGCAGCACCTTTGCGGGAGACCCCACTGCCAGCATGCGTGCAGGAATCTCCGCACCCGCCTTCACAAAAGCGCCAGCTGCCACAATAGCTGATTCACCGATCACCGCGTTGTCCATCACCACCGCATTCATGCCCACCAGAGCGTTGCGGCCTACACGGCAGCCATGCAGCACCGCACCATGCCCGATATGCCCATCTTCCTCGACCACGGTGTCTGATCCCGGGAAACCGTGCATGACACAGGTGTCCTGAATATTGGCGCCCCGCTCCAGAATCAGCCGGCCAAAATCTCCACGTAGGCAGGCGCATGGCCCCACATAACAATCGGGTCCGATGATCACATCGCCGATCAGGACCGCCGTGGGATGGACATAGGCGCTGGGGTCCACCACCGGGGTGATGCCATCAATTTCAAAGACACGCAGGTGTGCGCTTGTTGGGGTCATTTTTAGGGGGCTCCAATTTAAGACAAAAACGAGCGAAATGGTCGGCTTTTTGTGTCAAATCAATTGACAGTCGTCAGCGCCTCGCATCAGAATACGGCACCCTGATAGCCTAGGCTATCCGGAACAAGAAAAACGAGCGTCACAGATTCCTTTCGGGGGGAGACAAGACAATGCCGAATGCGCAACCGGGCCTTTGGGGGCTCGCCCGCTATGCCGATCACCGTGGAGGAATCCACCATGCTGGCTGAGTTCCTTCAATTCCTGTTTTCTGGCATCACCGTGGGTGCCACCTATGCACTGGCTGCACTGGGTTTCACCCTGATCTATAACGCCAGCAATGTCATCAACTTCGCCCAGGGCGAGTTCATTATGCTGGGCGGCATGTTGGCCGTGTTTTTCTCAAGCACCGGCCTACCGATTCCGGTAGCAATCGTGCTGGCGATTCTGGTGCCGGCTATCGTGGGCATCGCGCTGGAGAAGTTCGCAATCGAGCCCTTAAAGGG
>VERJ01000004.1 GCA_018882795.1 Burkholderiaceae bacterium | reverse complement strand
GGGTGGCGTGGTGAGTGAACCCATATAGTTGTATAGCTGTCGATCCTTTGGCAGGAGGGCGTTTAAGTCAGCGGTCAGATCGGGCGCCGACGCCATCGCCTGCCCGGCAACCAAGGGAATGTGGTTCCAAATGGACTGAATGAGCGGGTTCTCGTTGCCCACGGTCATCAGCACCGCAACAACCGCCAACGCACCCTGTGCATCTTTGTGCACAAGATGGGCAACCATCTCAAAAGACTTGCCCTCAATCCGCTCCTCGGCGGGACGATGAAAGTGAAACTGCAGCAACTGATAGGTCTTGCCCGCAAAGACAAGGGTGCCGCCTGCAGAATACTCGACCTGGAGGGTGTGTCCGTTGTTCAGGACTGAAAAGCGTGATGGCCGATAGCTCAGCTTCAACTCGGGGTTGTCCACCGGGATACCGCCCCGGATATCAATTGGAGACTGGGTCTTGCCGGTATCGCAGAGCGCGTAATTCGGATGTAATTTGCCCCAGTGCTCTGGGCCATCCGCACCGTGATAGCTCCAGTGCGGGTCATGATGAGCCGCCGGTTTGGCTTTCGAAGACTTCTTGGCAGGGGCAGGCTTTGGCGCGGTCGGCTCAGCAGCGAACCCGGTCCCGGTAAGAAACACCAGGCCCATGAGTGCGGCAAGCAGGCGGGCCTTAAAGCAGAGTGCACACGTATTCATTGGACAAACCTCCAGTGCAGAGTCTACGGCTGATTGGCAGAGGCTGTTAAATTCCTCGACCTGAATCAACAGCGGTCGGGTCGCAGAGCACCTCAGATCCTTATACTTAGACCTATGTGCTGGCCCATCCGAGCCCTCCGCAATAGCCTTCTCCTGCTACTGATTGGCATTCAGGGGATGGCGCCTTTTGTCCATGCGCATGCGGGCATCTCCAACCAGGCCGGTTTTCACATCCACGGCTTGGCAGTTGCAAGCCATCAGGACCATGACCTGGCCCTGCGTGACCGCGGAGACCTCGTGGGTGACGAAGTAAGCCTTGCCGCCACACTCCCCCGAAATGAAACAAGCTCGGACCTTGTCGAGCCTGGCCGCATCGAGATCGCGGCCGCACCGCCACGCGATCTGGCACAACGGTCCCAGATCATCCGCGCCAAGGAACCTGCCCCGCAGCGACCACATCCCACATCTCCCCCCTATCGAACCCAGGGCTACCCGCCACCCCAGCTCGCACCTCCAGCGCCCTCAATTTAATTGATGCCCCGGCAGAAGTTCACCCCTGCCTGTGAAGCCCAACTGGAGAACGCACTTGAAACATCTTCGCTGTGCCATTTTTATGACGCTTTGTATTGGTTCGGCCTCTGCCGTCTCGGCCGAGCAACAGGACCGTTTACTCAGTCTCACCGCCGCCCAGCAGGCGGTGATGGGCATCCAGTTTTCGACAGTCAAAGCCTCTGAGGGCGGCGGACTGCTGGTCAATGCATCAGTCTCAGTACCCCCAGGCAAACAAGTCAGTATTGCCGCCCCCTACGCGGGCTATATCAGCCAACTCAATGTCGGCATCGGGGACCGAGTGAAGGCTGGGGATACACTCGCGACGTTTGTCAGCCCAGCCATCGGTGAAGCAAGGGTTCAATTTACTGAGGCGCAAACCGAGCTTGCCCTCGCAGAAGAAGCCGTGACCCGCGATCAATTGCTTTTCAAGGAAGGCGTGATTGCAGAGGTGCGGCTCAAAAGCACGCTGGCCCGCGCAGAACGGGCACGCGCAGCCCTTCGGGCCAAGCAGGGTGAGCGGCTCGCCTCTTTTCTCTCTGAGGACTCAGGCGGCGCAGGCGGCCTTAGCGCCTCCTCTGGAATCTTTAAGGCGCCCGTGAGCGGTCAGCTACAGGAGGTGCCTCGGCTGATCGGGCAGCGATTCGAGCAGGGAACACCTTTGTTTCGCATCGCGGATGTCAGTGCGCTTATCCTGGAGATCGGCACATCGAATCCGCAAAGCCGATATGTCCAGCCTGGAGACCGGGTGACGGTGGCCTCGCGAAATGCCTCCGGCGTCGTGCTCGGAGTGTCAGCAGCCGTCGATCCCACGCAAAGCACACGCATCCGTGCCAGCGTCGACACCCGTGGCGGACTGAGATTGGGTGAAACGGTCACCGCATCGATACAGGTACGCACATCACATGAGGGGCAGCGGCCCATGTTGCAGATTCCCGCCAGGGCGCTGACCACCCTACAAAACCATAGCGTCGTTTTTGTGCAATCAGCCAATGGCGTCACGGTTAAAGTCGTGGAGGTTGTCTACAACGACGATGAGTCCGCCTTTATTCATGCGGAGATGGCACCGAATGCAAAGGTTGCAATCTCGGGCGTGGCAGCACTCAAGGCCCTCGCCTTAAAGGAATAGCCCCATGCTCGGACCCATCACGACATTTTGTCTGCGGTATCGCAGCGTGGTGATTGCCGCGACCTTTGGGCTGGTGATTGCTGGCGCCATGGCCTGGCTGAGGCTACCCATCGACGCCTACCCGGAAATCTCCCCAGTGCAGGCCAAAGTGATTCTGAAGGTGCCCGGCATGACACCAGAGGAAATTGAACAGCGTGTGGTGCGACCGATTGAGTTGGAGATGCTCAGCATTCCCAACAAACGCATCCTGCGTTCGGTCTCGAAATACGGGATTGCGGATATCACCGTTGATTTCGAGGAGAAAGTGAACATTTATTGGGCACGCCAGCAGATCACCGAGCGGCTCAACCAACTGCTGCCCGACCTTCCGAGTACCGTCAGCGGTGGACTTGCGCCCATCTCGACACCCCTGAGCGAGATGTTTATGTTCACGATCGAGGGAAATTTCCCCCTGGCCGAAAAACGTCGACTTCTGGACTGGGTGATCCGGCCTGAACTGCGCACAATTCCCGGTGTGGCAGATGTCAACGCACTTGGCGGCGAAGTGGCCAGCTTCGAGGTCATCCCGCACCCGGGCCGCATGGCGGCAAAAGGGATCTCAATACAAGATGTCAGAGAGAGCCTGCTCGCTAACAACGCCAATGACGGCGCGGGGCGGCTGACGGCAGGCGAAGAACATCTTGTGGTTCGGGTCGAAGGCGCTATTCGCACACTCGATGATCTGCGACAGATTCGCGTTCAGAGGACGAACACCAACGGATCAGTTGCACTGGATGAGATCGCCACGATTCGTACAGGATCGCTCACCCGCTATGGTGCGGTCACTGCCAATGGCAGCGGCGAAACTGTGCAAGGTGTGGTGCTTGGGCTTCGCGGTGCAAACGCAAGAGTTCTGGTGGACAACGTGGAACGTCAGCTCAGCGATGTGCAGAAACGTCTGCCTGAGGGTATGACCCTGAAGCCTTTCTATAACCGGGGCAACCTCGTTTCCGATGCGGCACAGACCGTCATCTCAGCGCTACTGGAGGCATCAATTCTGGTGGTGGTGGTCTTGTATTTTCTTCTCGGTAATCTGCGGGCAGCGCTGGTGGTGGCCGCAGCACTGCCGCTGTCCATTCTGGGCACCTTTATTCTGATGAACACCGTCGGAATCACCGCCAACCTGATGAGCCTGGGCGGGCTTGCAATCGGACTCGGCATGCTGATTGATGGCGCTGTTGTGATTGTTGAAAATATCGAAAGCCACCTGGAGCGGCACTCCGCGCACAACGCCTCCGATCGGCTCGACTTGATTGTGAATGCTGTACGGGAAGTCGGAACACCCCTCTTTTCCGGAATACTGATCATTGCTTTGGTGTTTGTTCCCCTGCTCTCACTGGAAGGGCTTGAGGGAAAACTCTTCTCACCTGTGGCGCTCACCATTGTGATCGCCCTGGCCTGCTCGCTGGTGATCGCGTTTACAGTCATTCCTGTCATTGCATATTTATTGCTGCACGCATCTCCAGGCGCGACCCCTAGGCTGATGGTGTTCATCAACAGCTGGTACCTGAGACTGCGTGAGCGTGCCTGGGCCAAAACCCGGATGCTCTATCAGACGGCGCTGGGTTTTCTAATCATTGCTGTGATTGGATTTCTATTTATCGGCAAGATTTTTCTCCCAACCCTGGATGAGGGCAGCATCCTGGTTCAGCTGCAAAAAACCGCCTCAATCGCGCTGGACACCTCCACTTCGATCGACACCCGTATGCAGCAGGAGATTCTTAAGCAGGTGCCCGAGGTGAAATCAATCGTGGCCAGGACCGGATCGGATGAACTTGGCCTGGATCCAATGGGCCTCAATGAGACGGATATGTTTCTAGTGCTGACACCGCGTGACGATTGGAACCATGGCAAAGAGGACATCATCGCGCGGCTCAGGGGTGTTTTGGAGGGTTTTCCAGGTCTGATCTATGTGTTCACTCAGCCGATTGAGATGCGGGTCTCGGAAATGCTGACCGGTACACGGGGAGATCTGGCCATCAAGGTGTTTGGTCACGACCTGACGGGGATCAATACCGCCGCTCTGAAAATCGCTGCCGCCATGAAATCGATTTCGGGGGCGACCGAAGTCCTCGCGCCCAGGCCAGAGGGTCTGCCCTATTTGAATTTCCGCATCAATCGTGCGGTAGCAGGCCAAGCAGGACTATCGGTCGAGGATGTCCAGTCGCGGCTGCGAGCCCAGCTGGAGGGCCAGACGGTGGGCATCGTGATCGATGGCATTGCACGCACACCACTGATGATTCGCGGCAATGAAACCATCCGCAATAGTCCCGCAAGCTTAAAGGAGTTGGTGATCACCGGCCCTGACGGCCGCAGCTGGCCAGTCGCCGCACTGGCCGAAATTGAGAACATCGAGGGCCCGATACGGGTGGACCACGAACAGAGCCAACGCTATGCCACGGTACAGGTCTCGGTGCATGGCCGGGATCTCTCATCCTTCGTGGAAGAAGCGCAGAAATCAGTTGCGGCCCTGGGGCTACCCAAGGAGCTTCGGATTGTGTGGGGCGGACAATTCGAGAATCAGCAGCGCGCCATGAAACGACTGGCAATCGTAGTACCGATCTGCCTTGGGATTATTTTTATGGTGCTGATGCTGACACTTGGATCGGCAAGGCATGCAGGCATTGTGATGCTGAACATACCATTTGCGCTGGTGGGAGGCGTATTTGCAATTGCGCTCACAGGCCAGTATCTGTCAGTGCCGGCAATCGTGGGGTTCATTGCACTGCTGGGGATCGCCGTGCTCAATGGCCTGGTGCTGGTGAGCCATCTCAATGAGCGGCAACGGCAGGGCGAAGCAATGGACACCGTGATACGACTTGGCACCGAGCGGCGGCTTCGGCCGGTGATCATGACCGCGGTGATTACTGGGTTAGGCATGCTGCCCCTGCTGCTGGCGACTGGCCCAGGCTCAGAGATTCAACGGCCCTTAGCCATCGTGGTACTGGGTGGATTGGTGAGTTCCACACTGATCACCTTGTTTTTGTTGCCCAAGGTCTATGAACAGATCAACCAGCAGCGTACTCGTTTGGATCGGCGCCCATCAGCATAAGCCGCCCTGCTCACCTGACAAAGTGGTCGTCTTGTTCCGGTTCGTCGTAGGGGTTTTTGATTCTGTAAAGCATTTCCTTTGCCGTTTTTTGTTCACGTTCAAAAGGCTCAGTTGCATGCATGGTTTGCAGCACCATCAGGGCCCGTTTGCTGTCTTCGTGACCCTGGATCGCAGCCAGGAATAGAAAGAGAAACCCACGACTGGGATCCCGTCGCAGCACGTCGCCCTGGGTATAAAGTCTGCCGAGCGTAAACGCAGCCTCGATCGAGCCAGCCCGGGCACCCTTTTCTAACAATTCAGCGATGTTCTCAGCGCTCGCCAGCGGCAGCTGCCCCAGATGGGCGATGTAAAGACGCGCAAGCGCCAAGTAGCCCTCGGCCACCTTGTTCGCGATGGCCAGGTTAAACATGTCTACTGCCTTTTCTAGATCCAAAGAAAATCCCAGGCCGCGCGAATACAGCACGCCAGCGTTAAAGGCAGCAACACCATTGCCCATCTCGATATCCTGAGACAGCCGATGGATAAATGTCTGACGCGCCGAATCGTCTAACTGACCCTGCAAGACCATTTCACAGAGTTTGTAAAAGGCCGGGTCTTCGCCAGACTCCACCATCGCCATAAAAATCTCGAAGGCCTGGTGGTAGGCCCCCACTTGAAGCGCCCGATTGCCCTCTTCGAGCCCCAAATATCCCGCTGACATTGCAGATTTCCTCCTGCAATTCACAATAATGGAAAGAACAAATTCGGGATACGTACAAAGGTGCAACGCCCGCCCGAAACTGTTCAATTCAGTCATCAGGCGAGTGGCCAACAACAAAAAAGGCTGCCGAGGCAGCCTTTCTCTGGATTGAAACGATATTGCGATTATTCAACCACGCTAATCGTGACGCGGCGACTCTGTGCCCGCTCTTCTGCGGACTGTTGACCGCCCTGCTTACTCTCCGGCAGGCCAATCACGGCCATTCGATTCAGTGCAACGCCGCTACGATGCAGGATCTGACGAACCGCCTCGGCCCGGTTCACAGCAAGCGCCTCATTTTGTTTTGAAGTGCCTTGCGTGTCGGTATGGCCCTTGATTTCAAGGAAGACATTCTTGTTTTCAGCGATAAGTGCTTTGGCGAAATCAGAGAGCGCCTGCTGGTCAGCGTCGGAAATTTTCGCGCTGCCCTTATCAAACAATACGACTGATTGTTTTGACCCCGCAGTGAAGACAAATTTACCCTTGGCAATGCGCATCGTTTCTTTAATGTCGTCGTTCAGTTTCGCCACATCCTTACGATGCGCCTCATCGATACGAGCGATTTCGCGCTTATGAGTGTCATCGATCCGAGCAACTTCCCGCTTATGGGCCTCATCGATGCGGGTGACATCCCGCTTGTGCGCTTCATCCACTCGATTCACCGAAGCCTCCAGATTCGAGTCTCGGACATCCATCTGGGCGATTTTCCCGTCGGTGGCGGCGAATTTTTCGGAGGTGTATCGATGGCTAGCACAGCCCGAGAGCACGGCGGTGCCCAAAAGGGCGAGAATGAATCCAGATTTCATAGTTTCTCCTGAGAATGCTTATTGACATGGTGCCCGGAGCCGGAATCGAACCGGCACGGCTTGCGCCCCAGGATTTTAAGTCCTGTATGTCTACCTATTCCATCATCCGGGCTTGCACTACAGGCGTCATTCTAACGAGGGTTTAACCATCCCAAGGCGGGCATCAAATCTCAAAGGTCTTGGCGGGGTCGAAGTACGGATTTTCCCACTCCAGTTGCTCCGGGCTTTTCACCTTGCCCAAGGTCGTGGCGTAGCTGCCAGGATTCGTCATGACATGACACTTGCCCACGTGATAACTGAACGTGTCATGCACGTGGCCATGAATCCAGACATCGGCCTGCGCCACCAGTTCATCAAGATCCGACACAAAAGCGGCATTGCAAGGATCACCCCGAAAACGGGGATGCACACTGCCACGCGATGGCGCATGGTGGGTGATGACCACGGTCTTACCTTCAAAGGGTTCCGCCAACTTTGCCCCAAGCCAGGCGCGATCCTGCTGATGGAGTGCAAAGGCCTGCTGCGCTGAAAATCCCTGACCGGGCTTTTCAATGCCCATGATCTTTCGGTGATCCGCAATGCGGGCCTCGCAAGCAAACATGGAGGCGAGCTGTCGGCCACCGGTGCCCATCAATTGATAGTCGGTCCACAGTGTGCAGCCTAAAAAACGCACGCCATTGACGACCAATTCATCCCGATAGAGCACGGTCATGCTGCTGCCCTGGGCGGCCCTGCGAATCGCGGCAACATGCGGATCGATGGCGGTGTCATAGAACTCGTGGTTGCCCGGCACGTAGATCACTGGATGGGGCCAGCCCCCGAATTGATCCACCATCCGGGTGCCGCTGTGAATATCGCCGGCGAGAATCAGAAGGTCTGCATCAGGCGCGCACAGCCGCTCGACCCGAATGTAATCCGGGAAGCGTTTGCTGAGATATTCCAGATGTAGATCGGATGCAAATTGAATTCGCATAAGCGGGTCAGTTTACAATCGACGCACTCTAAAAAACGCAGCAATCTCGCCAAGGCCTGAGATAGCGCAAATTTTCACCCAGGAGGCGCCATGTCGGATACCACCCAGTACGTTGCCGCAGGGATTTTCGCCATCGCGGTGCTCCACACCTTTTCGGCCAAACTCTTTGAGCGGCTCGCCCACCGTTACCCCAATCACCATGGGGTCTTCCACCTGCTGGGCGAGGTAGAGGCCGTTTTCGGGTTCTGGTCGATTGTGCTTTTCGGCTGGCTGATCCTGGCAGAAGGATTCAAGTCAGCAGTGGACTACGTTGACACCCGCAACTACACCGAGCCCCTGTTTGTGTTTGCCATCATGGTGGTGGCCGCGAGTCGGCCGGTGATGGCCTGCGCAAGAGGGCTGGTCGGCGTTCTGGCCAAGGCAGTCCCGCTGGGGCGCGGTGCGGCACGATACTTTCTTCTGCTTACCCTTGTGCCGCTGTTGGGCTCCTTTATTACTGAGCCCGCCGCCATGACATTGGCAGCACTGATGCTACTGCCCTACTTCCGGGAAAAGACGCCAACCAACTTTAAGTACGCCACCATCGGGGCGTTATTTGTCAATGTCTCGATTGGGGGCACGCTCACCCACTTTGCAGCACCTCCGGTGCTGATGGTGGCAGCAAAATGGCAATGGGATACGGTCTACATGCTGACCCACTTCGGCTGGAAATCCGCCATTGCCGTCTTCATCAACGGCACCATCGTGACCCTGCTGTTTAAGGACTATTTAAGACAGGCCGATGCCCAGATACAAGAGGCCCGCAGCGCCACGCAAAATCACGGCGAACCGATTCCTGCCACCATGATTGCCGTGCATCTGTTCTTGATTGCGGGCATCGTGCTGTTTGCCCATCATCCGCCGATCTTCATGGGCATTTTTCTGTTGTTCATGGGCCTGGCCACCGCCTATCCCCAATTCCAGGAGCGCCTCATTCTGCGTGAGGGCCTGATGGTGGCCTTCTTCTTGGCGGGCCTGGTGGTCCTGGGTGGCCTCCAGGCCTGGTGGTTACAGCCCCTCCTCTCCAAAATGAGCCCCACAGCGGTCTACTATGGCGCCACAGCGTTGACAGCCATCACGGATAACGCTGCTCTGACCTATCTGGGCTCCTTGGTGGAGGGCCTGAGCGAGGAATTCAAATACGCGTTGGTGGCGGGCGCAGTCACCGGTGGCGGTCTCACCATCATTGCCAATGCGCCCAACCCTGCCGGTGCCGCCATCCTGAGAAACCGGTTCGAGGACGAAAACATCAATCCCCTAGGCCTGCTGGCCGCCGCCGGGGGACCCACCTTGATCACGATCATCTGTTTTCAAGTGCTCTAGATTTTTGTGCGACGCACACTGCTTCTACCTGCCCCCTAATCAGTAAGAACCCCACCATAAGAATGAAAGGGTTATGATCAGGCCCACATAAGAAGAGCCGGGCCACTCCAGGCACCGGGCAAACAGGGAGAAGCACCATGAGTGACGACGTCGTCGCCCGTATCAAGGCGAATCCGAAGTATCACGAACTAAAAAGTAAACGCAGCAGCTTTGGCTGGATGCTCACGATCCTCATGATGATCGTGTACTACGGCTATATCGCTCTGATCGCTTTTAACAAAGAGTTTCTGTCTACAAAACTTGGCGAGGGCGTCACCACCATCGGCGTGCCCATCGGCATGGGCGTGATCATCTTCACCGTTGTGATCACCGGCATCTATGTCCGCCGTGCCAACAGCGAGTTCGATGCGCTGACCGCTGAAATCCTGAAAAAGGAGGGCGGCAAATGAGCATGAGCACCCTTAAACAATTCGCAGGCGCTGTGGCGCTGCTGGCCCTCTCCGGAGCCGTGATTGCGGCCGGGGGTGACGTAGGACAGGCGGAAAAACAGGCCACTAACTGGACTGCGATCGGCATGTTCGGCGCCTTTGTGCTGGCGACACTCTGGATCACCAAATGGGCAGCCGCACGCACCAAATCAGCTGCCGATTTCTATACTGCAGGTGGTGGAATCACGGGCTTTCAGAATGGCCTGGCGATTGCGGGCGACTATATGTCGGCCGCATCTTTCCTTGGTATTTCAGCTGCGGTCATGGCCAGTGGCTACGACGGTCTGATCTATTCGATTGGCTTTCTGGTGGGTTGGCCGGTGATTACCTTTCTGATGGCCGAACGCCTGCGCAACCTTGGCAAATTCACCTTCGCTGATGTGGCCGGCTACCGCTTTAAACAGACACCCATCCGAGCATTTGCGGCCTCCGGCACCCTGGTGGTCGTGGCCTTCTACCTGATCGCCCAGATGGTGGGTGCGGGTCAGCTGATCAAACTGCTCTTCGGCCTGGAGTACTGGGTGGCCGTGGTCATTGTCGGCGGTCTGATGATGGTCTATGTCCTCTTTGGTGGCATGACCGCCACCACTTGGGTGCAGATCATTAAGGCCTGTCTGCTGCTCTCCGGTGTGACGTTCATGGCGATCATGGTGATGGCCCAGTATGGCTTTAGCCCCGAGGCGCTCTTTGCCAAGGGCGTTGAGGTCAAGACTGCGATTCAGGTCAATGCCGGCAAGAGCGCGGAAGAGGCGGCAAAGATGGGTGGATCGATCATGAATCCGGGTGGATTCGTGAAAGACCCGATCTCCGCAATCTCCTTCGGCATGGCGCTGATGTTTGGCACCGCAGGCCTACCCCACATCCTGATGCGATTTTTCACTGTGCCCGATGCCAAGGAAGCACGCAAATCGGTGTTCTGGGCCACGACCTGGATCGGCTACTTCTACATCCTGATCTTCATCATCGGCTTTGGCGCAATCACCCTGGTGCTGACCAATCCCGAGTTTGCAGATACCGCGAAAGGCGTGATCAAGGGCGGGGCGGGCACGGCCAATATGGCGGCCGTACTGGTGGCGAAATCAGTAGGCGGTGATGTGTTCTATGGCTTCATTTCAGCGGTCGCCTTTGCCACGATTCTTGCGGTGGTGGCTGGCCTGACGCTCTCCGGCGCATCGGCAGTCTCACACGACCTGTATGCCACGGTATTCAAGCAGGGCAAAGCCGATACCAAGGCAGAGCTGCGCGTATCAAGGCTCACCACCTTAACGCTTGGCGTGATCGCTGTGCTGCTGGGCATCATCTTCGAGAAACAGAACATCGCCTTCATGGTGTCGCTGGCATTCGCCATCGCGGCATCGGCCAACTTTCCAGTGCTCTTCATGTCGGTGCTGTGGAAAGACTGCACCACCAAGGGTGCGGTGATTGGTGGGTTTCTGGGCCTGATTTCCTCGGTGGCACTCACCGTGGTCTCGCCATCGGTCTGGGAGGCAGTGTTTGGCAATCCCAAGGGATCCGCGCTTTTCCCTTACACTTCACCCGCACTCTTCTCCATGACCATTGCCTTTGTGTCGATCTATATCTTCTCCAAGCTCGATAACAGTGCGCAGGCAGCGAAAGAGCGCGAGGACTTCGACGCCCAGCAGGTCCGCTCCGAAACTGGGCTCGGAGCTTCGGGCGCATCCGGCCACTAAGGAAAAATTACAAGCAGAAGAAGAATCAAGAAGAAGAAAAGCCCCGGGGGTGCACCCCGGGAGACCACTCTAACCAGACCTACGGGTCTGGTTTTTCTTTTCTAAGAAGCCAGCATATTGCGCAGCTTGATAAAGGCCATGCCCGTCATGACCGCATCATTGATTGCATCGTGGGCCTCGCGCAGCGGCAGGGCCAGATCCTTCATCATGCTGGCGAATCGCAGATCAATCTGGGTCATCTCCCGCAGGTGATGGGGAAGCTGCTTGGTTTTGTACTCGTAGTACATCGATGAGACCTCGATCTTGGGCTGGGGCAGGCCAATGCCCATCATGCGACGCACGGTTTTGTTGACCATGGCCTCGTCGAACTCCAGGAAGTAGCCCACCAGCGGTCTGCTGCCGATGAAATTCAGCAGCCGTTCCATGGCATCCTCTGGCTTTAATCCCGCTGAAAGATCCTGCTCACGGATCCGGTGGACCTTCACCGCACCCTCAGAGACCTTTTTCTCCGGGCGAATCAGAAGCTCCAGCCGCTCACTGGTCAGGATGCGGTTGCCCACGATTCGGACTGCGCCCACCGCAATGATTTCTTCGGTTTCCACATTCAGACCCGTGGTCTCCGTGTCTAGGCAGACCCACTCCTGATCGGGTGCGGCATCGAACATGAACTGAAAGCGCGTATCGGTAAGACGCATGCGCATCCACTTCTGCTGCAGGGACTGCATCAGCCCCCCCTTGGGATTGCTCATGCGGCCTCGAGATGAAAATGCTGCCGCAGAAAGGTCTTGTATTTCTTCACCTCATTGAGCGTGTCTTTGAGTAAGTCACGCTCCAATGTAGACAGGCTGCGCATATCCACATCGCCTGTGACCTGTTGATGGGTCTCCAGTTGGCGCAGGCCCTCCTTGAGTTTCAATCCCATTAGAAAGTGCAGCCCTTCGATCAGATGCAGGGATGTGTCTTTGGAGAGCCTGCCCATCTCCACCAAGCGCTCTAGCCGCTCCACCGTCGATGTCTCAAACAGCCGATGCTGTAAGGCAAGACTGCGCGTGCCATGCACGATGGCAAAAATGCCTGCTTTTTTCAGGTTGACCATCTCTGGGCTGCTATCGCCGATCTGCAACAATCGATTCCACCAGCCAGTCTCCGATGAAAACGCCTCAATCACCGATGCAAATCGCGCGAGCAGAAAATCGTTATCAGTGAGAAACGCGTGCAGGCTCTGTTTGACAGCCCTCAAGAGCTCCGAATCGCCGCTTACCGCATGGGCATCCATGAAGATGGCCAGTGCCATCAGCCCCTCAGCTGTGGGCTCCAGCAGCCAGTTGCGCACGCGCAGGGAAAACTGCGATGCCGTGAGTCGCCACTCAGCATTATTGACCATGATTTTTCCTGGACACTCGGGATAACCGAAGCCTTCCAGGGCCTTGGAGAACCGCTCACAGGTCCGCTCGGCCTCTGCCAGATCAGGGTAATCATCGCGAATGATCAGACCATTGTCTTGATCGGTCTTCAGCAGCTGTTCGCCACGGCCCTCGCTGCCCATCACAAAGAGGCAGCTGTTGGCCCGCAACTCCGGACTCGCCAAGAGCGACCAGGTCCGATCAAACAGGGTTGCATTCAATTCCTGGACCAGCTTGGCGATCATGCCCACTCGGGTGCCGTTTCGGTGCAGCAGTGCGACCAATCGGGTGATCTCCTGGGCGGCCTCGTGCAGCTGCTGCAACGATTGGGCCTGAAGAATCCTCTGCACAATCAACGAGGAGCTATTGGTCATGAAGCTCAGAAGATCCACCTGCTCCAGCAGGCCCACCACTTCTTCGTTATCCATGACCACAACCCGCGTGACCTTATGCCGCACCATGATCGCCAGGGCATCATAGAGATGATCACTGGGCCTGACCTTGATCAGGCCCCAATGGGCGAGCTTGCCCACCTGCAGCTGATCCAGCGGTGTGCCATCCAAAATGGCTCGACTGAGGCTGCCCAGCGTGAAGATACCTAGCCGCGGCGGTACACTGCTGTTGTCGCGAACCATGACATTGTTGGTGCGCACTTTGTTGAAGATCTCGGCAACCGCGCGGACATTTTCTGTAATCTCCACGAACACCGGTGGCCTGAGAAAGGCCTGATCCACACGCGCCATGCTGAGGGTGTGGAGTTCATGCTGACTACGCCGCTCTGACAGTGCGGTAAGCTTTTTGGAGAGATCCTCGAACAATAAAGCACCAAAGGTGCTGTTACGAGAAATCAGCTCCATGACCGCAGCCTTGGAGAGCTCGTAGGCGACTACCTCCTCCATGGCGATGAACTGATCTGAGACCTTACCTGCGACCAGGCCCCGGCCATCAAAGCAGTCGTCCGGCCCATACACCCCCACCTCTTCGCCATCTTCGACCTGTTGCACATAGCCCTTGATCACCACATAGAGGTGTGTGGGCTCTGCGCCGACATCCAGGATGGTTTCCCCCTGTCGGAAATAGGCGACATCCACGCTGTTGCTCACCAGCTCCTGCTCTTGGCGGCTTAAGCAATCAAATGGCGATGCTGCGAAATTAAATCCACTCGGCATGTCAGCCCCCTTTAGCGCAGAAAATCCATCTCCAGTCGTGCGCGTAGCCCACCCAGGTGAGATAAGGCCTCGGAGAGGCGCTCGATCTCGTGCGAACTGAGCTCATCCAGGGCCAGGAGATTGGGTGAAAGATCGCCCTGATCGGCAGTCTCGGCCCGAGTGGCGTAATCCAGCTGGGCCCGCAGTCGATAGCGCTGCAGCACATTGAAGGCATCCCGCATCTGGTGCGATTCCGATTCACTCATGGCCTTAAGATCCACCAGGATCCGAAGCCGCTCATCGGTCGATGTGGCCGCAATTCCCTTGGCCAGGGCCAGCACACGGGCAAAATAAACCACCGGCGCCGTGCCGCCACGCTTCATCTCAAGACTTGCGGGGGCGAGCCAATCCGCCTTGTGCCCACGCTTTCTTAAAGCACGGGCAATGCTGATGATCACCCCGTTGCTGGTGAGTTTGGAGACCTCATCGCGCATGGCATCCTGGGCCAGAGACCTGAGAAACAGGCCATGGCTGCCCACCTGCTTCGATAACCAATCGCGCAGGGACTCGGCAAGCCCCACCTCGCCATACAGCCCGCGAAAGTCAAAAAAGATGTTCGCATCCAACAAGGCCTCGGGCATGGGCGATTGAAACCAGCCCGCCAGAAGATCGTGCCATTCATCGACACTGCGGCACCACTTGTCATTCATGGCCATCACACCGCCCTTGCACAGGGGAAATCCAATGTCAGCCAGGGCGCGGTTGATCTCGCCTGCGAGTTGCTTGAATCTTGAGCGATAGGTCTCGCCATCGCCCTCGAAAATAATCGCGTTGTCCTGATCTGTGGCAACCGTCTGCTCTTCCCGACCCTCCGAGCCCAGGGCAAGCCAGCACCAGGCGGGCAGCTCGCCCAACTCGGAGCGCAGGTCCTGCTCGGTGATCACAATCACGCGCCGAGTCAGGCTGTCGTTTAAATGACTCACCAGTCTGGCCAGGGAGGTTGCCGCCACCCCCTGGGCCATGAGCCGCCGGGCCAGCCGCAGGACCTCTGCGGCACAGACCTTCAGATCGGCGATGGTCTCGGCCTGCTCAATACTGGCCGAGAGGATCCGCAGGCTGGATCGCTGAAAATTAAATAGATCTCCCTCCGACACCATGCCCACCAGAAAGCCCTGGTGCAGCACGGGCAGATGCCGCACCTTGTGCCGGGCCATCATCAGCATGGCCTCCAGCGCGCCGCTTTCGGCATCAATGGTCTTAATTCCCGTACTCATCACCTGGGAAATTGGGGTTGAAAGCGGAAGTGCGGGCAGGATCACCCGGCTGATCAGGTCATAGCGGGTCAGGATGCCCTGGACCACGCCGGTCTCATCCGAGACCAGCATAGAACCCGCCTTTTCCTTGTCCATGGCCTCGAACACCTGCTTGAGCGGGGTGGTCGGCAGGCAGACGAGGGGGCTCTTACGGATGAGTTGGCCGACCCGGGTATCCAGGGCCAGTTCCGTCAGATCTTGTTGCGATGCATCAGACACAGTGTTATTCCCTAAGTAGACATGGCGGCTTGGGCGAAGTATCGTGCCCTGCCAACAAGGATTAGACCATCCGTCGGCTTGGGGAAGATAGCCGTGGGGTTTGCAGCAGATCAAGGCAGGACAACAAAGGGGACAAATTTGCTTTCTGTGGTGGTGATTTTGAAAGGGCTCGCTGAATTTGCGGGCCTTTTGCTGATTGGCCAGGGGCTGGTCTATGCCCTGAGCTTCGGCAAACACGAGGGCAACGCGGTCTACAAGATGTTTCGGCTCATCACGTCCCCCGTAGTCCGCGTAACCCGAATCATTACCCCGAACAAAGTCGCTAATCAGCATGTGCCTTTTGTAGCGCTGATGCTGCTGTTTTGGATCTGGCTGTTTCTCTCTTACACCAAATTCAGCATGATGCTGGAGCAGGCAGCCTAAGATGCGCGCGCTCAACGCCTGGTTTTATGCACAGATCGCGAATTGGGCCATGGTGCTCAAGAAGTTCGAGATTGCCGCGGAGTATTGGCTGCGTGTTGCTGAAGCCAAACCTGAAAAAGGGGCCCTGCCACTGACCACTGCCGCCACCTGCATGGCAGAGGTCAAACGTAACCACGAGGCCGAGGCCCTGCTGCGCAAGGCCATTGAAGTCGAACCCAGCTACTCGTCCGCTTGGTTCAATCTGGGTTTCCTGATTCAGAAGCGCGAGGACCACGAAGAAGCCCTGCATTGCTTTGACCAGGCGATCCGCCACCAGGAAAAGATGGACCGTGCCCACTACGGCCGTGCGCTCTCCCTAATCGCCATGAACCGGCCAGCAGAAGCCAAAGCGGCACTTGAGCGCACCATCGACCTGCAGCCCATGAGCCCTTATGGCTACTACCAGTTGGCCAGCCTGCACCATCGGCTTGGAGACGAAAAAGCCTGCATCAAGCTGGTCAAAAAATTACACAAGTTCGAGCCACAGCTTGCTGTGCAACTGCAACGGGAGACAGGTGTGCAGGCTGGCGTGGAGGACCCATTTGCGAAATACAGGAGATGAGCCCGTAAAGGCGCGTCTACTCAAAACAGAATTGATTCAAGAAGCGGCGGGATAAGCCGTAGAGGCTTTACAACACTTCCTTTAGGAGGCTTTTGATGCAATTAAGTGAAAAACACGTTGCCTATTGGCAGGCGACACTCAGAAAGACAGCCTGGCTGCTCGCTCTGTGGTTTGTCGTTACCTATGTCGTGGGGTTTTATGCCCGCGAACTTTCTTTTAACTTTTTCGGCTGGCCGTTCGCCTTTTACATGGGCGCACAAGGCTCTCTGATCATCTACATCGCCATCATCTGGTACTACGCCCGATCGATGAATCAGATGGACAAAGAGTTTGGCGTGGCTGAGGCGGAGGACGACTGATCATGGCTTCTAACAATCCTATTGCCGCTCCGGCCCAATCTCAGAAGGCCTTCACCAGCCAACTGAAAAAGGTCTACGGCTTCTATACAGGTGGCTTCGCCATTTTCGTGATTCTGCTGGGCATTGCCGAGCAGATGGGTCTCTCACGTGAAATGATGGGCTACGTCTTCTTGGCTGCGACCGTGCTGCTCTATGCCGGCATCGGCATTATGAGCCGCACCAGCGATGCTGACGAATACTACGTCGCCGGCCGCCGCGTTCCCGCTGTGTTTAACGGGATGGCGACGGGCGCCGACTGGATGTCGGCTGCATCGTTTATCGGTATGGCCGGTGGTCTTTACCTGCAGGGCTACGGTGGCCTGGCCTTTATCATGGGCTGGACCGGTGGCTATGTGCTGGTGGCCGTGTTCCTGGCGCCCTTCCTGCGCAAGTTCGGTCAGTTCACGATTCCGGACTTCCTCGGCGCACGCTACGGCGGCAATCTGCCCCGATTCATCGGTGTGTGTATTGCGATTCTGTGCTCCTTCACCTATGTGGTGGCGCAGATCTACGGTGTGGGCCTGATCACAACCCGCCTCACTGGTGTGTCGTTTGAAGTTGGCGTGTTCCTGGGACTGGCCGGTATTCTGGTCTGCTCCTTCCTGGGTGGTATGAAGGCGGTGACCTGGACCCAGGTAGCCCAGTACATCATCCTGATCATTGCCTACATGATTCCGCTGGTTTGGCTTGGCGTGAAGCAGACAGGCGTGCCTGTGCCGCAATTGGTCTACGGCCAGCAGCTCCAAAAGGTCACGGAGCTTGAGAAGAAGATCACGGCTGATCCCAAGGAAATTGAAGTCCGTCAGATCTTCAAGGATCGGGCTGCTGCTGCAACCGAGAAGCTGAAGGATGTTCCAGCCTCTTACGCTGCTGACAAGGCCGCTGCAGAAGCTGCTGGCACGGCGGACAAGTTCCCGGCCGATGAAAAAGCCTACAAGGCAAGCTTGGATAAGGCCAAGGCCGGTGCCGCTCGCGGCAACCCACCCTTGCCGCATGCCCAGGCCTTCCCTGGCAAGGACGAAGCCGCCCAGAACAAGTCTCGCAAGAACTTCCTGGCGCTCATCTTCTGTCTGATGGTGGGTACCGCAGCACTGCCACACATCCTGATGCGTTTCTACACGACACCATCGGTGCGTGAGGCCCGTAACTCCGTGACCTGGTCGCTGTTCTTCATCTTCCTGCTGTACTTCTCGGCGCCTGCACTTGCTGTGCTGGTGAAGTTCGTGATGTACAACGACATCGTTGGCTCGGCCTATGCATCGCTGCCGGCCTGGGTGCAGAACTGGGCGAAGGTGGATCCGAGTCTACTGTCGATTGTTGACCTGAATAAGGACGGGATCGTGCAGCTTGCCGAGGTCTCCATCGGTGCAGACATTGTGGTGCTGGCAACGCCAGAGATCGCGGGCCTGCCCTATGTGATCTCCGGCCTGGTGGCTGCGGGTGGTCTCGCTGCGGCACTGTCAACAGCTGACGGTCTGCTGCTGACCATTGCTAACGCACTCTCGCACGACGTGTATTACAAGATGATCGATCCGTCGGCCCCTGTGGCCCGCCGTGTGGTGCTCTCCAAGACCATGCTGCTGATTGTTGCCGTGTTGGCTGCCCTGGTGGCGCAACAGAAACCTGCTGACATTCTGTTCCTGGTGTCTGCGGCCTTCTCGTTCGCTGCGGCAGGATTCTTCCCGGCTCTCGTGATGGGCATCTTCTGGAAACGCACCACGGGTATCGCAGCAAGCTTGGGCATGGTCGCAGGTATCGGCATCACCTTCTTCTATATGGTGCAGAACCAGCCATGGCTGCGTGAGGTCTTCCTGGGTATCCCCCGTTCGGCCCCGATTGTGAACGAGTGGTTTGAGATCTCCGCGATCTCGGCCGGCTTGTTCGGCGTGCCGCTGGGCTTTGCCGTGATCATCATCGTGAGCTTGATCACCCCCGCTCCGAACCGTCAGGTTCAAGAGCTGGTGGAGTCGGTTCGCTACCCTGATCTGAAGATGGCGAAGTAACCCTTAGGCACCTCGGGGAGTCCCCTTCCCGGGGGGTTTGCCAAAACAACTCAAGCCCGCCCTCACCCGGCGGGCTTTTTTTCGCCCGTTTCAAGGCTGGGCCTGCTGCCCCTCAGGCGCCACACGGCAGCCCACTTATCCGTTAGCATTAAACCTTCGCTAGGGGTGACCGGCAGGGTTGTCGGTCTGAGAAATACCCTTGAACCTGATCCGGCTGATACCGGCGTAGGAAAGCAATCATGGCCTTCACTCCCAAAAAAGTTCTCTCCATCGCCGGCTCCGATAGCGGAGGCGGTGCAGGCATTCAGGCGGATTTAAAAACCATTTCAGCGCTGGGCTGCTATGGGCTCACGGCCATCACCGCGCTCACTGCACAAAACACCCAGGGTGTGCGTGCGATTCATGCACCAGACCCGGCATTCTTGGGCGCCCAGTTAGATGCAGTGTTCGAGGACATCGGTGCAGATGCGGTGAAGATCGGCATGCTGCACTCGCCCGAGATCGTGGCCGTGGTAGCCGATGCCTTGAAAACATATCGGCCGGGGTTCGTGGTGTTGGACCCCGTGATGGTGGCCACCAGTGGCGATAAGCTCATCACGCCCCAGACCCAGGAAGAGATTGTGCGGCTTCTTTTCCCACTGGCCACACTCGTCACACCCAATCTCGATGAACTCTCCTGGCTGATCGGGCAGACGGTGGCGCGTTGGGAGCAGTTTGAGTCGGCCGCAGTACAACTGTATGAGATGGGCGCCCGCAATGTATTGGTAAAGGGCGGCCACATGAAGTCACCGAATTTGATGGATATGCTGGTGGAGTTCACGCCATCTACGCTTAAAGAAGCCGTTATTGCGAGGAGCCCGAAGGACGACGTGGCAATCCATCGGTCGATCACCGAGATCGTCAAGCCCCGCATCGACACCAATAACCTGCACGGCACGGGCTGCACGCTCTCTTCTGCGATTGCCTGCTACCTGGCGCTCGGCTACCCACTCAAGGCAGCAGTCAAAGGCGCGCAAGACTATGTTTATCAGGCGATTTCGCATTCGGTAGCCATGCGGGTAGGCCATGGACATGGCCCAGTGAATCATGGCTTTGATCCCCAGCCGATGCACCTTACCCCGAAGGTGTCAGGCACGGTGTCTGACACCGTGCCTGACACCTCAACAGATTAAAAGGAGACCCCCATGGCTGTGAATCCACAATTTCTTGCCGCGATCGCCAGCGTGGATGAGAGCGCGATTGCGCCCTTTCCGAACAGCGAAAAAGTCTATGTGCAGGGCAGGCGCGTTGACCTACGCGTGCCCTTTCGCAAAATCACCCAGGATGACACCCCCACACAGATGGGTGCAGAAAAAAACCCGCCGATTTTTGTGTATGACACCAGCGGCCCCTACACGGACCCCGCAGTCAAAATCGATATCCGTGCGGGTCTTAGACCGATTCGTGCCAAGTGGATCGAAGAGCGCAACGACACCGAATTATTGGATGGCCCCACCAGCCACTTTGGCCGTGATCGATTGCATGATCCCAAACTGGTGGCTCTGCGCTTTAATCTGCAGCGCCAGCCCCGCCGCGCCAAGGCCGGCGCGAATGTCACGCAGATGCACTATGCCAAGAAAGGCATGGTGACCCCCGAGATGGAGTTCATCGCAATTCGCGAGAACATGCTGCGCACTGAATACATTGAAAGACTCAAAGCTGCGGGTGGCAGCTCGGCCCGCATGGCTGAATTGATGCTGCGCCAGCACCCCGGGGAGTCTTTCGGTGCAGCGATTCCAAAGGAGATCACCCCAGAATTTGTGCGCAGTGAAGTGGCCCGCGGCCGGGCGATTATTCCGGCCAACATCAATCACCCAGAATCCGAGCCCATGATCATCGGCCGCAATTTCCTGGTCAAAATCAACGGCAACATCGGCAACAGCGCGGTGTCTTCCGGGATCGGCGAAGAAGTGGACAAAATGACCTGGGGCATCCGCTGGGGGGCCGACACCATCATGGATCTGTCCACCGGAAAACACATTCACGAGACCAGGGAATGGATTGTCCGCAACAGTCCTGTGCCGATTGGCACCGTACCGATCTATCAGGCACTAGAAAAAGTGGATGGCAAGGCGGAAGAACTCACCTGGGAGCTATTCCGAGACACCCTGATTGAGCAGGCCGAGCAAGGCGTGGATTACTTCACGATTCACGCAGGCGTGCTGTTGCGCTATGTGCCCATGACGGCTAACCGCATGACCGGCATTGTCAGCCGTGGCGGCAGCATTATGGCCAAGTGGTGCTTAGCCCACCACAAAGAAAACTTTCTTTACACCCACTTCGAAGAGATCTGCGAGATCATGAAGGCCTACGATGTGTCCTTCAGCCTGGGCGATGGTCTGCGGCCGGGCAGCGGCTGGGATGCCAATGATGATGCCCAGCTGGGTGAGCTGAAAACCCTAGGTGAACTGACCCAGATCGCCTGGAAGCATGATGTGCAGACCATGATCGAGGGCCCTGGCCATGTGCCCATGCAGCTGATCAAAGAGAACATGGATAAGCAGTTGGCGTGGTGCGACGAGGCCCCCTTCTATACCCTGGGCCCACTGACCACCGATATCGCACCCGGCTATGACCACATTACCAGCGCCATTGGTGCTGCGCAGATTGGCTGGTATGGCACCGCCATGCTCTGCTACGTCACGCCGAAGGAACACCTGGGGCTGCCCAATAAAGAAGATGTGAAGGCAGGCATCATTGCGTACAAAATCGCGGCCCACGCGGCCGATCTGGCCAAGGGCCATCCGGGTGCGCAGATTCGGGATAACGCGCTCTCTAAAGCGCGATTTGAATTCCGCTGGAATGATCAGTTCAATCTGGGTCTGGATCCCGACACGGCCAAGGCCTATCACGATGAAACACTACCGAAGGACAGCATGAAGGTGGCGCATTTCTGCAGCATGTGCGGGCCGCATTTCTGCAGTATGAAGATCACCCAGGATGTACGGGACTATGCGGCATCTCAGGGAGTGAGTGAAAAAGAGGCACTGGAAAAAGGCATGCAGGAAAAATCAATTGAGTTTGTGAAGACTGGCGCCAAGGTTTATCACAAGGCATAAGGAGTATTACAGCAACATGCGTATTGGCATTGCAGGCGCTGGTGTGCTGGGAAGGCTTGCCGCCTTTCATTGCGCCAAGGCTGGTCACGATGTAACAGTCTTTGAACCCTCTCCGCCCTCGCCCGGGCCCAATACGATCCGGGCCGCAGGCTGGACAGCAGCGGGCATGCTCAGTCCCATTGCCGAAATGGAGTGCGGCGGGCCAGTGGTACGTGATCTCGGGCTGAGGTCGCTTGCACTCTGGCAAGACATGGACAAAGCCCTGAGATCGATGCTGCCACGGCCATGTGATGCGGTATCGCCGCTAGGTCTTGCGCTCAATGACAGCCTCATGGTCTGCCACGCATCGGATGCGGGATCAGCGCAACGCATCCTGCGGCTCTTGGATAACGACCCTGATCACATGATTGAACTTGAAGCCCGGGATATCGCACCGCTCGCACCCATGCTCAAGGGCACACTGCATGCATGGCGCTTAAAAGGCGAAGGCCATCTGCATCCGACAGAAGCCATGAGCAGCCTGCACGCAGCCCTGCCCCAGGTGAATTGGCGCTGGGGTGCTCGGGCAGACGCGATTGAACCAGGCGGTATCGTCTCCAATGGTGAATCACTGCGTTTTGACTGGGTGATTGATGTCCGCGGCACCGGGGCAAGCGACACGCTGGATGTCCGCGGTGTACGTGGCGAGGTGATTGTGCTCTCTGCACTCGGCTTCGTGCTACACCGCCCGGTGCGGCTGCTGCATCCGCGCTGGCGGGTCTATATCGTGCCCCACCCAGATGATCGTCTGGTGATTGGCGCCACCGAAATTGAAAGCGAAGACCGATCACCCATTTCGGTGCAGAGCACGATGGAGCTGCTCTCAGCAGCCTTTAGTATCTTCCCCGCTCTGGCCGAGGCCCGGGTGCTCTGGACAGATACCAATCTGCGGCCAGCTACCCACGATAATCTACCTTACATGAATGTGGAAGACGGGCTGATTCGCATCAACGGGCTTTTTCGGCATGGCTGGCTGCTGGCCCCTGCTGTTATTGAAAAGGCATTGGGCGATGCAGGTCTTCGTTAACGGCACGGCCCATGCTTGCGCAGAAGGCTGCACGCTCTCGGCCTTGCTGGATCAGGCTGGGATTGAGCAGAAGTCCTGCGCCACTGCTGTGAACGGCGTGTTCGTGCCACGCGATGCGCGCCAGGAAAGATCGTTATCTGACAACGATCAGGTGATGACCTTTGAGCCGATCACGGGCGGTTAAATTTTTTACTGTTTTCTATGACGACATCCTTAATATCCAATTCGGCCGACCCCATTCGCTTTGGCGATACGCAGCTCACGAGCCGTTTCCTCATGGGCACGGCCGGCTACCCATCACCCCAGGTGCTGGAGGCGGCAATTTCTGTATCAGAGGCGGAAATTCTGACGATGGGCATCAAACGCCAGGCCGCCAATGTCTCGGGCAGCGGTGGCAAGGCCTGGTGGGATCTGATTCGCAAGACTGGCAAGCGCATTCTTCCAAACACCGCTGGCTGCCGCACAGCAGCGGAGGCTGTTGCGCTGGCCCAGATGGCCAGGGAAATCTTCGAAACCAACTGGGTGAAGCTGGAGGTAGTCGGCGATGACTACACGCTGCAGCCCGACACCTTTGAACTGGTGCCTGCGGCAAAGCAGCTTGTTGATCTGGGTTTTGAAGTGTTTCCTTATTGCACAGAGGATCTGCTGGTGGCCCAGCGTCTGGTGGATGTCGGCTGCAGAATTCTCATGCCCTGGGCGGCACCGATCGGCTCAGGACAAGGCATCACCAACAAAGATGCCCTACAGCGGCTGCGGGACAGATTCCCCAACACCACCCTGATTGTGGATGCAGGCATCGGTGCGCCTTCACATGCAGCACAGGCAATGGAAATCGGTTTTGATGGCGTGCTGCTGAATTCCGCAATCGCGCAAGCCAAAGACCCAGTAAAGATGGCGGCAGCATTTCGAGATGCAATTCGCGCGGGCCGCGCCGGCTTTCTCGCAGGCGTGATCACGCCCCAGCCCTTCGCCACACCATCGACACCGGTCACAGGCCAGCCGTTCACGATATGAATCCGTCTTGTCAATTTCATGTGCAAGAGAACCGACTTGCGCTGCGGCTCAAAACCCGCTGGCTGCATGCGGATCTGCTTCCTGCGGTAGCAATAGCGAAAGATGACGAAGCAGTCCGCACCGCAATCGAAAGCGATATTAGGAGTTGGCAGGCACAAGGCTATGTGCTTGAAGATGCCTGTGTACTGGCCCTTTTTGGGTATGCATCACGTGCATTACACGGCGTGCGGTCGCTGAATGATTCACCGCCCAAACGCGATGCCTATCCCAGGCTTGTGGATCTGGAATGCGGTCCAAGACCTTCAAGCGTATTTCCCGCCATGCGCAACCCAAGGCCCGGGGTTTATCCCATCGTGGATAATCTTGAGCATCTTGCTCTGATGCTCGAGGCAGGCGCGCGGATCCTGCAGCTCAGAATCAAATCACCATCATTCACAACCGAGATCGGCCGCAAGATTCAGCAGGCCGTATCCATGGGCAGGCAGTATCCGGACTGTCAGCTCTTTATCAATGACTACTGGCAGGCCGCCATCGATGCGGGCGCCTGGGGCGTGCATCTTGGCCAGGAAGATCTTCTTTCAGCCGACTTGGATGCGATTGCCAAGGCAGGCCTGCGACTGGGGGTGTCATCCCACTCCTTTTGGGAAGTGGCCCGGGCGCTGTCGCTTCAACCGAGCATCGTGGCCTGCGGGCCAGTATTTCCCACACGGGTGAAAGCGATGCCCTGGATCGCGCGGGGCACTGACAATCTGCGCTATTGGGTCTCGCTCATTCCTTATCCCGTGATCGGGATAGGCGGTGTGAACGCAGGCAATCTGGCGGAAGTCCATGCCACAGGCTGTGCGAGTGCCTCTGTGATTGGCGCAGTCACTGGTGACCTGGATCCAACCGCTGCATTCCTGAAACTGCAATCACGTTGGCAGGACTTGGAAACCCAAATGAAAGGATCTGTCTCGCGCCATGAGTCTTTACTGGCGAGACCAACGCTCTCGGTGTCCAGCTAGTCAGGCCGCAAGGAAAGACAAACGTCTATTTTGAGGGGGTTCCCCCGCCCATCGCTGGCAAGGGCAACGGGGCACCAACAGCGTTCACGGCAGCCCCTGTGGCAAGTCCGAGAGCCGCGTTACCCACAACCCCCTGGGCGATATCAAAGGAGGTCTTACCCTCCCCCCCGCAGTGGACCTCCATGCGTGAGGCATCGAGCCGATCAGCGGTATCCAGGCTAGCATTGGCCACCACCACAGCCGGGAGCAGCAGGCCGCCCGAGAGGGCCACGACCACCGGCGAGATCAGAGTACGCAACAACTTGAGCTCATCGTGAATACGAGTGTCATCCGCAGCAACTTGGCAATCCTGGGACTCGAACTTGGGGTGATCCCGCCTCAGTTCGGCAAAGGTGGAAGAAGAGACGCTGACACAGCCCCCAAGAGGCAGACAGACTGAAATCAACAGGGCGCAGCGTCTAAGCATGACCGGATTTTAGAGTGAAATCCCCATAAAAATCAAAGCGATACTAGATTTTTTTGAGCGTAATTTCAAAAGAAGGTGGGATAAACGATCCCCCGGCAAGAGCCGTAATGAAAGATCATGAAGATTGCATTCGTCCCTCGGAAACGCGAATCCATGCCGCCAAAGCCGGTGGCCCGCAGACTGGCCGCTGCCCTGCTTGCCCTGGTCACTGGGCTGATGCCCAGCCTGGGTAAGGCTAAGTTTGACCAACTTGCTGACTTAGACGCTGTCTCGGTGGCCACCGAGCCCGATTTCCAGGTCTCGGCAGGCCGCAATCTGCTGAGAACCTGGATCCTGCTGAATTTCAAACAGGAGCAGAGGCTGGAGCTGGCCAGCCCGGAACCCCTCGGGCCCCGACTGAACCTGGCCTATCGCTCACGCAAAGATTATGTACAGGTGGACTGCAAAAGAAATCTCTACACAGAGTTGGCGATTCAGGTATTCCCCGATACCGAAGGCAAAGGCGCCCCAGTCTATGAGAGCACGTTCGAGCGATCTGGCGTGCCGCGTGTGGCCACCCCCAGCACCCACGAGGGCACCGTGCTCGCCTTCTTGTGCCGTGGCGTACGGCCAAACTGAACAACCGGGTTCCCGTCAGCACCATCACCGCACGCAAACTTAATATCTAATCAAGCGTACTCCGCTGGCACTGATGGCAGGCCGGAGAGTGCCATGGCGAGTTCTTTCTCGTCGTAGGCCTCGTCCTTCAGCTCACCTGAGAAATATTTTTGATAAGCGGTCATATCAAAATGACCGTGACCACAGAGGTTGAAAAGGATGGTCTCGCTGCGGCCCTCGCGCTTGCAACGCAGGGCCTCTTCGATTGCACCCTTCACGGCATGGTTGGCTTCCGGCGCGGGCACAATCCCCTCGGCACGCGCAAACAACACTCCTGCCGAGAAGCATTCGCCCTGTGTATAGGCGACTGCCTCGATCAGGCCGAGATTGCGTAAATGCGACACCAGCGGTGCCATGCCGTGATAACGCAGACCACCCGCATGAAAGCCCGGTGGTGTGAAAGTGGATCCCAGGGTGTGCATTTTGGTCAGTGGCGTCATGTGGCCGGTATCACCGAAGTCATAGGCATACTTGCCCCGGGTAAGTGACGGGCATGCAGCGGGCTCCACCGCCACGATTCGGGCTTTCTTGCCTCCGCGCAGGCCCTGGCCGATAAACGGAAAGGCAATGCCCGCAAAGTTGGAACCGCCACCCGTGCAGCCCACGACGACATCAGGCTCGGTATTGGCCATATGCAACTGCTCCATCGATTCCAGTCCAATGATCGTTTGATGCATCAGCACGTGATTGAGCACAGAACCCAGTGCATATTTGGTGTCATCGCGCTGGGCCGCAAGCTCCACCGCCTCGGAGATGGCGATACCCAGGCTACCGGGATGATCGGGCCGCTGTGCCAGCACGCTGCGGCCAAATTCTGTTTCTGTGGAGGGCGAAGGCAGGCAACGGGCGCCATAGGTCTCCATCACGGCGCGACGATAAGGTTTTTGATCGTAAGAAACGCGTACCTGAAAGACCAGCACCTCCAGGCCAAAGACATTTCCTGCAAACGAGAGTGATGTGCCCCACTGTCCAGCACCCGTCTCGGTGGTGAGACGCTTCACACCCTCTGCAGCGTTATAGAACGCCTGCGGGACAGCCGTGTTGGGCTTGTGGCTGCCCGCTGGGCTCACGCCTTCATATTTATAAAAAATCTTTGCGGGTGTGCCGAGCGCTTTCTCCAGACGGTGGGCGCGGTACAGCGGCGCGGGCCGCCACAAGCGATAGATATCGCGGACTTCTTTGGGAATCTCCACCTCGCGCTCGGTCGTGACTTCCTGCGCAATGATGGTCATGGGGAACAAGGGCGCCAGGTCCTGCGGACCAACCGGCTGCATCGTTCCGGGGTGCAACACGGGGGGCGCGGGCACCGGCAGATCGGCCTGTATGTTGTACCAGGCTTTGGGGATACGGGATTCGTCGAGCAGGTATTTGGTTTGGTCAGACATGGGGCCTCCTGGGTGTATGGGACTAATTCTGACGGGCTGATCGAACTGGATCAAATGAGGGGGCCACGCGGCCCGAATTTCCTGATCCGGGCAATGACAATCGGTTGTCGGATCGCGTCAGCGGAGTAGTATCCCACCCTGATGGCACGCCAGCGCTACTTCAACGCCCACCCGGAGGCCTCAGGGCTGCAGCTCAGGGCCTTTGAGATTCTGTTCGGCAAGACGCCCGGAGACCTGACCCGCCAGGTGTTGGACTGGGGCATCACGCTGCTGGTGCTGGGAAGCATCATCGCCATCATCTTGGAATCAGTTCCCAGTCTTCAGGATCGATTTCAATCACAGTTCGACGCCTTTGAGGTGTTCTCTATCGCTATATTCACAGTCGAGTATTTGCTCAGGCTGTGGTGCGTGCCAGCGGGCAAGGCGCATCTATCCCCCACAGCAGCGCGCTGGGGCTACATCACCAGTTTCCATGGCCTCATTGATTTATGCGCGACGCTGCCCTTTTACCTGCACGCGGTCTTCCCGGGCCTTGATATGCGTTTTATGCGGGCGGTTCGGATGCTGAGATTTTTAAAACTCTCACACTACAACACGGCACTCGAGGATCTGTTTCGGGCCATTCGCGATGAACACGAGTCGTTTGTCTCGGCGCTTTATATTCTTGGCATCGCGATTCTGATGACATCATGCCTTGCCTATTACGCCGAGCACGACGTTCAGCCCGACAAGTTCGGATCCATTCCCGATGCCATGTGGTGGTCGGTGGTGACACTCACCACGGTGGGCTATGGCGATGCGGCACCGGTCACCGCGATCGGGAAACTGATCGGCGTGGCCACCGCCTTGATGGGCGTGTGTACGGTAGCGTTGCTGACCGGTATTGTGGCGAGTTCATTTGCCAACCAGATGGCGCGCAAACGTGCCATCTTCGAAGCGGAGCTCATCAAGGCGCTACAGGATGGCCATATCAGCCACGAAGAGGAGGAGATGCTGGAACATTTGCGGCAGACGTTCAATTTATCCAAGGAACACGCCAATGCGATCGTGAAACGTGTCCGTCAGGAGCACACGCGATCCTCACAGCGTTGAACTGAAGCGGCATGCACTCGCGCTGATAACCCATCTGATCTGCTGATGTGCCAGCGAATTAGAATTTTTTGAATTTGCCAAACATGAGAATGCCCGCCCTCCACCTATTAATCGCGTTTGAGGCGGTGGCCCGCCAAGGCAGCGTCTCGAAAGCGGCCAACGAACTCCATCTCACACCATCGGCGATCAGCCACAGAATTGCCAAACTCGAAGCGCAGCTTGGCACCAGCCTTTTCCTGAGAACTTCCCACGGGATCGGGCTCACCCAGAAAGGCCGACGCTACAACGAAGCGCTGAGCGAAACACTGGGCAGGCTGTCGGAGATTTCGGAGTGCCTGAATCCTCCCGATACCGATGACCCTGTGCGAATTCACACCGGACCGGGCTTTGCCCGGCTCTGGCTGATGCCGCGCCTGACTCTCTTTCGGGAAAAGCATCCGAAAATCAAGGTGGAGCTCTCATCATCTTTCGATCCCGTCGATTTTCGCAATGATTCGGTAGACCTGTGGGTGCAGCGGGGGAAGCCGGCCAAGGGGGATTTTGTAGTTGAAAATTTCTTCACCGAACAATTTGTCCCGCTCGCATCTCCCGCCTTTCTGAAATCAAACCCCTTGAAAAGCATCTCGGATCTGGCGAACGCACCTCTGATTTACTGTTCCCGCGCCACGCCGGCTTGGCCCGACTGGTTCGCAACGAACGGATGCGGGAAGCTGAAGCTCGACTGGGATCTGGCGTTTACGCACGCGGGACACAGCCTGCAAGCGGCCGTGCAAGGCCTTGGGGTGGTGCTGGAGTCGCTGGAACTGTCCGAGCCGTTCCTGAAGAATAAACGGCTGGTCAGAGCCCTTCCAAAACTTCCTGCGATGCAGGGGCCAGGCCAGCACTTGATCTATCCCGAAAAATACCTTGATCGGCCTCATGTCGCCGAATTTCGCTCCTGGCTCCTGGCATGTTTGTCCTAAGCCCCGTCCAATCTCGTCGAAATAAACATTCGACCAACGCCGCATGACCGGGGGATTGTTATTTCACGACTCAGTCAAGAGGACCTCGTCAGAGGCGCTCACTCTCAGCAGGTTTAGAAAAACAGATTTATGCCTTTCGGTGAGTTGGGAGAAAAGACTCACCATCTCTTTGGTCGCCTCGTCCACATGTGCCTCTGGCTGTTCGTGGTGAAAACCCGGCAGAAACAGCGCCTCTTGAAGGTCGATTTCCAGCCATTGCGCCAGAATACGCATTCGCCACTTATCGGGAATGCACTCTCCACGAAGCCAGCGCCTTGCTGTCTCTGCAGAAATACCTGAGGTGGTATCCGACACCCGGCAGTTGAAGTGGGCCGCGAAAGTTGCTGCCGATGGAAGCCTCCCCCTGAAACGCTGCTGCAGTTGTTGTCGCAGTTGGGAGGAAAAATTTTCTTGAATCTGTAATCGGGTCATGACAGTCACTCTTTAGAACCGCATGAACCGGGATTTTTGCAGCCCTCCGCAACGCTGCCTAGCAAATAAAGGCAAATCTGTACTCAAAAATAGAAAAACGGAGGTTGGATTGATAATTTACCTGTGCGCCCGGGAAAAAGTAGCGGACGGTACTTCGCCAAAGCGTCGGAGATAATTGGCTGCAAAGAGTGATGCGCTGGCATACCCGCAAGACAAGGCGGCCTCAGTCACCGACCGCACTTTGCCAGGGCGACTGAGCAGGCCATGGGCAGCGACAAGGCGCTGCTCCCTCACCCAGGCCATGGGGCTAAGATCAAAGGCCCTGGTGAATGCATTGTGCAGGCTACGCCGGGAGAGATTCGCAATACGTTCCAACTCAGTAATCGTGATGCAGTCGCCCAGATGGGACATCACGTAATCGCAAACCCTTTGCAGCCGCCTGACGCTCTCGGGAGCATCTCGCACCGCTGCGGCCTTCACAAAGACATCAGGCGCCATCGCCATGGCCATCGTGCGATAGAGGGTATCGTCAATGCCGGAATAATCAAGCAGATGCTGCTGGCCAGAGTAGCTATCGATCTGGTTAAAAAGCACCCGAAAAATCGGGTCAAACGAGATCTGATTCATGTTCAGCGGGATCTCGCGTGGATTTCCAGATTCAATCGGGCCGCCACTCTCCCAAAGGGTACCCAACATGGTCTTGGCAGTCTGCTGCAATCGATCAGAGTTAATTCTAATTCTGACCAACGAGCGGTCTGTTGCCTCGATTCGATTCGGCCGACCCGCGGGGATAAAAAAGGCATTCTTCCCACCCTCAGCAGTCATCAATGACATGCCATCGGTAAGCCGTAATCGACCCGCCAGCGGCAGCACCCAGGAGTCCTCGCATTCCGCACCCAATTCCAGGTTGCTTGCAGAGGAAGAGAAAGCAGCCAGCCGCAGGCCATTGACGCTTTTAGCGCTGGTAAAGAAATAGAAATTCGACTTCTCGGGAATCTCAAGGTCAAGAAGGCCCGGAATCAGACGAACAGCGTCGTTTGCTGCCTCGGATCGGGTCTGACAAATTTTTGCAGTAGGCCCGCCAAACGCGAGCGATTGAGGATTGTCCGGCAACATGGGTCTGGTCCCGCCCTGATGTTTAAGGCTGTTTATCCGGAAATGCAGTCTACTTAATAAGAGTATTTTTCATAGTGATTTTTCAGAGAAATCAGCCAGAATGAGCGTGAAATTTTTTCATCTTCAAGCTGAAAATAATTCAAGTGCGATGGATTTAGAAACTGATCAATGCGCCGGCAACAAACGGGCTTGATTTTGGCTAGGCTGCCTGCTCAGGCACACGGCGCCGATGGTTGGCTTTTTTGGAGGCGGGGGTCGGAATCGAACCGGCGTCCACGGCTTTGCAGGCCGCTGCATAACCACTCTGCCACCCCGCCGGTGGGCTTTCTTGAAGACTTGGAGCGGGAGACGAGTCTCGAACTCGCGACCTCAACCTTGGCAAGGTTGCGCTCTACCAACTGAGCTACTCCCGCGCGCTTTTTAATCCAACTGCTTTCACCTGCGCGAAGCCCACGATTCTAGCCTTTTCAGGCCCGCTTTTGCAACTCCGGCCAGGCGGCCCGCAGGTAGATGACCATCGACACCACGGTCAGCGCCGCAGCAATCCAGACCAGGACCTCGCCCCAGGGACGGGTGTGGATCAAGCCACCGAATATCGGCCCATCGAACAGCAAAAAGGGAATCGCCACCATCTGGGCAATCGTCTTCGCCTTGCCCATCCAATTGACCGCCACGCTAGAGCGGGCCCCCACCGAGGCCATCCACTCCCGCAGTGCTGAAATGGTGATCTCGCGCCCGATAATGATCAGGCCGATGATCGGATTGAGCCTGCCAAATTCGATCAAGGCCACTAGAGCCGCACAAACCATGAGCTTATCGGCCACAGGGTCCAGGAATGCACCGAACGGTGATGTCTGGTTCCACTTGCGCGCAAGCCAGCCATCAATCCAATCCGTGATGGCGGCCACGACAAAGACAATCGTTGCGAAGAGATTGATCTCCTGCCCTGAGAGTCCCATAGGCAGATAAAACAAAGCCACCAGCAAGGGAATCGCGATAATACGGGCCCAGGTCAAGAGGTTTGGCAGGTTCCAGATCATCGATGAATTATGACCGCAGGCGCCGATAAATCTCCTGAGCCGTGGTACGGGAGATACCGTCCACCGAAGCCAGGTCATCGGCGCTCGCAGCCCGCAAGCCCGCCAGACCACCAAACCGCGCCAGAAGCTTCTGGCGGCGCTTGGGACCGATGCCCTCAATCTCATCCAGCACCGAGCCCAGCTGGGCCTTGGCACGCCGGGCGCGCATGCCGGTGATAGCAAAACGGTGGGCCTCATCGCGAACCCGGGCGATCAGCAGCAAGGCCGGATGACCCGGCCCAAGCGCAATCTCCCGGCCATCGGGGAAGACCAGTGTTTCCAGGCCCACCTTGCGTTTCTCACCCTTGGCCACCCCTACCAGCACATCCGCATCAAGCCCGAGCTCCTCAAACACCGCGACGGCCACCCCCAGCTGGCCTTTGCCCCCGTCAATCAGCACCAAATCAGGCAGGTGAGCCATCTCTTGATACCGACGGGTCAGGGCCTGACGCATGGCGGCATAGTCATCACCCGGCGTGATGTCCGCAATGTTGAATCGGCGGTATTCGGAGGGCTGCATATCGTGGTGCTGATACACCACACAAGAAGCCTGGGTCGATTCCCCGGCGGAGTGGCTGATATCAAAGCATTCAATCCGCAGGTCGTAGGGATCCTGCCCATCCGAAGTAACGCCAAGTGATTCTGCAAGGACCTGTGTCTTGGACTGCTGGCTTCCCATCTCTTGGGCACGACGGGCCAAAGCCAACCGTGCATTGGACTCCACCTGTTCGAGCCACTCGCGCCGCTTGCCCTGAGGCTGATGCAGCACGCGAATCTCCCGTCCACCCCGGGCAGAGAGCCACTCTGATATCGCCACAGCAATCTCATGCCGATTCACCACAATCACTGCGGGCGGCTCCTGCACGGCATAGTGTTGGGAAATAAAGGCCATGAGCGCTTCATCAAGGACATCGCTCAGGTCCGACTCGGCGAGATCGATGGTGATCGTTGAGAAATGGGCACGATCGCCCAGATGCCGCCCACCACGAACCATCGCCAGATTCACCGCGATAGTTTTGCCATCGGTAGCCACCGCCAAAAGGTCGCAATCCAGGTCAGGATGCGTCTCCATATTGTGCTGCTCCAGGACCTTGGCCAGCGAGGCCATCTGATCGCGAAACACCGCTGCCTGTTCATAGTGGAGATCCGCAGCCGCCTGAGTCATCTTGCCTTCGAGCTCCTGCAAAATTGCACTAGAGTCACCTTTCAGAAACCGTGCGGCACGATCGACATCGCCCGCATAATCTTGCGCGGAAATCTTCTTCACACACGGAGCACTACAGCGATGGATCTGGTGCAGTAAGCATGGCCGAGTGCGGTTGGAAAATACCGAATCGGTACAGCTGCGCAGCTGAAAGACTTTTTGCAAGAGTTGCAGGCTCTCCTTGACTGCCCAAGCATTAGGAAAAGGGCCAAAAAACTGAGACTGCTTGTCCAATGCCCCTCGGTAATAGGAAATACGCGGGTAAGCATGACCACTGAGCTTCAGAAATGGATAAGACTTGTCATCCCGAAACAGAATGTTGAATTTCGGCGCGAGGGTTTTGATCAGGTTGTTTTCGAGCAGCAGGGCCTCGGCCTCGCTGCGTACCACGGTGATCTCAATATCCTGAATCAGACTCACCATCTTGGCGATCCGTGGCGAGAGCCCGGTGGTCCGAAAATAGGAGGCCACTCGTTTTTTCAAATCACGGGCCTTGCCGACATAGAGCACTCGGCCCTCCCCGCCCAGCATCCGGTAGACACCCGGCAGATTCGGCATGGACTGCACCTTGGATTTGATGTCTGGCCGCGTGGTCTCGGGAACTGACTCAGACATATTCGCGCACTTTGGCAAACACGGCCCTGAACATCTCTGGGGTCAGGCGGCCGGTATTGGTGTTGTAACGGCTGGGGTGATAGCTGTCGATCAATCGGTATGGGCCACACTGATGGACAGCGCCATGGGCAAACTTGAATGCGCTGCGCCTGATTGTTTTATCTTCGGCCGACAGGCAGGAGAGCACAGCGTTGTGTGCAACAGCGCCCAGGGCGACAATCACTTTGGGTTTGATTAACAGGATTTCGTTTTTGAGGTACCGCAGGCAGGTGTTGACTTCCAAAGGGGTTGGTTTGTTCTCTGGCGGCAGGCACTTCACCGCATTGGTTAGCCTGCAATTGATCAGGGCTTGATCGTCGTCCGCTGCAATGGAGCGCGGCTTCTTAGCAAATCCATACGCGTGCAGCGTGCCGTAGAGTAGATCGCTACACCAGTCACCCGTAAAGGGCCTGCCCGTGGCGTTGGCACCATGTAGACCGGGCGCAAGGCCCACCACCAAGAGTGCGGCTTGATCGCTGCCAAAAGGCGGCACGGGTTTACAGAAATAAGTCGGGTGCTTGGCCTTGACTTGATCGAGGAAGGCGGCAAGCCTTGGGCAGTCGCGGCAGTGCTCGTTATAGACAGCAGTCATTCGGTCGATGGATGGCTACGCTACGCTCGCAATAACGGGGAAGCAATCCACGGCAACAGCATTTCCAATCCCCGCCGATTGGGGTCATTCAGAAATTGCGGCATACGTTTGGGCACTTCATCCAAAGCCTGCTCCGCAAGGTCGGGCCGATTGCATATCAGCGTGGCATCACACCCCGCCTCAAATGCGGCACAGGCCCGATCGGCGACATGATCATAGACGGCCGCGCCAGCCATGGAGAGGTCATCGGAAATGATCACGCCATCAAAACCCAATCGCTCGCGCAGAATCGATTTCAGCCAGATTTCAGAAAACCCCGCTGGCGCCTGATCCACCTGGGTATAACGGATGTGAGCAGGCATGACAGCGGTAAGGGCTGGTGACCCAATACGGGCATACGGGAGCACATCTTGGCTGAGGATTTCCTCCAGCGGCCGCTCATCCATCGGCAGGGCCAGATGCGAATCCGCACTGGGCCACCCGTGGCCAGGAAAATGTTTGCCGCAATTCTTCATGCCCGCAAGCAGCAGGCCGTGCATTAACGCAGCGGCGAGTTCACTCACCACATGCGGATCCTGATGAAAAGCCCGTTCGCCGATGATCTCGCTCCTGCCCCAATCCAGATCCAGCACTGGCGTGAAACTGAAATCGACCCCGACGGCGCGCAGCTCACTGGCCAAGACGAATCCGAGTTGTCGGGCCCGGGCCAAGGCAGCAAGGCGAGCATTCGGATCATCGTCCCGCCAGAGTGCGCCAATCGTGCTCATGGCAGGGATCTCCGTGAAGCCCTCGCGAAAGCGCTGCACGCGGCCGCCCTCGTGATCCACACAGATCAATATCGGTGCGCAGCCCTTTGGACGCGGCACGGCATGGATCGCCCGGGTGAGTGCTGCAATCTGCGCTTTGCTTTCAAAATTGCGTGCGAAGTAAATCACACCCCCCACCCAGGGATGGGCCAGAAGCTCACGATCACGGGCGGTAAGTTCCAATCCCTCCACGTCGATAATGAAGGGGCCAAGCCGACTCATGCGGCGACCGTCTCGACAATGGCCAAGGCCTGCGCATGCTCAATCTCATCAGAGATCGAGACATGAACCTGATAGTTACGCTCACTCAGATACTGGGCAAGCGCCTTGCGCGGAGATGCCTGCGGGGCGCCCCGCCGATCATTCAGAATCTCGACCGAATGCAACGACATTGGGTAAAAAAGCCCCACACCCAGGGCCTTGCCAATGGCTTCTTTCGCAGCGAAGCGCTTGGCGATATAGCGAATCGCACGGTCTTCTCCCGCCACACCCCTGCCCTTTCGCCGCTGATACTCATCGTATTCAGCGGGCCCCAGCACCCGCTGTGCAAATCGGTCTCCCCAACGGTCAACCAGCTTTGCAACCCGGTTGATGATCACGGTATCGGTGCCAATGCCTACGATCATCGCTGGGCCTCGCGCATCAGACGTTTCATTTCACGCACGGCCTCGCGCATGCCCACAATGACCGCACGCGAGACGATGGCATGGCCGATATGCAATTCACGCACGCCCGCAAGCGCAGCAATCGGCTGCACATTGGCGTAATTCAAGGCGTGGCCCGCATTGAACTGCATGCCCAAGGCCATGATTTTTTCTCCCGCTTTAGCAACCTTGGTAATTTCTTTTGCCACCGCAGGCGCATCGGCCTGTCGGCCCTGCGTCTGAAAGACGGCCGCATAGGGGCCGGTATGGACCTCGCAGACCTGCACACCCAGCTCGGCAGCGGCCTTGATCTGTTTCAGATCGGCATCGATAAACGCACTCACCGCAATGCCCGCATTGCGCAGCTTCTGAATTGATGCAGCCAGCGACTTTCGATTCGCAATGACATTCAGCCCACCCTCGGTGGTAATTTCCTGACGGCCCTCGGGCACCAGCATGGCCATCTCGGGTTTGATGTCGCAGGCAATGGCCACCATCTCGCGGGTCGCGGCCATCTCGAAATTCAATTTAAGTGGCGACTGGGCACGCAGCCGGCGGACATCTTCATCTTGGATGTGGCGGCGGTCCTCGCGCAGGTGCACCGTGATGCCATCGGCACCGCCCAACTGGGCCTCCAGCGCAGCCCAGAGGGGATCTGGCTCGATACCCCGACGCGCCTGGCGCAGTGTGGCCACGTGATCAATGTTGACGCCCAGTTCAATCATGGTTTTCAGTCCCGTAAGGCCTGCTATCTTAAATCCGAACCAGCTCCCGCATGATTTCCCGGGACTGCAGGCCCTCTTCACCGAGATGATGGCCAATCAATCGGCGCAATAGGCGCTTGGATTCGGTGGCGATCCGCGGATTTTCCAGGGCATGCACCGCCTCTTCGATAGAGCCGCCGGCACTGGCCAGGGCCAGCAAGGTCGCGCCATGAAAGGCGTCCTCACCAGGCTCTTGTACTCCAAGCCGATGAATACCTGTTTGCGGATCCACCTGATAAAGCCCCGCAGGATCAATGTCGGCGCCCGAGGGCTGGGTTTCGTTCGCGAAACTTGGGGCATAGCCCATCTCGCGCAGTAGATTGCACTCGAAACGTCGAAGAATAGGCTCGGTCATCTCGCGGCTGCTGGATTCCGCGTTCTTGGCCAGCAGGCCGAGCGTGGCCAGATAATCATCAAACAATGCAGGATGAGCATCATCGCGCGGGATCAAACGCATCATCAGCTCATTCAAATAAAAGCCAGGCATGATGGCTGAACCACCGAGCACCGCCAGACCGCCCACCCACTCAGCGCCAATCAGATTGCGCAGCTCTGATTTACCCGACCAGCGCAGATCCAAGGGCTGAAAAGGATGCAGCAGACCCCGCAGCGCAGAACGCGGACGACGCGCACCCTTGGCGATCAGTCCAATCCGGCCATGGGTACGTGTGAAGACCTCGATGATCAGGCTGGTCTCGCGCCAGGCCATGGCATGCAGCACCAGGCCAAGATCACTGGCCGCATTCATTCGTAGCCAAAGGCGCGAATGGCGGCCGCATCGTCGGCCCAGCCGCTTTTCACCTTCACCCAGAGTTCCAGGCGCACCGTGCCATCGATCAGCCTGGCAATGTCTTGCCTAGCCTCTGAGCCAATACGCTTAATGCGCTCGCCCCCCTCGCCAATCACCAGCGCCTTTTGTGAGGGTTTGGAGACAACGATGCTGGCGCTGATGTCGGCATGCATCTTTCCTGGCATGGATTGCGAGGCGGACTCGTCAAACTTATCCATCACCACGGTGGCCTCATAGGGCAATTCATCCCCCATGAGCCGAAAAAGTTTTTCACGAATCAGTTCAGCCGCAAGAAATCGTATGCTGCGATCCGAAATTTCATCCTCGGCAAACATCGCCTCGCCTTGCGGCGCAATCCGTTCGATTTCCTGAATCACGATATCGCACTGGCTGCCCTTTTCCGCGGAGACCGGCACCAGGGCGGCAAAGCGGTTCATTGCAGCAAGCCGATCCCCCAGGCCAAAGGCCGCCTGGCGGTCCCGTTCCGATTTGATCCGATCAGATTTATTCAACACCGCGATGACCGGCAGTGATTTGGGAATGAGTGACAGCACCGCTTCGTCCTCGGCCGTCATGCCCGTAGCCTCAATTACCCAGAGTGCAAGGTCCACATCAGACAAGGCCTGGACCGCGGTCTTATTGAGCTGGCGATTCAGTGCGGCGCCGTGGCGACGTTGAATTCCAGGTGTATCCACAAACACAACCTGCAGGTCGGGCTTGGTGAAGACACCCGTGATGCGATGCCGGGTGGTCTGGGCTTTTCTGGAGGTGATGCTGACTTTTTGCCCCACCCAATGATTGAGCAAGGTGGATTTGCCGACATTGGGCCGGCCAACAATGGCCACGACAGCACATCGATGGCTCATGCTGCGACTACCGCTTCTGTTCTTTATCCCCGAAGACCAGGGCGGCCTGCGGCGGCGGACCGGACTTCTTGGCACGGCGTGATTTCTTGGGCACGCTGGCAGTGGCCTCGCGGACAGCGCTGAGTGCCTGCGTGGCGGCCATCTGCTCAGCTGCCCTGCGGCTCGCACCTGACCCCAACACAGTGATCGAGAGTTTCGCGACTGCGCACTCGACCTCGAAGACCTGGCTGTGGGCTGCGCCATGGGTGGCCACGACGGAATAGGCTGGCAGGGGCAGGCCCAGGCCCTGGAGAAATTCCTGGAGCAGTGTCTTGGCATCCTTACCCAGGGTCTTGGGATCCACCTGTTTCAGAATCGGGTTATAGAGACCATCAATCACGCGCGCAGCCTCTTCAAAACCGCCGTCAAGAAAAATCGCACCAAATAAAGCTTCCAGGGCATCGGCAAGAATCGATGGCCGACGCAGTCCGCCGCTTTTCAGCTCCCCTTCACCCAAATACAGGAACTGATGGAGCGAGAGTGTCTGGGCGATATCGTGCAGGGCCTGCTGACGAACAAGATTGGAGCGCACCCGCGAGAGGTCGCCCTCATCGAACTGCTTGAGCTGCCGATACAGGAGATGGCCCACGGCACAATTGAGCACACTGTCGCCCAAAAATTCAAGCCGCTCATTATGCGCAGCACTGTGACTACGATGGGTGAGCGCGAGCTTGAGCAGCGCGGGGTCCTTGAAGGTATAACCCAGCTGCTTCTCGAGGCTCTCGGTTGAATTACTCAAAATTTCCCAATCGATCGAACTTGCCGCCCATGACCTCGCCGGCGTTAAACCAGATGAAAAACGCCCGGCCTACCAGATTGCGCTCAGGCACAAAGCCCCAGACCCGACTGTCGCTGCTGTTGTCGCGATTGTCGCCCATCATGAAATAGTGGCCCTTGGGCACCTCGCAGCGCAGGCCCCGATCGGTGGCCTGACAGCCCCTGGGGCCGGATTGCGGAATAAAGCCCATGGCCATGGGGTTGTCGTCGTTGAGGATGCGATAGGTCCTCCCGCCGTGCTGCTCCTGAAACTGCAACGAGATGCGGCCCGAATCAAAGAAAGGGTCCAGCGGCCGAACGCTCACAGGCTGATCATTCACATAGAGCCGCTTTTGTTCATAGCGGATCACATCGCCGGGAACACCAATGACGCGCTTGATGTAATCCACGGATTCATCTTCCGGATAACGGAATACAGCAACATCGCCGCGCTGTGGTTCGCCCGTGGACACGATCTTAGTGTGAATGATCGGGAGACGAACACCATAGGAATATTTGTTGACCAGGATCAGATCACCCACCCGCAGCGTTGGGATCATAGAGCCCGAGGGAATACTGAAGGGCTCGACCAGAAAGCTGCGCAGAATGAACACCACAAAGATGACCGGAAAGAAACCGGCGGTGTATTCCAGCCAAAGCGGCCGCGGGGCATCCGGGGCACGCCGTTTGCGCCAGACAAGGCGATCGGCAATCCACAACAGGCCCGTGAAGACGCACAACAGAAACACAATTAAGGCGAAATTCATGGTTAGCCCTCTACCTGAAGTACAGCAAGGAAGGCCTCTTGCGGGATTTCCACGGTACCGACCTGTTTCATACGTTTTTTACCGGCCTTCTGCTTTTCCAGCAGCTTGCGCTTACGCGAGATATCACCGCCATAACACTTGGCGAGCACGTTCTTGCGCAGGGCCTTGATGTTCTCGCGGGCGATGATGTTCGCACCAATGGCCGCCTGGATGGCGACATCGTACATTTGGCGCGGAATGAGTTCGCGCAGCTTCGAGGCCAACTCGCGGCCCTTGCTCTGTGAACTTGCCCGATGGACGATCACCGATAAGGTATCGACACGATCACCATTGATCAGAATATCCAGCTTCACCACATCGGATGCGCGGTATTCCTTGAATTCATAATCCATCGAGGCATAGCCGCGCGAGACCGACTTCAGCTTGTCAAAGAAATCCAGCACGATCTCGTTCATGGGCATTTCATAGGTGAGATTGACCTGTCGGCCGTGATAGTTCATGGCAGTCTGCACGCCACGCTTGCCGGTACACAGTGTGATCACCGCGCCGACATAATCCTGGGGCATGAAGAGTGTGACGGTGACAATCGGCTCACGAATCTCTTCAATACGCGACGGGTCGGGCATCTTAGAAGGATTATCGACATCAATCAGCGTGCCATCACGCATCAGCACCTGATAGACCACCGTGGGTGCGGTGGTAATCAGGTCCATATCGTATTCGCGCTCCAGCCGCTCCTGCACAATATCCATATGCAGCAGGCCCAGAAAGCCACAACGAAAACCAAAACCAAGGGCCTGGGAGACTTCAGGCTCGTACTGCAGTGAAGAATCATTGAGTTTCAGCTTATCGAGCGCATCGCGCAGCGCTTCGTACTGATTGGATTCCACCGGATACAGGCCCGCAAAGACCTGGGGCTTAATCTCTTTAAATCCCGGCAAAGGCTGACCGGCCGCAGCATGGCCCGCATGGGTCACAGTGTCACCCACCTTAGCGGCCTTTAACTCCTTAATACCGGCAATCACAAAGCCGACTTCACCTGCGGAGAGACGCTCCAGATTCTTTGACTTGGGAGTAAAGATGCCGACATGCTCCACCGGGTAGGTGGCACCGGTGGACATCAGCAGAATTTTTTCCTTGGGGCAAAGCGTGCCATTGACCACACGGACCAGCATCACCACGCCCACATAGTTATCGAACCACGAGTCGATGATCAGGGCTTGCAGCGGTGCATTCGGATCGCCCTTGGGCGGCGGCACGCGGGCAATCAGCATCTCCAGAATGTCCTGCACACCCTCGCCGGTTTTTGCACTGGCGCGAATAGCATCGTGGGCATCGATGCCGATGACATCTTCGATCTCTGCAATGGCCTGCTCAGGATTTGCTGCGGGAAGATCGATCTTGTTGAGCACCGGAACCACGTCCACACCCAACTCAATGGCCGTATAGCAGTTGGCTACCGTCTGTGCCTCGACCCCCTGTGAGGCATCCACCACAAGCAAGGCGCCCTCACAGGCTGAAAGCGAGCGGCTTACCTCATAGGAAAAATCGACGTGGCCCGGCGTGTCAATGAGATTAAGCGCATAGACCTTACCGTCGCGCGCACGGTAGCTTAGTGCGGCTGTCTGGGCCTTAATGGTGATGCCGCGCTCGCGCTCAAGGGCCATGGAGTCCAGCACCTGAGACTCCATCTCACGGTCGGAGAGGCCCCCACAGAGCTGGATGATGCGATCGGCGAGCGTGCTTTTGCCATGGTCGATATGGGCAATGATTGAAAAGTTACGGATGTTCTCCAAGACGCACCATGGGTTGTTGTTCTTTTTGTGATTTTCTCATTTCGCATTGGTCGGCCGGACCGGAATAAATAAGGCCCCATCTCCGCGGCGGACCAGCACCACCAAGGGCTTGGCCTTATCGAGCTTATTGACAAATTCGCCAAACTGCTTTGCCGAGGTGATATCGGTATTGTTCACACTGATCAGCACATCCCCCTGACGAATCCCAGACCTGGCCGCTGCGCCGTCGGCAGCCTCCACCAGCACACCGGATTTGATCTTCAGTTCATTGCGACGGGCCTCGGGCAGATCCGCCACCGCAAGGCCCAGCCAGTTGGCCGTCACGGTCACGGAAGGCTGGCCAGGCTTGGCCGCCGCCTTGGCGGTGCGATCGGGCTCCATCTCGCTCACCACCATGGTCAGCTCCTTCATGCCGCCCTTACGCCAGACCTGGGCCGCCACGCGGGCGCCTGGCTTGGTGTTGCCCACAATCCTCGGCAGGTCGGAGGATTTCTCGATTGCCTTGCCATCAAAGCGCAGCATGATGTCACCAGGCTCAAGGCCCGATTTCTCTGCGGGGCCACCGGCCTCGACACTTCGCACAAGCGCACCAGATGTCTTGGAAAGCCCAAGAGCCTCGGCCACTTCCTTGGTGACTTCGCCGATGCCTACACCGATGCGGCCGCGGGTCACCCGGCCCTGTGTACGTAGCTGCTCCGCGACACGATTGGCTTCATCAATCGGAATCGCAAACGAGATGCCCATGAATCCACCCGTTCGGCTATAGATCTGTGAATTGATGCCCACCACCTCGCCACGCATATTCAGCAAGGGGCCACCGGAGTTGCCAGGATTCACCGCAACATCAGTCTGAATGAAAGGCAGGTAATCGCCCGTATCCCTGCCCTTTGCGCTGACAATGCCGGCGGTCACGGTGTTTTCCAGGCCAAAAGGAGAGCCGATCGCCAACACCCACTCGCCCACGCGCAGTTTATTGGAGTCACCAAACTTCAGCGATGGGAGGCCCGAGACATTGATCTTGACCAACGCAACATCGGTACGCCGATCAGAACCAATCAGCTTGGCCTTGAACTCGCGCTTATCGGCGAGCGTCACGATGATTTCGTCGGCACCATCGACCACATGATGATTGGTCAGAATGAAACCGTCATTCGAAATAATGAAGCCGCTGCCAACACCGCGCGGCACTTCCTCGGGCTGGGGGCCGCCACGCGGATTGCGCGGGGCATTAGGCCGGGGTGGAAAAAACCGACGAAAGAACTCATAGAAGGGATCGTTTTCATCCAGCTCCGGCATCTGCGGGCCTGCCTGGGACTGCTGTACCCGAACCTTCTCGATGGTGCGGATATTGACCACCGCAGGACCGGCGCTTTCCACCAGATCCGCAAAATCTGGCAGGCCGCGACTGGCTGCCGCTGTCTGCGCATGGACCGGCGCCGTATAAAACAACGGCAAGGCGGCCACCGTAGCGCCAGCCACGAGGGCCAGGGAGGCAAGCAAGCGCCGCGATACGCGGGCCACGCGGGCTGAATAACCGGCCATCAACAATGATCCATGCTGATTCATTGGGTGTTTTTCCATTCAATGGTCTGAATAAACTGACGAAGGGCATCGGGGGGCACATCCCCGGATACGACAAACCGCAGGCCCTCGATGTCTCGGGAAAGCATGCTAACAGCACCCGTCGGCAAGGCGGTCTCGACCGGGCGGGCCGCGCTTGCACTAGGCTGGACCAGGACTGACACCGCCGTGGTGCCGTCTGACAGGACATAACGGCGCATCTCAACGCCTGACTGTCCATGGCGCTCATAGACCCCCACGACCTTGAAGCCTTTCAAGGATTCCGGCTTGTATTTCAGGGGTGGCGCAGAGGATACGGGGCGAATGACTTCAGGGTGGTTCATTGTCGCGGGGGCTGGCTGCGTTGCAGGAGCCTGCTGGCCGACCGAATCCGCCAGCTGTAGGAGCCCGTCCGCATCCTGCATCTGAGGCGCAAGCGCCACAAACGCGACGAAGGCCAGGGCGGCAGCCACCGCACCTCCTGCCATCGCCTTGGGCATACGACGCCGAATGGGTGTCACAGGCTTTGGATGATGGGCAGCGGGGGCAGGCAGGTGCACTGGCTCGCTCCCGAGCGCCTCAGAAACACGATCAGCCAACGAAGTAGGCCGGGCCAGGGCGGCGCTGCGCATCACATCACCGATCAGGTGCCACTCATTCCACCTGGCCCGGCGCTCGGGATCCTGCAGCACACTTTTCACCATGGTCTCGGCACGGTCTTCCCCTGCCTGGCCATCCATCCAGGCCGATAACTCTTCATGCGAATTCATATCTCTCCCCACAGCAGCACTGGCTGGTTCTTGTTTTGAATACGCCCAATGTCTGCACGATTACCAACGCTTTCCTTCCGATGTGCCCAGTAGCGGCCTGAGCTGCTCGGCAATCGCCTCCCGCGCCCGAAAAATCCGGGATCGGACTGTGCCGACAGGACAATCCATAGCCTGGGCGATTTCCTCATAGCTGAGGCCCTCGATTTCACGCAACGTGATGGCCAGCCGCAGATCCTCTGACAGCCCGTCAATGGCCGAGTTCACTGCCTCGGCCACCTGACGGCTATGCAAGACCGCATCCGGCGTATTGATATCTTCTACGACATCCTCGAGATCAAAAGATTCCCCGTCTTCATCGGTCTGTATGCCCGCGAGCGGCCTGGGCCGTCGGCCCTGGCTGACGAGATAATTCTTGGCTGTGTTTACCGCAATGCGGTAGAGCCAGGTGTAGAAGGCACTCTCACCACGAAATTGAGGCAGCGCGCGATAGGCCTTGATGAAGGCCTCTTGGGCGACGTCCTCGATTTCAGAAGGGTCTCGAATCAGGCGCGAAATCAGCCGCAACACCCGACGCTGATATTTCGCCACCAACAGCTCGAAGGCATGCCGGTCACCCTGCTGGACGCGCTCGACGAGTTCGGCATCCGCCTCACGCTGATTGCTCACCCGAATGTCCTTTCGGGGTTAGTCAAAGACTGCGAAAGACCAGAGTGCCGTTGGTGCCGCCAAATCCAAAATTATTTTTCAGCGCCACCCGGATCGGAAGATCACGAGCAGTGTTGGCGCAGTAATCAAGATCGCACTCCGGATCCTGATTGAAGATGTTGATGGTGGGCGGGCTGATCTTGTGATGCAGGGCCAGCACGGTAAATACCGATTCCAGGCCCCCTGCACCGCCAAGCAAATGGCCGGTCATGGATTTTGTCGAGTTCACCACCACGCTTTTAGCACGCTCACCCAGGGCGGCCTTGATCGCCTCGGTTTCATTCTTGTCCCCAAGCGGTGTGGAGGTGCCATGGGCATTCACAAAATCCACCTGCTCGGCCGGAATCTGCGCATCTTTCAGGGCATTGACCATGCAGCGACGCGGACCATCCATATTCGGCGCTGTCATGTGGAAGGCATCGCCCGACATACCAAAGCCTGCGAGCTCACAATAAATCCTGGCCCCCCTGGCCTTCGCATGTTCATACTCTTCCAACATGAGCACGCCCGCGCCCTCGCCCAGTACAAAACCATCGCGGTCTTTATCCCAGGGCCGCGAGGCCGTAGCAGGATCATCGTTACGCGTGGACAGCGCACGTGCGGCAGCAAAACCGCCAATGCCCAAGGGCGAGATGGTGGACTCGGCACCGCCGGCAAGCATGGCGTCGGCATCGCCATACTGGATGAGCCGCATTGCAAGACCAATGCTGTGCAGGCCCGTCGTGCAAGCGGTGACTGCAGCGACATTGGGGCCCTTCAAATTATGGAGAATGCTGAGGTGCCCGGAGATCATGTTGATGATCGAACCCGGCACAAAAAATGGGGAAATACGCCGGGCACCGCGATTGGTGTATTCGGTGTGGGTCTCTTCAATGAGCGGCAGGCCACCGATCCCGGAGCCCACGAAGGCGCCAATGCGCTCTGAATTCGCCTCGGTAACTTGCAGGCCAGAATCTCTCAGCGCCTGAATACCCGCCGCGATCCCGTAATGGATAAAGGTATCCATGTGCCGGGCTTCCTTGGCGGGGATGTAGTCCTCGACGCTAAAGCCTTTGACCTCGCCTGCGAAATGAACAGGCAGACCGCTGTGATCAAACTTGGTGACCGTAGCAATGCCGGTTTTGCCCGCAACAAGCGCAGCCCAGGAGGACGCAATGTCATTCCCCAGAGGGGAAATGCAGCCCATCCCGGTGACAACAACACGCCGCCGACCCGCGGCGCCTGATGATGAAGGACCGCTCATCGGCAAGAAACCCGCTTACTTCTTCAGGTGGGCTGTGACGTAGTCGATCGCCTGCTGAACCGTGGTGATCTTTTCGGCTTCTTCGTCGGGGATCTCGCAGCCGAAGGCATCTTCCAGGGCCATGACGAGCTCGACGGTATCAAGAGAATCAGCGCCGAGGTCATCCACGAACTTGGACTCTTTTTTGACGTCTTCAACCTTTACGCCAAGTTGCTCGGAAACGATGCCAATAACGCGCTTTTCAATGTCTTCCATGAACCTTTTTCCTTAGGGGTAAAACTGTGTCGATTGTATCAGGACATGACCATGCCGCCGTTCACGGACAGGGTCACACCGGTAATGTAGGCCGCCCCTTCTGAGGCCAAAAAGACGACAGATGCAGCCACATCCCGGGGCGTTCCCAGACGTTGTGCCGGAATCTGACTGGTGAGGCTTTGAATTTGATCCTCCGACAGGGCTTTAGTCATGTCGGTATCAATAAAGCCCGGTGCCACGCAGTTCACCGTGATGCCGCGGCTGGCGACCTCACGGCCCAGAGCACGGGACATGCCGGCCACGCCAGCCTTGGCTGCTGCGTAGTTCATCTGGCCTGGGTTGCCCGAAAGGCCCACCACCGAGGTGATATTGATGATCCGTCCCCAGCGCGCCTTCATCATGGGCCGCAACACACCACGGGAGAGCCGAAACACTGAGGTGAGATTGGTCTGGATCACGGCATCCCATTCCTCATCCTTCATACGCATAGAGAGATTGTCCCGTGTGATGCCCGCATTGTTGACCAGGATGCCGATCGGTCCGTATTTTTTGGAGATCTCATCGATGACGGTATCGCAGGCCACGGCGTCGTTGACCTGCAGCACCAGGCCCTCACCCTGAACCTGGGCCGCCTTTAGGTAATCCGAGATTTTCTGGGCCCCTTCCGCAGTGGTCGCTGTGCCAATCACAGTGTGGCCGGCCTGACCAAGACCAAGCGCGATGGCCTGGCCGATGCCACGGGTCGCCCCGGTGACCAGAGCGACGCGAGGAGGATCGTTGGTCGTCATGATTTATCTCCTTAATTCGGCCAAAGCAGCATCAAGGCTTGCCTGATCATTGATCGCATAAGTGGCCACCGATGGGGCGATACGCTTGATCAGTCCCGTCAGCACCTTGCCAGGCCCGCACTCCACAATCGTGGTCACGCCATTGCGCTCAAGGGATTGAATCACCTCGACCCAACGGACAGGACTCATGGCCTGGCGGGAGAGTGCATCGCGAATCCGATCCGCATCAGATTCCACTTTCACATCGACATTGTTGACGACGTGAATCTTGGGCACTGCCAGCGCAGTGTCAGCGAGCCGAGCACGTAATGCATCCGCTGCGGGTTTGAGCATGGTGGAATGAAACGGTGCAGAGACCGCCAACGGCAGCGCACGTTTTGCACCCCGCTCCTTAACCAAGGCACAGGCCCGATCAACGGCCTCTTTGTGGCCCGCAATGACTGTCTGATCCGGTGCATTGAAATTCACGGCCTCCACCACCTGGCCCTGCGCTGCTTCCATGCAGGCCGCAATCACGTCCTTTGATTCCATGCCCAACACCGCAGCCATGATGCCCACACCAACAGGCACCGCCGACTGCATCTGCTCCGCACGAAAACGCACTAGCCGGATGGCGTCTGCCAATTCGAACACGCCTGCTGCTGTGAGCGCGGAGTATTCACCCAGGCTATGGCCTGCAGCAAAACCCGGTGTGGCACCACCCGAGGCAATCCATGCGCGATAAAACGCAACCGATGCTGCCAGCATGACCGGCTGTGTATTCACGGTGAGACTCAGAGACTCTACGGGGCCTTCGGCAATCAGTTTGCCCAGATCTTGGCCAAGGGCATCGGAGGATTCCTGAATCGCTGCAGCCACAGCGGGATTGCCAGCGAATCCCGCCAACATGCCCACGGCCTGGGACCCTTGGCCAGGAAAAACAAATGCAAATGAATTCATAGTCGTCCCGTTATCCGATTGATCAAAACACCGATGCCTGCGGTCTCAGTACTGAAGGTAAACCGCGCCCCAGGTAAAGCCGCCGCCCACGCCCTGCAGCATCAGCCGCTGGCCTGCCTGAATACGGCCATCACGGACTGCAAGATCCAGCGCCAAGGGCACAGAAGCTGCCGAGGTGTTGGCATGCTGACCCACGGTCACAATCACCTTGGATTCGTCAATACCCAGTCGCTTCGCAGTCGCAGAGAGAATGCGTACATTGGCCTGATGCGGAATCAGCCAGTCGATATCCGAGACCTGATGGCCCACATCGGCCAGCACTTCACGCGCAACACTATCGAGTACCTGGACGGCAAGCTTAAACACCGCCTGTCCATCCATGGTGAGAAAAGGGTGGCCCGTGGCCTTGCCATGACTCACCGTGCCCGGGGTGCGCAAAATGTTTTCAAATTCGCCTCGGGCATGCAGCCGATGGCCCAGAATGCCGGGCTTCGAATCCGCTGCAAGCAACACGGCGCCGGCGCCATCGCCAAACAGGACGCAGGTGGTGCGATCAGTCCAATCAAGAATTCTTGAGAAGACTTCGGCGCCAATCACCAAGGCCGTCTTCGCCTTGCCCGCCTTAATAAACAGATCGGCGGTGGCCATAGCATAGGCAAATCCACTGCAGACTGCCTGCACATCAAATGCGGGGCAGCCCGAGGCGCCAATTTTTTTCTGCACCAGGCAGGCCGTGGAGGGGAAAATCATATCGGGCGTGGAGGTGGCCAGAATGATCAGATCAATGTCTTGCGCTGACATACCAGCGGCCTGCAGCGCATTAGCCGCAGCCTCGGCTGCCAAGTCGCTGGTATTGATGCCCTCTGATGCAATGAAACGCTGGGAGATGCCGGTGCGCTCGCGAATCCATTCATCAGATGTCTCAATGCCGGAGGCGGCCAGCTGCTTCACCAGCTGGGCATTGGTCACGGCCTGGCCAGGCATGGCACGGCCCGTGCCCACAATGCGCGAAAAGATCTCCATCAGCCCATGTCCTCGGATGCTTCAGTGGAGAGCGATTTTAGGTCAGGATGATGAATACTCTCTGGCCGATCCAGCGCAATCGCCTGGGCGATCTTTTCATTTAAGCCGTGTGTTGCGGCATCCGCGGCGCGTTGCAAGGCATGTTCAAAGGCAAAGGCATCGGCTGAACCATGGCTTTTGATCACAATGCCCCGCAAGCCCAGCAGTGATGCGCCGTTATAGCGGCGATGATCCACACGCTTTGAGAATTGCTTGAGTACCGGCATCGCCAAAAAGCCAAGTATTTTTGTCCAGGCGTTGCGGGTAAATTCGTCTTTAATAAAACTGCGCAACATCTGCGCCAGACCCTCAGAGGTCTTTAAGGCCACATTGCCCACAAAGCCATCGCAGACCACGACATCGGTCGTGCCTTTAAAAATATCGTTGCCTTCTACGTTGCCATAGAAATTCAAGTGGCTTGCACGCAGCAGCTCACCGGCCATCTTCACGGTGTCATTACCCTTGATCACTTCCTCGCCGATATTGAGCAGCCCCACGCTGGGATTTGATTTGCCATGAATCACCGACACCAACGCAGCGCCCATGGAAGCGAACTGCAGCAGGTGATCGGCGTTGCAATCAACATTGGCACCCAGGTCGAGCATGGTGGTCACGCCTCCAGCCTGATTGGGCATCGCGGTGGCGATCGCAGGCCGATCGATGCCCTCCATGGTCTTCAGTACATAGCGGGCAATGGCCATCAGGGCGCCGGTGTTGCCGGCACTGACTGCGGCCTGGGCACGGCCGTCTTTCACGGCCTCAATCGCCATCCGCATGGAAGAACGGCGCTTGTTGCGCAGGGCCACCGCGGGAGGGTCATCCATCAGCACCACTTCCTCGGCAGCAAGAATCTCGATTCGGCTGCGAATGGATGCCGGGGGATTTTTTGCCTCCAACGCCTGGGAGACCTGGGGCTCCAGGCCCACAAGCAATACGCGATGACTGGGGCTATGCCCCAGAAAATTCAACGCGGCGGGAATGGTGGTGGGAAGACCATGGTCGCCACCCATGCAATCGATGGCGACACAGACTGACTGCGACGATGTCACAGCGGCAGACGAAAAAACTTAGGCAGCGGCCTTGGTCTTGACGACTTTCTTGCCACGGTAATAGCCCGACGGGCTGATGTGGTGGCGCAGATGAATCTCGCCCGTGGTCGGCTCAACCGCCGTCGACGGGTTGGTCAGAAAATCGTGCGAGCGGTGCATGCCGCGCTTTGAGGGTGACTTCTTATTCTGTTGAACAGCCATGTTCGAACTCCGGAAAACCTTGAATTATAAGGCATTTATCCTTTTTCAGGTCTTTTTCAGCAGGTCCTTGAGTCCCGCGAAGGGACGGGAGGTGTCAGACACCCGGCGGGTGTCTGACACCTCCCCCAACACCCCCCCGGGCCGAAGGCAATCCCCATGCTTGGGGGCCATGGGCAGCTCCAGGAGCAATTCATCCTCAATCAGAGACTGGAGACTGGCGCCATCCTCAGGGGAGAGAAAGTCGACCTGCGCAAGCGCCGGATCAAGGGCCTCTTCCGCCTGGCCAATACGCTCAGTGCCGGCATCTGCCAGCGCCGACGTTTCAAAAAACTCAAAGCCCCGCCTCGCAGAGAGCTGCAGTCGAACAGGCTCAAGGCAACGCTCACAGGTACAGGTGACCTCGACCCGGGCCGAGAGCCACCAGCGTCGCCTAGGGTGCCCAGGACCCAGGGGGCGATCATCCGGCTGAAAGGCCCATTGCACAGGGCCCAATACAGCCACGACAGAATCAGCAAGTCGCAGGAATGCGTCAGCGCTGAGCGTACCGCTTGCGGGCAGAGCCCCGGAATCCAAGGCCCGCTCAAGCAGGACCGAGGACAGCGCGTCATTGAGATCAAATTTGGCATTCATAATGCGCAGACCTTAGCCGCCTTCAGACCACGTTTCAAGTCAATATGCCCGCACCACTGATCCTTGCATCGAGCAGCATTTATCGCAGAGAACTCCTCTCGCGTCTTGGCCTTGACTTTGTTGTTGCGCGGCCCGATGTGGATGAAACGCCATACAGAGGTGAATCCTTTACCGACACCGCGATTCGGCTGGCCCGAGAAAAAGCGGTTTGCGTTGCCAAGCAACACCCCACCGCCATCGTGATTGGCTCGGATCAGGTCGCCGCCTGCGCAGGCATGCGGCTAGATAAACCTGGCAATGCCGAGAACGCACTCGCCCAACTACAGCATCAACGCGGACGCGTATCCGAATTTCACACAGCACTCTGTCTGGCCGGCGATGGAGGCCTTTGCATTGAAGAAACATTGGTCACCACCCACGTGCGATTCCGAAGTGCAGAGAGTCTGTCCGACGACATGCTGAAGTCATATATCGCAGTTGAAAAACCTTTTGATTGCGCGGGGGCCGCAAAATCAGAGGGCCTGGGCATTGCGCTGATTGCATCCATACAGGGACCTGATCCCACCGCCTTGGTGGGCCTGCCACTGATTGCGCTCACGGATCTCTTGGCGAAATTCGGTGTGACGCCGCTGGTCCAGCCGGCCCTTTAAATCGCGGGTTTAGTACACGGACCAGCGCATCATCGCGCGGGCCATTGCCTCGCCCGCTGAGGCGCCAATCCGGCGCACCAGGCGTTCAGCAAAATTCGGCTGCAGCGTGTAATCGATCACCTCTTCAGCCTTGATCACTTCCCGGGCCACGTGATCGACAGTGCCCAGGCCATCGGCCAGGCCAAGCTCCACACTCTTAGCGCCCGTCCAGACCATACCTGAGAAGATTTCGGGCGAGGGTTTGAGTCGATCACCCCGGCCCTGCTTCACAGCATTGATGAACTGATCATGGATGTCATTGATCATCAGCTGAAGTAAAGCCCTCTGCTTGGGATCAACCGGAAGGAAGGGATCCAAAATGGCTTTGTTTTCACCCGCAGTGAGGATACGCCGCTCAATGCCCATCCTCTTCATGGCCTCTGTAAAACCGAAGCTGTCCATGCGTACGCCAATAGATCCCACCAGGCTGGCCTTGTCCACATAGATCGCATCTGCTGCCGAAGCGATGTAGTAGCCGCCCGAAGCGGCCATATCCTCCACCACCGCGATCACAGGCTTGTCTTGATGCGCAGCCTTGAGTCTGCGGATCTCGTCGTACACCATGCCCGACTGCACGGGACTTCCGCCGGGGCTGTTGATGCGCAGAATGATGCCGGCCGCATGGGTGTTTTTGAAGGCCTCTCGCAGAGAGTCATTGATCAGCTCAGCACTTGCAGGGCTGTTGTAGTCGATCACGCCGTGCAAATCAATCATTGCGGTGTGCCGCATCGTGGGATTGGCCACCATATGCGACCCGCTGCCGAAATAAGATGTCATCAGCACCACCGCGAGTAAGCCGAAGGTCACGAACCGCCAGAAGTTAGCCCACCGCCTTGCACGACGCTGCTCCTGAACATTGGCCAGCAGCACCTTTTCAATTACTTCGTTATCCATGCGGAAATCCAATCATCAAGTTCTTGAACACTATGCATACAGCCCATAGGTTGGGCCGAAAGCAGTTCATCGGCAGCATGCGCGCCGTAGCCCACGGCCAGGGCACGAGCCCCTGCAGATTTGGCCATGAAAATATCATGGGTAGTATCACCAATCACCAGCGTCGAGCTTGGAGAAATGCCAAGCTCGCTGCAGATTTCCAACACCATTGCAGGTGCAGGTTTCGGCTTTGATTCATCCGCGCAACGCGATGTCTGAAACAGATGCCGGGTCGCGGTGAGATCAAACGAACGCTCCAAACCAACACGGGTCTTACCCGTGGCCACCGCCAGAGGTATGCCGGATTTGGTAAGGCGCAGCAGAATCTCCATCACGCCAGGAAACATCTGCAGACTCTCATAGCGCGATAGGTAATGATGGCGAAACCGATCTGTGAGCTGCAATTGCTGATCAGCATCCAGATTCGGGGCCACGCGTGAGAGTGCATCCTGCAGGCCCAGGCCAATCACCCATCGGGCGTCCTCCGCCGGTGGCACTGCAATGCCAATATCGCGACAGGCCTCACGAATGGAATCCGTGATGCTCAAGGTGGAATCCACCACAGTGCCATCCCAATCAAACACCACCAATTCAATCGCCGGCATCATAGTGCCCTCGCCCCCAGGAGTTGCAGCATCGCCTGAAAGCATGCCTCGAGCGTTGCCTTCAGATGCAGTGTCTCACCACTGGCCGGATGTTTGAGGCGCAGCATCCAGGCATGCAGATACATTCGCGCCACTCGCCGAGTGCCCTTGGGCCCATGCTGGGCATCGCGCTCGTGCAGCCCATACTTGGGATCGCCCACAATCGGATGGCCAACACTTGCCAGGTGAACCCGCAGCTGATGCGTGCGGCCGGTCAACGGCTCACACTGCAACAACGACAATTCACCGAGCGCGTTGTGATGCAGATGCTGCAGCACTTTTACTTTTGTAATCGCTGCCTGGCCGCCGGCCTGGACTCGGACCCAGCGCTCGCCCTTGGCATTGACCCACTTGTGCAGGGGGGCCTCGATGCGCACGACATCGGCAGGCCAGCCTCCCCAGACCAGGGCAAGATAGCGCTTGCGCATCTCTCCTTCCCGCAGCTGACGGTGAAACTCTGTCAGGCTTGAGCGCCGTTTTGCCAGCAGCATCAGGCCGGAGGTCTCACGATCCAGGCGGTGAACGAGCTCTAGATAAGCATCATCGCGATCACCGGAAGCGCGCAGGGCTTCAATCACCCCGAGCTTCACCCCGCTGCCGCCGTGCACGGCAAGCCCGAAGGGCTTATCAATGGCCAGCATGACCTCATCTTCCATCACCACACCGATTTTGTCGGCCACGGATCTGGCCATCGAGGGCGATACCCGCGATGCCGCGGAGCGCAGATCGCCACCCTCGGGCGCATTGGCCGCCACCCGGATCGGCGGGATGCGCAGCCGATCGTCCTCCTGGACCCGATAGTCACTGCCCACCCGGCCCCCATTGACCCGGACTTCGCCGGTCCGCAGCATCCGATAGATCCGCGTCTTGGGCACCCCTTTAAGCCGGGCCAGCAGGAAGTTATCAATACGCTGACCGGCATATTCGGCACCGACCAGCCACTGCTGGACTGCGGGGGCGGGGGTCGATGGGGCGCCCACCGCCCCTGGGTGCGGCGCTGCTGACATCGAATCAAGGGGATTTGTTGGCATCTTCAAGTTCAAGGTTATACTCGGCTGGTCGGAGATGATTGCCGACCGATTGTTGCGTCCCTTTGGATCAGCCGCTTTGGAAGAGTTCCATTCCCGGGCTGGATACATAGGAAGAAACGCAGAGCCGGTCGATGCCTCCGCCCCGAGTGCGATGCGGTTGCACCGGATTGTATTTGACCGAGGAGCGCAATTTCGCGCGGCCCGGCCGACGAGAAGATTGATTGCAACGGATTTGTAGTGTTTTCCAGCCTGATTGACATTCCAATTCATCCAACAGTCCCCGGGGAGTGCGGCCCATCGCACCCTCCGCGGCTGGTCTCGTTTGCCGATTTCGTGCCGATTGCTCGCTCCATTGTGCCGCTGACGCGGTAGCCAGGGTTAGGTTGTCTGCACTGCAGACGCTGGGCCCGCCCAAGGAGTAGAGAATGAAACGTATGTTGTTTAACGCAACCCATGCAGAGGAGCTGCGGGTTGCGATTGTGGATGGCCAGCGCCTGATTGATCTGGACATCGAGACCGCCGGCCGCGAGCAGCGCAAAAGCAATATTTACAAGGGTGTCGTCACCCGAATCGAGCCCAGCCTCGAGGCCTGCTTTGTGAACTATGGCGAAGAGCGCCACGGGTTTCTGCCCTTCAAAGAGATCGCCCGCGAATACTTCAAGCCGGGTGTCGATGTCGGCCGCGCCACCATTAAAGAGGCGATTGCCGAAGGCACCGAGATGCTCGTGCAGGTGGAAAAAGAAGAGCGCGGCAACAAGGGGGCGGCGCTCACCACCTTCATCTCTCTGGCTGGCCGCTATCTGGTGCTAATGCCCAACAACCCACGCGGCGGTGGCGTCTCGCGCCGCATTGAGGGGGAGGAGCGGCAAGAACTGCGCGAGACCATGGATCAGCTGGATGTGCCCACAGGCATGAGCCTGATTGCACGGACCGCTGGCATTGGCCGCAGTGCGAATGAGCTCCAATGGGATCTGAACTACCTGCTGCAGCTCTGGCGTGCTGTGGATGACGCCCGCAAACTGCAGCCCGGCGCCTATCTGATTTACCAGGAATCAAGCCTGGTGATCCGCGCCATCCGCGACTACTTCCATCCGGATATCGGCGAGATCCTGATCGATACCGACGACATCTATGAACAGGCCCGCCAGTTCATGCTGCATGTGATGCCCGATATGGGCGCACGTGTGAAGCGCTACAGCGACGATGTGCCGCTTTTTTCTCGCTTTCAGATCGAACATCAGATCGAAACGGCCTACTCACGCGTGGTGCCCCTGCCCTCGGGCGGCGCGATCGTAATCGATCACACCGAGGCCCTGGTCGCCGTGGATGTGAACTCGGCCCGTGCCACACGCGGCTCGGATATTGAAGAGACCGCCTTTCGCACCAACCTGGAGGCTGCAGAAGAGGTTGGCCGACAGCTGCGTCTGCGCGATCTGGGCGGACTGATTGTGATCGACTTCATCGACATGGAGTCGGCCAAGAATCAGCGTGAGGTCGAGCAGCGGCTACGTGATGCCCTGCACTTTGATCGGGCCCGTGTACAGATGGGCAAGATCTCGCGCTTTGGCTTAATGGAATTGTCCCGCCAGCGTCTGCGCCCTGCATTAAATGAAGGCTCACACATCACCTGCCCGCGCTGCAATGGCACCGGCGTGATCCGCGATGTCGATTCGAGTGCGCTGCACATTCTGCGCATCCTTCAAGAAGAAGCAATGAAGGAAGGCACTGCTGCACTGCATGTGCAGGTGCCGGTGGAAGTAGCAACCTTCCTGCTCAATGAAAAACGCACGGATATTGCCAAGCTGGAATTCCGCCTGAAAGTCACCGTGGTGTTGATTCCAAACAAATTTATCGAAACACCGAACTACAAAATCGAGCGGCTCAAGCATGACGACCCGCGGCTTGAGGATGCACGGGCCAGCTATGCAATGGCGGATGAACCCGCCACCGAGACACCGTATCAACAGCAGAAAACCGAACAGGCGGCAGCCAAGCCCCGCCAGGAAGCCGTTGTCAAAGGCATCACCCCTGCACAGCCAGCGCCCCTGCCCGCGGCCAAGCCCGTCGAATCCACGCCCGCTGAGAAAGGCCTTTTTGCCCGCATCATGGGCTGGTTCTCCAGCGGTGAGAAAGCCGAAACCACAGAACGCAAACCCGAGGCCAGCAGTGAGCGCGGTGATCGTGGCGGACGCGGCCGCGGCCGCAATGAACGCGGCGGACGTAGCGATCAACGCGACCGTCGTGGTGGTGAGCGCGAGGGCCGCGATCAACGTGGTGAGCAACGCGGAGAATCACGCGAGGGCCGCGAGCCACGCGATGGGCGCCAGCGCCAGGACGCCAATCGTCAGCGTGACCAGCGTCGCGAGGACCGTGAGCCAAGAGAGCCGCGTGCCGAGCAAGCCGCGGAACAAAAGCAAGAGGGCCGCAAGGATCGCGGAGACCGTCGTGGACGCCAGGAGCGTGGCGACCGCAGTGCCGAACAGGCGCCCGAGGCCAGCCGCGAGGTCGCATTGACTTCTGGCTCTGACGCGACAGCCTCAGCTGCAGAATCACTGGATCAGGAACGCTCAGGCCGTCGTCGCCGCCGTCGCGGCCGGGGTGGACGTCGCGATGAAGAAGGGACAAACATCGAAGCCGCTACACAGCCTGCTGCAGATACTGCGCTGGTGTCAGGCACGGTGTCGGACACCAGCCCGGTGTCCGATATCGCTGTGCCGACTGTAGCGCCCACGATCGTTGCCCAGGCACCGGCGTCGGAGGCAATCACGCCATTGGCTGCCACCCCTGTGACGGAATCGTTTGCGCAGACGCCTGCGGCAGTCGAACCACAGTCCATTGCACCCGAAGTGCAGTCCACATCGCTGCCTCCGGTCTCCGAGCCGATTGTGACTGCAGCACCCGTTGCTGCGGCACCTATCCAGGTCTCTGAAGAAGCGTTGAAGAAAAATCTTGATGAGGCTGGCCTGCAATGGGTGCAGACGGACCCGAGCAAGGCAGTGGAAGAGGCAAGCGCAGAGCCACCACCCAAACTTGGCCGCACCCCCCGTAGAAACACCGAGACAGCCCCACAAGAGCCCTTGGTAATGGTGGAGACGCGCCAAAACAATCCCTAACCGGTCGATAATTGCGCGCATGTCTTACGGCCAGCGCATTTTTTCGATCGTTCCGGATTCGACCGCCGCATCCCATGTCGAAGCGGCCAAGGTGGATCACCTTGGCCCCCTCCCCCTTGGTCCCTTGCAGGACCAGCATCAACGACCTCTCAAAGATCTTCGGATCTCAGTGATCGACCAGTGCAACTTCCGTTGCACCTATTGCATGCCAAAAGAAGTCTTTGGCAGGGATTACAACTTCCTATCCAAAGAGTCCTTGCTGTCATTCGATGAAATCGAGCGACTGGCACGGGCCTTTGTCGGACTGGGTGTAGAGAAATTGCGTGTAACGGGTGGGGAGCCACTGCTGCGCAAAAACATCGAATCGCTGATCACGCGGTTATCGGCCATTCATACCCAGCAGGGTCGGCCCGTCGAGATTGCCATGACCACCAATGGTGCGCTGCTGGCGCAGAAAGCCAAGGCACTTAAGGCAGCAGGACTTCATCGCATCACAGTAAGCCTGGATGCGCTCAGCGACGACACTTTCCGCGCAATGAATGATGTGGATTTTCCGGTTGCCGAGGTGCTGAAAGGAATTGATGCAGCGGCAGAGGCTGGCCTGCGCGTGAAGGTCAACATGGTGGTGCAACGGGGCGTCAACGATCACGAGATTCTGCCCATGGCCAATGCATTCCGCGCACGCGGTCATACCCTGAGATTTATTGAGTTCATGGATGTGGGCTCATCCAACGCCTGGCAGTGGGATCATGTGGTGCCCTCGCGCGAGGTGATCCAGATGATCTCTTTGGAACACCCCCTGGTGCCCATCGGTCGGGATACGCCCAGCGAGGTCTCCGAACGCTGGCGTTACGCCGATGGCCGGGGCGAAGTGGGCGTGATTTCCTCGGTCTCCAATCCCTTCTGCGGGAATTGCAGCCGCGCGCGCATCTCCGCCGAAGGCGTGCTCTACACCTGCCTATTCGCCCACTCTGGCACAGATCTTCGAGGCCTACTGCGGGGCAATACGCCCAGCGATGACGACATTTCTCGTGTCCTCGCAGGCATCTGGCAGCAACGCACTGACCGCTACTCGGAGCAGCGCGCCGTGCTACGCGAGCAGGGCGTTAAAAAGGTGGAGATGAGTTATATCGGGGGCTGATTGCAACGGGCGCTGCTGGGCAGCACCCGTTGGGCCCACCGGACGGAAAAAATTACTTCTTGTTATTCAGCGGCGAAGGCAGGCTGGCGTAGTACGCAGCAATATTGGCGATGTCCTCTTTCGAGAGGGCGGCCGCCATGCCAGCCATGATGGCGTTTTTGCGCGCACCCGACTTGTAATCGCTCAATGCACGGGTCAAGTAATCGGGATACTGGCCGGCCAGTTTCGGATAGCTGGGATCAATCGCAGTGATGCCATCGGCGCCATGGCATGCAGCGCAGATGGCTGTTGCCTTTTCTTTGCCGGCGGCGATATTGCCCGCCATTGCACCCGAAACGGATAGCCCAAGACCGAATAGCAAGGCCGCCTGAATGGTTTTTCGATGCAGCGTCATCTCAGGCTCCTTATTTCTTGTTGGCGTAGTAAGCGGCAAGATCGGCCATGTCTTGATCGGACAGGCCCACCGCAATGCCCTTCATGCTGGGATGATTGCGCTCACCAGTTTTGTAGGCATTCAATGCAGCGATGAGATATTTCTCGCTCTGGCCATTGATCTTGGGCACACGATATACGGTTGGAAATGCAGTTTTGTACTCTGGTATGCCGTGGCAGCCAATGCACATGGAATTTTTCTTGGCACCGGCATCAGCATTGCCCACAATCGCTGCAGGCGCGGCAGCTGCTGGTGCGCTGGCTTTTGCGGCGCCCTGGGCCTGTGCAGCGCTGGCGACCACTAGGCCAGCAATCGCAGCAACGCCGATCAGCGCGGATCGTTGGTGTTTGTTCAGCATGTCTCCCCCCGTGTTGAACGAGGCGGAGTGTAGCACGGGCAAGACCAGAAATTCCCCGGCCCTGCCCGGCTGCCTTTAGGCCATCAGGCCTCGCAGCATGAAGGTATTCAGACGCCTGACAAAAGCTGCGGGATCCTGTGGCTGGCCCCCTTCAGAGAGCAAGGCCTGATCAAACAGGACCCATACAAGGTCATCAAAGTTGCTGTTCTGATCGGCGAGTAAGGCTTTCACCAGAGGGTGCTCCGGGTTGAGTTCCAGGATTGGTTTGCGCTCGGGTGCTTTCTGGCCAGCCTGCTTCAGCAGACGCTCCAGATGGCCGCTCATATCGTGCTCATCCGAGACCAGACAGCAGGCCGATTCAGTAAGCCGGCCGGTCATGCGCACTTCTTTCACCTTGTCGCTCAACACCTTGTGGGCACGCTCGATGATGGGCTTGAATTGTTTTTCGACATCCTTGGCTGGCTTGGTGTCGTCGTCCGCCAGCTTGCCAAGATCCAATGCGCCTTTGGCGATCGATTGGATCGACTTACCCTCAAACTCGGTCAAAAAATTGAGCATCCACTCATCGATGCGATCTGCGAGCAGCAGTACCTCGATGCCCTTTTTGCGGAAGACCTCCAGATGCGGGCTGGCCTTGGCGGCCGCAAGCGAGTCTGCCGTGACCACATAGATTTTCTCCTGGCCCTCCTTCATGCGGCCCACGTAATCCTTAAGCGAGACCTTCGGCTCCTCTGAATCGGATGTGGTCGAAGCAAATCGCATCAGGCCCGCCAAGCGATCGCGGTTGGAGAAGTCCTCGCCAAAGCCCTCTTTCAGGCACTGGCCAAATTCCTTCCAGAATGCGGCGTAGTCATCGGGCCGATTCGCAGCAACATCCTCAAGCAGCGACAGAATGCGCTTGGTGCAGCCCTCGCGGATAGCCTTGATGTCACGACTCTCCTGAAGGATCTCGCGCGAGACATTAAGCGGCAGATCTACAGAATCCACCACCCCACGCACGAAGCGCAGATAGGCGGGCAGCAGTTGCTCTGCATCGTCCATGATAAAGACGCGTTTCACATAGAGCTTTAATCCATGGCGCTGCTGACGATCCCAGAGATCAAAGGGTGCCTTGGTGGGCACATACAGCAGCTGGGTGTATTCAGTGCGGCCCTCTACCCGGTTGTGGGTCCAGGCAAGCGGCTCGTCACCGCCAAAGCTCAGGCCCTTGAAGAATTGCTTGTACTGGTCATCGGTGATCTCGCTTTTCGAACGAGTCCAGAGGGCCGAGGCCTGGTTGATGGTTTCCCATTCATCAGACTCCAAATACTCACTTTTCTTCTCATCCCAGTCACGTTTTTTCATTTGAATGGGAATGCCGATGTGGTCGGAGTAGCGCTTCAAGATCTCCTTAATGGTCCAATGCTCCAGCAGATCATCGTGGCCCTTCGCCTCTTCATCACCCGCTTCCTTGGGACGCAGGTGCAGAATCACATCCGTGCCCCTGCTGGACCGCTCCACCTCCTGAACACTGAACTCACCGGTGCCGTCCGACTCCCATCGGATCCCATCCGTTGCGGGCAGGCCTGCACGACGGCTGATGACGGTGACCTGATCGGCCACGATAAAGGCAGAATAAAAACCAACACCAAATTGGCCAATCAAGTTACTGTCTTTGGAGTCATCGCCAGTGAGGCTTTTCATGAACTCCTTGGTGCCGGACTTGGCGATCGTGCCCAGGTTGTCGATGACTTCCTCGCGGCTCATGCCAATACCGTTATCCGAAATGGTGATCGTGCGCGCATCCTTATCGATGCTGATGCGAATTTTTAACTCGCCATCGCCCTCATAGAGCTCGGACTTCTGCAGGGCCTCGACCCGCAGTTTGTCGCAGGCATCCGATGCGTTGGAGACCAGCTCCCGCAGAAAAATATCGCGGTTGCTGTAGAGCGAGTGAATCATGAGATGAAGCAGCTGCTTCACCTCGGTCTGAAATGACAGGGTTTCTTTGGACATGGTGCTTCCTTTATTGCGGAATTGCAGAAAATTGGGCTGAAAAGGAAGTGGGGGCCGGGCGCCAGAATTTCAAGGGGTGGCTCAGGGCCTAGCGCGTTTCACTTCGAAGGCTCGGGGCCTAGCCTCGGGTGTCGCTCGTTTCGCGGTCGGCAAACAACAGCTCAAAGCGTTTGCCTCCGACGCGCAACTCGTCGACATCCCGATGCTCTCCCCTCGAGATCTAGATTTCTGAGATCCCGATGCTCTCCCCTTATGATCTCGGTGTCCGATCTCGATGTCTAACACCGGACGATCAGCCCGCGCGGAGGCGGTTGGGTTTGAACTTCACCTCGAGAAGTTTGCCGCGCCGGGCGCGATTGCCCACATAGGATTTCCACTCCCGGGCCTCCAGAACCGCTTCAGCCAGCTTGCCGCCACGGCCAATCCCGCAGACCACGAGTCCTGCCTTGGCCGACAGGCCGGCGGCATCGATAAAACCGTCGGCCTTGGGCTCTGGATCAAGCAGCAGCACACCACGGCCCCCAGTGGGCAGCACTTTTACATCGCGGATGTCAACGACCAGCAGGCGGCCTTTGGCAGATAACATGGCCAAGTGGGCAGGTGCCTCAGGCAAGGTCCGAATGAATGACGGTGTATCGCCGCGCTCAATCGTCATGAACTGTTTACCCGCCCGCTGACGCGTGGTCATGGCCTCAATCGTGGTGATAAAGCCCAGGCCGAATTGCGTGCCGATCACCAGCGATGTGGCCGCTGGGCCTGCCGAGAATTGCGTGAGCACCGCACCGGGCTCCACCTCCACCATGGAGGTCAATGGTGCGCCATCCCCCCGGGCACCAGGCAGGTTCGCAACCGCCACCGAATAACTGCGGCCGGTGGAAGACAGGGCCACCAGGGTATCCACCGTGCGGCATTCGAAGGTGTCATAAAGTGCATCGCCTGTCTTGAAGGTGAACTGCGCAGCATCGTGGCCATGGCCCTGGCGCGCACGCACCCAGCCATTGACCGACACAATCACGGTGACCGGCTCATCCACCACGGGCACTTCCACACTGGTCTTCTCTGCAGCTTTGATTAGTGTCCTGCGCTTATCGCCAAATTTCTTGGCGTCTTCCTCGATCTCTTTGGCCACCGATTTGCGCAGGGCTTTTTCATTTTCCAAGAGATGCATGAGCCGGCCTTCGTCTTCGCGTAGCGCCTTGAGCTCTTTCTCGATTTTGATGGCCTCAAGCCGGGCCAACTGACGCAGCCGAATCTCCAGAATATCCTCGGCCTGAATCTCAGTGAGATCGAACTTCTTGATGAGCGCAGGCTTGGGCTCATCGCTTTCGCGAATCACCTTGATCACCTTATCGATGTTGAGCAGGGCAATCGCCCGGCCCTCCAGAATGTGGATGCGCCGCTGGGCCTGCTCCAGCCGATGCTGAGTGCGGCGACGGACGGTGGCGATGCGATAGGTCACCCATTGGGAGAGCATCTCGCGCAAGGAGAGCGATCGCGGCCTGCCGTCAATATCCACCGCAACCAGGTTCATCGCAAACGAACTCTCCAGCGGGGTGTGGGCCAGCAGCACCTTGATGAACTCATCGCGATCCTGGCGGGATGACTTCGGCTCGAACACCAGACGCACATCGGCATCCTTGCCCGATTCATCGCGCACCGTATCCAGCACGCCCAGCATCAGTGACTTCAACTGCTGCTGATCGGCAGACAGGCTCTTCTTGCCCGCCTTGACCTTGGGATTGGTGATCTCTTCGATCTCCTCCAGCACCTTCTGCGAAGACACACCCGGCGGTAATTCATGGACCACCACCTGCCACTGGCCGCGTGCCATTTCCTCGATCGACCAGCGGGCGCGGGTCTTAAGCGACCCCTTGCCCGTGGCATAGGCCTGGGCGATCTCATCGGCAGAGGAAATGATCTGCCCGCCACCCGGGAAATCCGGGCCAGGAATAAGCTTCATCAGCTCCTGATCGGAAAGCTCGGGCTTATCGATCATCGTGATCGCAGCAGCAGCGACCTCGTGGACATTGTGGGGCGCAATCTCGGTGGCCATGCCGACTGCAATGCCCGAGGCACCATTGAGCAGGGCCACAGGAAGTCGTGCAGGCAGTCGCAGCGGTTCGGTAAACGACCCATCGTAATTCGGACCAAAATCCACCGTGCCTTCATCGATTTCATCAAGCAGCAGCGAAGCAAATGCGGTCAGTCGTGCCTCGGTATAGCGCATGGCCGCCGCACCATCACCATCACGTGAACCAAAATTGCCCTGGCCATCGATTAAGGGATAACGCACGGAGAAGCCCTGTGCGAGTCGCACCAGGGCATCGTAGGCGGACTGATCGCCATGCGGGTGATACTTGCCCAGCACATCGCCCACCACGCGGGCGGATTTCACCGGTTTTGCGGTGACCGCCAGGGACATGCGGTGCATGGCATAGAGAATGCGCCGCTGCACGGGCTTTAATCCATCGCAGAGATCAGGCAGTGCGCGGCCTTTCACCACCGAGACGGCGTAATCGAGATAGGCGCGCTCTGCGAAGTCGGCAAGGGTGAGGTGCTCGCCGTCGAAAGTCAGGCCCTGGATTGCTACGCTCGCTCGCAATGACGACTCCGCAGAACCTTCATCGCGAAGGCCACCGACTGAACCGTCATCGCGAGGGCCACCGGCCCGTGGCGATCCAGCGTTGTCGAACAAATCGGGCGTAGAACCCGTTGAATTTTTCTTTCCTGCCATCAGATATCTGCCTCAACTTCATGGCCCTTTTCCTCCAGCCATGCCCGGCGGGATGCGGCCTCGGTTCTGCCCATGAGCAAATGAAAACGCTTGGTGGTGTCCAGGCTATCGACAGCACCAAATCCCACCATTGACAGCCTGCGTGTGTCGGGATTCAGTGTGGTCTCCCAGAGCTGCTCAGCGCTCATCTCGCCCAGGCCCTTAAATCGCGAAATGCTCCATGCGGTTTCCCGCAGGCCTTCCTGCTTTAATTTGTCCAGCACGTGGGTGAGTTCCCCCTCGTCCAGCGCATAGATCTTGCGCGCTGCGCGCTTGCCACTGGCATTGACATCCACGCGAAAAAGCGGCGGCCGCGCAACGAATACATGCCCACGCTCAACGAGTTGCGGAAAGTGCTTGAAAAACAATGTCAACAGCAGCACCTGAATATGGGCGCCATCGACATCCGCATCACTCAAGATACAGACCTTTCCATAGCGCAGATTGGCCCAGTTGATTTCATCATTCACGCCATGGGGATCAAGTCCAAGGGCTACGGCAATGTCGTGGACCTCGGCATTGGCAAAGAGCCGCTCTTTCTCGGTCTCCCAGGTGTTGAGCACCTTGCCCCGCAGCGGCAGAATGGCCTGGAATTCCTTATCGCGGCCCATCTTCGCCGAGCCACCCGCTGAATCGCCTTCCACCAGAAACAATTCATTGCGCGTGATGTCGGTGGATTCACAGTCGGTAAGTTTGCCCGGCAGCACAGCAACACCCGAGCCCTTTTTCTTTTCGACCTTCTGCGCAGAGCGCACACGCGTCTGGGCGGCACGGATCGCCAGATCAGCGATCTTGCGCGCAGACTCGATATCCCGGTTGAGCCACAACTCCAGCGGCGCCCTCACCTGGGCAGCGACCAATCGCAAGGCATCGCGGCTGGTGAGTTTCTCTTTGGTCTGGCCCTGAAACTGCGGATCCAACACCTTGGCTGAGAGCACAAAACTCACACGGGAAAACACATCCTCAGGCAGGATCTTCACGCCCTTGGGCGTGAGGTTATGTTGTTCGATAAATCCCTTCACTGCGGAAAACAGGCCCTCGCGCAGGCCGGCCTCATGGGTACCCCCTGCAGTGGTGGGGATCAGGTTCACAAACGACTCGCGGGCAGTCGGCCCCTCGGCCGTCCAGGCCACAGCCCATTGGGCGCCCTCACCCACTGCAAAGGTGTCATCACCCGCACCGACATAGCCCTCGCCCATCCAGGGATCGACCACAGCAGACTCGCCACTGATCAGCTCAAGCAAATAGTCCCGCAAGCCGCCCTGATAACGCCAGGACTCCGCCTTGCCAGATTTCTCAATCTTTAAATGCGTGCTCACGCCGGGCAGCAGCACGGCGCGGGCCTTCAGGCTTCGGGCCAACTCAGGCGCAGGCATCGCTGCGTCATCAAAGTACTTCGCATCAGGCCAGACACGCACCTGGGTGCCGCTGCGGCCGGATGCGGCACCCATGCGCTTGAGTGGCTCAATCACATCGCCATCCGCAAATACGATGCGATGCTCACCACCATCGCGCCAGACGGTGACCTCCAAGCGCCGCGACAGCGCATTGGTGACCGAGACACCCACACCATGCAAGCCACCGCTAAACGCATAGGCACCACCCGAGCTCTTATCGAACTTGCCCCCCGCATGCAGCCGCGTGAACACGATCTCCACCACCGAGATTTTTTCATCTGGATGCTTGCCCACAGGAATGCCTCGGCCATCATCGGTGACACTCACACTACCGTCTTCATGCAGCAGTACTGAAATATTTTTCGCGTGACCCGCAAGCGCCTCATCAGCGGCGTTGTCGATCACCTCCTGCAAGATGTGCAACGGATTTTCCGTACGCGTGTACATGCCAGGCCGCTGGCGCACAGGCTCAAGGCCTTTCAACACACGAATGGAGGATTCGTCGTAACCGGTTTTTCTTGGATCAGCCATTTTTGGAATAAAAAAATTGGTCGCGTGTCAACTCGGAGAATGAAAAATGCGGGAGGGAAATCGCCTACTGACCAAAAAGTTGTCCACAGATTTTGTGGAAAACTTGGTCACAAAAACGTCACACGTTTGTCACAACAAGGATCCCTTCGGACTGGTAATTTTTTAACCAGTTAGCCCAGCTTCTTGTCGCTGACAAGTATCCCGTCGGCATCGGCGTAGCACCAGTTTCCCGGACGCACCACCACGCCAGCGATGTCCACCGGAATATCCCGCTGGCCCACGCCCTGCCGGTCGCTACGGCGCGGGTGGGTGGCCATGGCCCAAAGACCCACGGCGCACTCTGAGAGCTCCAGGGAGTCCCGGACGCAGCCGTTGACCACGAGGCCAGCCCATCCATTCTTTACCGCCAGCAGGCCCAGATTGCCGCCCACAAGGGCACATCGATCGCTACCTCCGCCATCGACCACGAGCACCCGGCCCTGCCCAGCGGTTTCGAGGATCTGACGCACATGGCTGTTGTCCTCAAAGCACTTCAGGGTGACCACCGGGCCAGCCATGGCGGCCTCGCCACCATAGTTTTGAAACACCGGAGGCAGCACACGCAGGCTGCCCACCGCCAGCATGTCCTCATGCGCGTCGCACAGATCGGTGGTCGGAGGACACTCCAGGCGCTGCGACTGGGGCCCTTGGGGTTTGGAAGAAAAATGCTTGGGTTTGTTCATCGTGCCCGTAAGACTACCAGTGCAGGCCAGTCATGCAAAAATGCCAGCCATGCTCACCGTCCTGTCAATCTTCATGGCCGCACTCATTCTGGCCTATGTTCTGGAGCCCATCGTGGATCGGCTTTGTGGCATCGGGGCAAACCGGGCGGTTGCCGCGCTGATTGCGGTGCTGATTGGCATCGCTGCTCTGTCCACGCTCGCAGTGCTACTGATCAATATTCTGCAGCGCGATCTCCCCATGATCCGCGAACAGGCGCCCGGCTGGATTCAGAGGACCCAGACCTGGCTTGGCCCGCAGCTCGAGCGTCTGCAGATCAATCTGAATTGGGATGAATTGAAAGCGGCGCTCATCGAGCGGGTCACGCGTCAGTTCTCTGAAAATGCAGATGTACTGATGTCACGACTGCTGGATACGCTCCTGGCATCTGTCCAGAGCTTTATTGCCGCGGTGGCCTCCCTGGTGCTGGTTCTGTTTGTAGTGTTTTATCTGCTGGTGGACTGGTTTAGTTTTTTTGGCCGCATCGCCGAGCTGCTCCCCCCCAGGCTTCGGCCCACGGTCAAGTCCCTCGCGCAGGAATGTGATGCGCTGCTCTCGCAGTATCTACGTGGCCAGCTCTCGGTCATGATGGTGCTGGCGATTTATTACGCCATCGCGCTGTCGCTCCTGGGCATGGCGGGAGGCGTTGGCATCGGCATCCTCACGGGACTGGCGATATTTATCCCCTACATCGGATTTGGAATCGGCCTGGCACTGGCCCTGATATCAGGCGCGCTGCAGTTTGGACCAGGAATTACGCTGCTGGGCATTGTGGCGATCTATGGCCTGGGCCAGTTGCTGGAGAGTTTTCTGCTCACCCCAACACTGGTTGGAAAAAAAATCGGCCTGCATCCGGTCGCAGTGGTCTTTGCGCTGATGTTTTTCGGCAGTCTCTTCGGTTTTTTCGGTGTGCTGCTCGCCCTACCCGCCGCAGCGATTACGCTGGTGGCCCTGCGCTTTATCAGAAGCCGCTATCAAGACAGCAGCTGGTACACAAATCAGTGAGGCTTCTGGCCGGCCCCAACGTGGCTGAGCAGCCGATCAATCCAAGCAATACTGACCGCCGACAAAATGAAGGTGACATGAATGATGGTCTGCCACAACAGGGATTTGTCCGACATGGCATCGGCCGAAATAAAGGTCTTCAGCAGATGAATCGATGAAATGCCGATGATGGCCGTGGCGAGTTTCACTTTCAAGATATTGGCATTGACGTGCGAGAGCCATTCCGGCTGATCCGGATGCCCTTCCAAATCCAGGCGCGACACGAATGTCTCATAACCGCCAATGATCACCATGATGAGCAAATTGGAGATCATCACCACATCGATGAGCGAGAGCACCATCAGCATCACCACAATTTCCTTGCTCACTGCCTTCACGCCCAGGGTGGAGGCAGTCGATGCTAGGGCATTGGGATCCCAAAGAATGGGAACCAGGTGGGCAAGTTCCTGCAAAAACAGCACCACATAAACCGCCTGGGCCACGATCAGGCCAAGGTAAAGTGGCAGCTGCAGCCAGCGGCTGGCAAAAATCAAGGCGGGCATAGGACGCAGCGGCCGAAAGGCTGCCTGCTCTAGCTTTGAATCGTGGTGGGGGTCGCTCATGGGCTGAAAGTTTAGCCTGAAAAATCCGAAAGCCCGAGTCCAATCAAGCCGGTGTGGAGACCGTCACCCACTGGCCACCGTAGCGGCGCACCGCCTGCTCATCAAACTCAAAGCCCAGGCCTGGCGCCTGACGCAGCACCACACGGCCATCGCGCAGCTGTAACTGGTTGTTGATCAGGCGGCGAAAATTCAGCACCTGATCGTCGGTGAAAAATTCCACAAATCGGGCATTCGGCGTTGCCGCCACCAGGGGTGCATGGAGATCATGAAACCAATGGGGGCTAACCGTGACACCACGACAATCCGCGTAGGCGGCAATCTTGCGCCACTCGGAAATTCCACCACACACTGCTGCATCAGACTGAAGAATCTCCGCGCCTCCGGCATCAATCAATTCACGAAAACGCCAGCGGCCAACCTCAATCTCACCAGTCGCTACCGTCACCGATGTGCGGGCTGCCAGCCGCGCATGCAGATCAATTGCATCGGGTGAAAAGGGTTCCTCAATCCAATATGGGTCGTAGGCCTCGAATCTGCGCATATATTCCATCGCGGTGGGCAGATCGAACCATGCATTGTTGGCATCCAACATGAGCAACACATCGGGGCCGATTGCATCACGGGCGGCCGCTATCCGGGCCTCTTCCTCTGCAGGAGAAAGTCGACCTGTCTTGATTTTTACTGCACGAAATCCCTGGGCCACATAGCCCGTCAACTCCTCGCCAAGCTTGGCGGGCGTCTTTCCATCCAGGTAGTAGCCGCCGCTGGCGTATGCCGGTACGCTCTCGCGGTGCAGGCTTCCAAGATAATCATGCAACGGCAGCCCCACCGAGCGGGCATTGAGATCCCAGAGTGCAGTATCCAGAATTGAGAGTGCACGCATCACGGCGCCAGCCCTGCCCTGTAGCAGCGCCTCTTGATAAAGCGTCTGCCAGAGGCCTTCGGTCTGATGACTCTCTTTACCGATCAGCAGTGGCGCAAGCAGTAACTCAACCGCAGACTTCAGAATCCCGCCAGCGCGGCTGCCCACATAGCAAAATCCGATGCCCTCGTGGCCATCCCGGCTGCGTACCTTCACCAGACCATAGTGGCGTGAGGAAACAGTACGGGTGGAAAACGAGGTAACACGATCCAGCGGCACCTCGCAGGCAGTAACGGCAACGGATTCAATGATCGGCATGGCAGCTCCCGTGGGTTGATGCTGGAGCGCAAGGTTACCCCATGCACGAAAAAAAACAGCCTAGGTTTTTGTCAGATCGCTGCGCCGATATTCCAGACTGTAGACAAATCGCTGCTCGGGATGGTGGGTGACCGAGATCTCGAACAGATTTCCATCATGATCGAAGTAACGCCTGACCACCACCAGGCAGGGCGTGTCGCGGCTGACCTGCATGGATTTGGTAAGCCTTGCAGGAAGCCCCGTGGCGTAGAGGTCCACGGTAGCCCGCTCGACCTGAACACCAAAACGGCGCTCGATCTGCTCATAGACCATGGCACGACTGTGATCCTGCGCTTTCACCAGATCGGAAAATTTCGGCAGGATGTAGATGTCGCTGTAAGACACCACCTGATGGCTGTCCTGTTCCCGACGTGCACCGCCGATGTGGAACCAATTTGAACCTGCTGGCACCCCGAGTACTTCCGCCAATTCGGCATCGCAGACCACATGCTCTTCTATTTCATTTTCGCGATAAGTGTTGCCGGAATAGCGCAGCAGTGCCGATGGCGACTCAACGCTTTGAACATAGCGAATGGCAGGCTGCCTGGAAATGATGCGGGTTGGCGCGCCCTGGCGTCGAAGAATCAGGCCCTGGGCCTCCAGCGTGGAGAGGGCATGGCGCAGGGTATGACGACTGACATCGTAGAAGCGACAAAACACGCTTTCGGAGGGCAATGCTGAACCGACTGTCCACTCACCGGCCTTGATACGATCAGCAAGGGAGTTGGCGACAAATTCGTGCAAGGTCACGCCACTGGCGAGTAGCTCTTCTTTGAGTTCATTGGTCATGATGTCGGCTGGCACTCCCTGAATGCGCCTGATGGCACTACCGCGTGTAATGACCGCGATCATATCCCACCGCTAATGCGAGGGGATCACGATCTTTAGACCATATTCATGCGCGAGTGCAGCAACATCCTGGGCTGTGTCCAGATCAGAAAAATGGGCGGCATCCTCGGTGATCATCGGCCTTACCCGGAAAAAATCCTTGGAAATCCACTCACGCAACCGAAAACCCGGTAAAGCAAGTGGCATCGCGGCAAGCGCAGTTGCCCCGATAAATATGGGGTGCCCTGGCACGCCAGCACCATTTTGGGGCATTGCAATATCAGCCCCCCCGGCCTGGGCATGTAAACGCAACGCCTGATAATGGCCAGCAGTCAGCAGCGGCAAGTCCACCAATGTCATGAACAAGTGCGCATCAGCTGCCTCCGCCGCGCGCAGGCCATGTGCCACCGAGACCTGGATGTCATCTGAAATTTGGTCGTCCGCTAGTCTTAGCGGCACCACTTCCATTGCGGAAAATTCATCTTTCGCCTGTGCCAGGATCTCAGCAATCTGCTGCGCCTGAAACCCCATCACCACCACAGCCCGCTGCAGTCCCGACTGCTGCATCACGCGCAGCTGACGCACCACCAGGGGCTCACCATCGATCAGGATCCGGCCCTTGCAGATCCCGCCGAGACGACGACCGCGGCCAGCGCACAGCAACACACCCGATGCTGCAGGCAGGCCAGCATCCTTCATGTCTGTTGGGTGTTCTTCGCGTGGGCCACGTTGAGATCGCGTGGCAGGGTGACCGCATTTTTCACAGCCAAGACCTCGGCCATGACACTGACCGCAATTTCTGCAGGTGTCTTGCTGCCGATGTAAATACCAATAGGCCCGCGCAATCGGCCCAGGCTTTCTTCGCTCTGGCCAAAGTGCTCCACCATGCGCTTATGCCGCGCCTGATTGTTCGATCGCGATCCAATGGCGCCAACATAAAACGCATCGGTCTGCAGGGCCTCCAGCAGTGCAATGTCATCAAGCTTCGGATCATGCGTGAGCGCCAGCACGCAGGTGCGGCGATCAGGCTTAAAGGCTTTGACTGCATCATCAGGCCAATCCGAGAGCAGTTTCACGCCCGGCACAGACCAAGAGGAAGAATATTCACAGCGCGGATCGCAGACTGTGACCATAAAGCCTGTAAAGAGTGCCATCGTGGCGAGGTACTCAGTCATTTGGCCCGCACCAATAATCAGCATCCGGTATTCCGGACCATAGATATTGACCAGGTGCTGATCATCAATGATCAGCTCATCAGCCCGAGTCGCAGCCTCAAGCGTCACTCCGCCGCTTTTGAGGTCAGTGATTCGGCGTACAAGACTGCCTGACTCAAGCCGCTGCACAAGATCGATCAAAGACTGCGGGTCGGGATTGAATTCCAACAAAAGCTCAAGCGTGCCACCGCAGGGCAGACCGAAGCGATGGGCTTCATCAGCGGTGATGCCGTAACGGAGCAGTTCCGGGGGACCGTCCTCAAGCGCGTCCGGATGCCTTTCCGAACGCGCATTGGTATAGCGATAGATGAGGTCATCTTCAATGCAGCCCCCAGAAACAGAACCCACCACCGCGCCCGTTTCGCAGAGCGCCATGATGGAACCCAAGGGCCGGGGCGAAGATCCCCAGGTGCGCACGACCGTTGCCAACAAGGCACGCTTGCCCTGCTGCCGCCAATCGCGCAAGTGCCGCAACACGATGACATCAAGATTTTCCATATTCAATTCTCACAATCACAGCAGAACAGGAAGGCTGCTGTTCTTCATTTTATGCCTCTAGAGTCGAATCAATTCCGCGAGAGCCTTGGCCAGGGATTCCAGGTGGGCCAGGTTATGAATCGCAATCGCGCGGTCTGCATGCCGATCCAACACGCGTGCGCCCGAAGCAATGGGCTGATAGGCCTCAAAACGCAGCAAGGGGTTCAGCCAGACCAGATGACGGCTCTGGCGACTCAGCCAGGCCAGCTCGCGATCCAGCTGGTCCATATCACCTGTATCCAGGCCATCACTAATCAGCAGCACAATCGTGCGCCTGCCAATCAGCGCACTCCGGTATCGGGTGCGCAACGTGGTGAGTGACTCGCCCAGCCGTGTGCCCCCCGCAAAATCCGGAATCAGGCCATTGGCCTGGGTGAGCATGCGGTCAGTGTCACGCTCTCGAAAGGCCACACTCAGATCGGTGAGTCCCACGCCGAAAGAAAACACCGAGCGGCGAACGCCGCGAGTAGACTGATGCAGGAATGACAGCAGCAGCCGCGCATAACGCTCCATCGATCCAGAAACATCGACCAGGATCAGAATCGGCAAGGGCCGACGCTCATGACGCAGATACGAGA
>VERJ01000070.1 GCA_018882795.1 Burkholderiaceae bacterium | reverse complement strand
GATGTGGTGATGGAGTGCACGGGATTTTTTACCAGCAAAGAAAAAGCATCGGCCCACCTCAAGGGTGGCGCGAAAAAAGTGATCATCTCTGCTCCTGGCGGCAAGGATGTGGATGCCACCGTGGTGTTTGGCGTGAATCAGAGTGTGCTGAAGGCCTCGCATACCGTGATCTCTAATGCCTCGTGTACCACCAACTGCCTGGCCCCTGTCGCCAAGGTGCTCCATACACAGCTGGGCATCGAGAGCGGCCTGATGACGACCATCCATGCCTACACCAATGATCAGGTCCTGACCGATGTCTATCACGAAGACCTGCGCCGCGCGCGTTCAGCCACGATGTCCATGATTCCCACCAAGACCGGTGCCGCCGCTGCCGTGGGCCTTGTGCTGCCTGATCTCAATGGCAAGCTGGATGGCTTTGCCATGCGCGTGCCCACCATCAATGTCTCGGTGGTGGATTTAAGCTTTGTGTCGAAAAAAGCCACGACTGTGGATGAAGTCAACGCCATGATGAAGGCTGCAAGCGAAGGCGAGTTGAAAGGTGTGCTGGGATACAACACGGACCCGTTGGTGTCGATCGATTTCAACCATGATCCCCGTTCCAGTATTTTTGATTCAACTCAGACCCGCGTATCGCCCGATGGCAAGCTGGTGAAGATCCTGTCCTGGTATGACAACGAGTGGGGCTTTTCCAACCGCATGCTGGATACCACCGTGGCCCTGATGGCTGCCAAGTGATCTGCTTACCGGATCTGCAATCGTGACCATTCCGCGCGCCACCAAGATTGTGGCTACCCTCGGCCCGGCCTCATCGTCGGCCGAGATGATTGAAAAGCTCATTCTTGCGGGTGTGAATGTCGTGCGCCTGAATTTTTCTCACGGTACCGCCCAGGACCACAGGGATCGCGCAGCCTTGGTCAGGGCCGCCGCCGAACGTCTGGGCGTGGATGTGGGTGTGTTGGTCGATCTGCAGGGCCCGAAAATCCGCGTTGGGAAATTCGCCGCTGGCAAAGTCATGCTGGCGGTCGGTGCTAAATTCACCTTTGATCTGGACTGCGAACTCGGCGATGAGCACCGCGTGGGCCTCGATTACAAGGAACTGGTCAACGATGTTGCTGCCGGTGACACCTTGCTACTCAACGATGGCCAGATGTCCATGCGGGTTGATCAGGTTACGGCGAAAACAATCGTCTGCACGGTGCTGGAGGGCGGTGTGCTCTCGGATCGCAAGGGTATTAACCGTCAGGGCGGGGGCCTCTCTGCGCCGGCGCTAACTGATAAAGACATTGCTGATATCCGGGTTGCCGCCGAGATCGATGCGGATTTTCTCGCGGTCTCTTTTCCTAAGGATGCCTCGGACATGGTGCTCGCCCGCCGACTGATGCAGTCCGCTGGAGGGCGCGCTGCCACGGTCGCGAAAATCGAGCGTGTTGAGGCCATTGCCAATCTGCAGGAAATCATTGATGCGTCGGATGCCATCATGGTGGCTCGGGGCGATCTGGCAGTCGAGGTCGGTGATGCAGCGGTGCCCGCTTTGCAAAAGCGCATGATTCGTATGGCCCGCGAATCGAATAAGGTCACCATTACCGCCACCCAGATGATGGAGTCCATGATTAGCGCTCCCGTACCCACACGGGCTGAGGTCTCGGATGTGGCCAATGCCGTGCTGGATGGCTCGGATGCGGTGATGCTCTCGGCAGAAACTGCGAGCGGAAGTTTCCCTGTGCAAACGGTGCAGGCCATGGCCCGTGTCTGTCTGGAAGCTGAGAAGTCGGAGCCCATCACGCTGGAGACCGAATTTCTCAATCGCATGTTCGATCGGGTGGACCAGTCGATTGCCATGGCATCTCTTTTTACCGCCCGCCATCTTCAGGTCAGGGCCATTGCGGCCTTGACTGAATCGGGCTCAACCGCCCTGTGGATGTCGCGCTTAAATACGGGCGTTCCGATCTATGCGCTGACCCCGGTGAAGGCCAGTCGCAACCGTATGGCCCTTTATCGTGATGTCACGCCGGTATTTTTCGACTACAACTCGCGCGAGCGTGAAGAGGTCCTGCGCGAGGCCGAGCAGCGCCTGGTGGATGAAGGCGTTGTGACGGCAGGTGATCTCTTGATCATCACGATCGGCGAGCCAATTGGTCAGTCGGGTGGCACCAACACCATGAAGATTGTCAGGGTGTCTGCCTCCCCCCGGTCGGGCACCAAGGCCGTTTCAAACCTGCCGCTCGATCTGCGCCACTAAATCAAGTACTTATCAATTTGCGTTCGTAAGGAGAACCGTCATGCCCCTGGTATCAATGAGACAACTGCTGGATCACGCCGCTGAAAATGGTTATGGCATTCCCGCCTTTAACGTGAACAACCTGGAGCAGGTTCAGGCCATCATGGAGGCCGCTGCCGAGGTTGATGCGCCGGTGATCATGCAAGGCTCAGCTGGCGCGCGTAAATATGCCGGTGAGCCGTTTTTGAAGCATCTGATTCAGGCGGCAGTCGAGGCCTATCCCCATCTCCCCGTTGTGATGCACCAGGATCATGGCCAGAGCCCCGATGTTTGCAAGGGCGCGATCGCCTTGGGATTTTCCAGCGTGATGATGGATGGCTCGCTGGAGGCCGATGGCAAAACGATTGCCAGCTATGACTACAACGTGGATGTCACCAAGAAAGTCGTGGACATGGCCCATGCTACCGGTGTGACGGTGGAAGGTGAGCTGGGCTGTCTGGGGTCACTGGAGACCATGAAGGGCGACAAGGAAGATGGCCACGGCACCGAGGCCACCATGACCCGTGAGCAGCTCCTGACTGATCCCGAGCAGGCCGCTGATTTCGTGAAGCGGACCCAGTTGGATGCTCTGGCGATTGCAATTGGCACCAGCCACGGGGCCTATAAGTTCACACGCAAGCCCACGGGTGACATTCTGGCGATTGATCGCATCAAAGAGATTAATAAACGTATTCCCAACACCCACCTGGTGATGCATGGTTCCTCTTCAGTGCCCCAGGAGATCCTGGCCGAGATCCGCAAATACGGCGGCAACATCAAAGAGACCTATGGCGTTCCGGTTGAGGAAATTCAAGAGGCCATCAAATATGGCGTGCGCAAGATCAATATCGATACGGATATCCGTCTGGCCATGACCGCAGCGATCCGTAGGGCCATGGCCGAGGATCCCTCTAAGTTCGATCCGCGCGATTTTCTAAAACCGGCGCGTGCTGCCGCGAAGAAGATCTGCATGGATCGCTATCAGCAGTTTGGGGCAGCAGGCCAGGCCAGTAAAATCAAGGCCCTGCCGCTTGCTGAAATTGCGGCGCGCTACAAGTCCGGCGCATTGGCCCAGACCGTCCGTTAATTTTTAGATCTGACTTTTAATGCCTGCAAAACTACAGACCAACATCCGGTCCCTGCCTCTGGTTTCCCGGGGCAAGGTGCGCGACATTTACGCCGTAGGCAAGGACAAGCTGCTGATGGTCACGACTGATCGTCTCTCGGCCTTCGATGTGATCATGAGTCGGCCCATTCCCGATAAAGGGGTGGTGCTCAACCGCATGTCGGATTTCTGGTTTTCACGCCTCAAGCACATCGTACCCAATCACCTGACTGGCATTGATCCGGAATCGGTGGTCAGTGAGTCGGAAGTGGATCAGGTCCGCGGCCGCGCCGTCGTGGCCAAGCGCCTCACCCCTGTGCCGGTGGAGGCTGTGGTGAGGGGTTATCTGATTGGCTCGGGCTGGAAGGACTATCAGCAGACGGGTGCAGTCTGTGGGATTGCACTGCCCAAAAAATTAAAGCTTGCCGCCAAACTGCCGGAACCCATCTTCACGCCAGCGCACAAGGCCGAGATGGGGGCCCATGATGAAAACATCTCTTTTGAGCAGATGGCCAAACAGATCGGCAAGCCCCTGGCCACGAAGATTCGTAACATCAGCCTGAAACTCTACAAAGAGGCGAGCGCCTACGCGCTGGAGCAGGGCATCATCATTGCGGATACCAAGTTTGAGTTTGGTCTGGACAAGAAAGGCACACTCCACCTGATGGACGAGGTGCTCACGGCGGATTCCTCACGCTTCTGGCCTGCCGATGGTTACCGAGAGGGCATCAGCCCACCGAGCTTTGATAAGCAATTTGTACGTGACTATCTCGAGACATTGGACTGGAACAAGTCGCCTCCTCCGCCCCCTCTGCCGGATCATGTGGTGGAGCGCACCGCTGAAAAGTATCGCGAGGCGCTCTTCCGTATCGCGGGTGTGCGCCTGCCGGTTGTGGGTGTGGTCATGGGTTCGCAGTCCGATTGGGAAGTGATGCAGCATGCTGTGGCGATCCTGGATCAGTTCGGGATTCCGCACGAGGCCCGCGTGGTCTCGGCCCATCGTATGCCGGATACGCTCTACGCCTATGCCGAGGCGGCCTGCGCCCGGGGCCTGCGCGGCATTATTGCCGGTGCAGGCGGTGCGGCCCATCTGCCGGGCATGCTGGCTGCCAAAACCACGGTACCGGTGTTCGGTGTGCCGGTGCCTTCTAAATATCTGCGTGGTGAAGATTCCCTGTATTCGATTGTGCAGATGCCCAAGGGCATTCCAGTGGCGACATTTGCCATTGGTGAGGCGGGCGCAGCCAATGCAGCCCTGCATTTGATTGCGACCCTGGCCACACAAGATGAACGCCTGCGGGATCGTCTGGCAGCCTTTCGCGCACAGCAGACCCAGGCCGCCCAATCCATGAATGCAACGCTTGGCAGCAAATGATTGGCCTGCTCGGAGGTGGCCAGCTGGGTCGCATGATGATTCAGGCGGCCCATCGCCTGGGCGAGCAGGTGGTTGTGCTGGATCCCGATGCTCAGGGCCCTGCGGCACAGATCGCCGATCGGATGATCGCCACCCAGTACGATGATTTCGAGGGCCTGCAGCAACTCGCCCAGCATGCCAAGGTCTTCACTACCGAGTTTGAAAATGTTCCCGCCGAATCACTGCGCTATTTGGCGCGGCATGGCGCGACCATGCCAGATGCCAACAGCGTGGCGATTGCCCAGGATCGCATTGATGAAAAGCGTTTTATTGCCTCCTGCGGGGTGGATGTTGCACCCCATGCGGTGATCACTCGACTGGAGGATTTCGATGATCTTGGCCAGTATCTTTTCCCCGGCATTCTCAAGTCTGCCCGTCTGGGCTATGACGGTAAGGGCCAGCACAAGGTCCACACGACAGCGGATGCTCGTCTCGCCTGGCAGTCCATGGGCGCAGTGGCCTGCGTGCTGGAAAAGATGCTGCCCCTGGAGCGCGAGATCTCAGTGATCTGTGCGCGTGATGCACAGGGGAGAATCGCGGTGTTTCCGGTCGGAGAGAACACGCACCGTAATGGCATCTTGGCGGTGACCCAGGTGCCGGCAGCAATCTCCTCGGAGCTTGCCGATCGGGCCCGCGATGCCGCCCGCCGCATCATTGACACGCTGGGCTATGTTGGTGTGCTG
>VERJ01000069.1 GCA_018882795.1 Burkholderiaceae bacterium | reverse complement strand
GTCCCAGGCCGGTCAGGGCACGATCACGGTTACCAACCAACTGGTCGTCAACACGGACGTGGTTAGCCAGCAGAGCGACCGCAGGTGTCATCGCGTATTGAATTGCGATGTTTCGGTTTGAGGAATCAGCGGTTGCTGCACGACTGCTCTTTGTGTTGCCCCAGCCGCCCATCAGGGTCAGGTTGCTGGTCAGCGCATAGTTAGCGCCAACGAGTGTGTGCTTAACTTCTTCGTTTGCTACCAACCCACCACCAGCAAGCACCGATGCGCCGGCCAAGAACTTGTATTGAGCAGCAACAACGTTCAGGCCCATGCCAGAGTACTTCACTGCGATTTCCTCTGCGCCGTTGTTTGCGGTGACTTCAGTGGGATCGGAGTTCTTGCTGATCATCGAGTAAACCGCGCTAAAGCCATTAAACACATCGGTCTCAAGCGACAGTGTGTTGTTTGCGCGAACCACACGGGCGCCGGACATCGACGTACCGTTTGCTGCGCTGACTTGTCCTGCTTCAGTACCAACTGCGCCTGCGGTTGCAGAGGCGGCACCAACGGTACCGTTCACGCCGAGGTAGGACTGGCGACCAAAGTTACCGGAGAAGCCAGAGCCGATTGCGGTGGCAAACGGCTGAGAAACGCCCGACGCGGCCAGCGTCTGGGTGTTGATATTGCCGAGGCGGATCGTGCCGATACCCTTTTGGGTCAGGGCTAAGAAGCTCTGTCCGGCAGCGGTGAGACCGCCTTGGTTAGCGCCGGCGGCAAGGTCGTTGCCCAATTGGAAAGCAACACTCATGCCGCCACCGAGGTCTTCATTCACGTTGATGGCGATTGTGGAGGTCGACATTCCGTTAGCAACCCCAGTGAACTGTTTGTCGTTCGCACCACCGGCGCTTGATGAGTCATAACTCTGCACACCCATGTCGATGTTGCCGCTCAGGGTCACGTTCTGTGCCATTGCAGGCGCTGCAACAGCAGCGGCCACAGCGGCAGCAATCAGATGCTTCTTCATTAAATGTTCTCCTAGAAAGTTAAATCACACACCCGTCTGCTCCAGAGAGCATCAGGTGACTGCTGAAATCAGCCGTCTGACGGATTTTGCTAGGTCACAGCGCTACTTCTCAAGCCATGAATCGACTAAGTCCTTGACTGATCGTGGTTTTTTTAATCCGGTTGTGGTCAAAACACAACAGCCGTTTGGTTCGATGATTAATCGGGGACATACAAATAATCCGATTTAAAGGCCGGTACTATGCGCCAACCCCTTGGAATTTTTGCTCGTGAACCGCCGACCCCTACTTAAAAAAAGCAGCCTGGCCCTTTATTGGCGCCTTTTGGGCTATGCCAAGCCTTATTGGCGGGTTTTCCTTGTGGCCGTTGGGTTTATGGGGGTCACCGCCCTGACTGAGGCAGCCTTTCCGGCCGTGATGAAGCCTCTGCTCGATAAGGGGTTTCAGGGTGTGACATCTTTTCAGGTCTGGTGGGTTCCTGTCGGGATTCTGCTGATCTTTGCGGCTCGTGGCCTGTCCGGCTTTGGCGGGTCTTATGCCATGAGCTGGATTGCGAACCATGTGCTTCGGGATCTGCGCGAGGCGATGTTCCAAAAGCTGCTGCTGATGCCTGCCAGTCGATTTGATGCGAAATCTTCTGGCCAGCTGATCTCCCGTGTGATCTCCGAGGTGAACGGTGTGACCGCTGCCGCCACAAATGTGATCAATACACTGCTTCGAGATTCACTGATTCTGATTGGCCTCACTGCCTGGCTGGTCTGGCTGAACTGGCAGCTCACCCTGGTGGTGATTGCCGTGATGCCCTTGCTGGCTGGCGCCACGCTGATCTTCTCCAAAAGAATGCGTCGCGCCAGTCGCAATGCCTTGACCGCCACAGGGGAGATGACACGCGCGGTGGAAGAAGTCATCTACGGCAACCGCGTGGTGAAGATTTATCAGGGTGCGGAGTACGAAAAGCAGCGCTTCTCTAAATTGAATGCTGCTTATCGAAACCAGGCCATGCGCTTGGCAATCGCTCAGTCGCTGCAGAGCCCGATAGGCCAATTCATTGCGGCCATTGGTGTGGCAGTGGTGCTCACGATTGCGCTGCTCCAGGCCCGTGCGGGATCAGCGACAGTTGGGGATTTTGTCTCCTACATCACCGCTATGCTGATGATGTTCACACCCCTTCGGCACTTGGCCGATGTGAACACTCAATTACAACGTGGCCTTGCGGCAGCGGAAGCGATTTTTGAGTTGATTGATGAAAAATCCGAGATCGATAACGGGCAGCGCACCTTGGTTAGGGCGAAAGGCCAGATTGCGTTTGATGCGGTCTCTTTCAATTATCCCCAGCGCAGCCAGGCTGCACTGTCCAAGCTGAGTTTCACCATTGAACCGGGAGAGGTGGTTGCTTTTGTGGGACCCTCTGGAGGTGGCAAGAGTACATTAATGAGTCTGATTGCGCGGCTGTATGACCCGACCGAGGGAGAAATTCGGATCGATGGTATTCCATTGCGCGACATCACGCTAAAAAGCCTGCGGCATCAGCTGGCGCTGGTTTCCCAGGATGTGATTCTTTTCAATGACTCACTACGCAATAACGTTGCCTACGGTGCTATTGAAACTAACGATCAAAAAATTCGCCAAGCCATTGTGGCGGCTGATTTAGGCGGCTTTGTCGATAAACTTCCCGAGGGGCTCGATACCCTGGTAGGGGACCGCGGTGTAAGGCTGTCGGGTGGTCAGCGGCAGCGGATTGCGATTGCGCGCGCGGTGCTAAAGGATGCCCCGATTCTGCTGCTGGATGAGGCCACCTCCGCCCTGGATAATGTGTCGGAGTTAAACGTGCAACACACCTTAAACCAACTGCGCAAGGGGCGCACCACCCTGATTGTGGCGCATCGGCTCTCCACTATCGAACATGCAGATCGGATCTGCGTGCTGGATCACGGTGAGATTGTGGAAACGGGCAGCCATGAGCAGTTGCTCGCGGCAGGAGGGGTGTATTCCCGTCTGTATGCAAGCGCTAATTCCGGGTCTCCTGCCACTCAAGCCTGATTTGACGCTGCTTTGAAGGTATTAATCGTTAAATTAACCTCGCTGGGCGATGTGCTCTTTGCGCTCTCGATTGTTGGAGATCTTGCGCGATACCGCCCGGATGTGCAGGTCGATTGGGTTGTGGATAAATCTTTTGCAGATCTGGTCTCAAGTTGTCGTGGCGTGCGGCGTGTTTGGCCGCTGCCCTTTCGCGCCCTTGGAAAAAGATTTCAGTTAAGAAGTCTAGGGCGTTCATTCAGAACGCTCTGGGTCCTTCGAGCTGAAAAGTATGACTGTGTGATTGACCTGCAGGGTATGATTAAAAGCAGTGTGGTTGCACTTCTGGCCCGGGGCGCGATCAGGTGGAACTACCGCCGCGACCTGATGGCAGAGCCGCTTTTCTGTTCGTTTTTTGATCGTTTTTTCGATTCATCGAAAACCGTGCCTGCACTTGAAAACTATCGCAATATCGGCGCTACGGTGTTTGGTTATGCGCCAGTAGGCCAGCCGGACTTTATGCTTGGGGCGGCCCGGGCTGCTCAGTCTTCAACCCCGCAGTTGGCAGAACTGCCGACGATCGCGCTGCAGGCTGGATTGATCCCGCCTTTTGTGGTGGTCTTTCCATTTGCCTCGAAATCGTCAAAGGTAATCCCGCATGATCAGGTGATTCGCCTTCTTGAGGCCGTGAAACAGGCCTTGCCTCGTCATCAAGTGGCCATGCTTGCCGGTTCTGAATCGGAGCGCAATCAGGCGCTGGCGTATTCGAAGCAATCTGCTGTTCTGGCGATTCCCCGGCTCTCCTTGGGCGATACGATCCGTTTGATTGCAGTAGCCAGCGGCTTTTTGGGCGCTGATACTGGCCTGACCTATATTGCAGCAGCCGTGGGTGTGCCCACCGTCGCGATATTTGCCAGTACCGATCCATCTGTTTTGAACCCCGCCATATGGGCCTCTCGGGCATCTGCGGTTTCACTTTCTGAGCCGGAGTGGATGGAGCGCGCCTTATCGGTGCTTGTGCAGCAAAATAGCGGTCATGATTCAATTTCTTAAAAAATTCCGGGATGATCTGCTGCTGAAGCGGTATGTGGCGACAGTCCCCAGAACATTCTCCCGCTTTCTTGATCAGCACGCAGCGCTGGAGGGTTCAAACCTGGCCCTGGTGGTAGCCTTTGAGCAGCCCTGGATTCTGGAGATCATGCTGCAGAAGTTCCGGCAGAACGTCTCAGGCTTTCGGGTGGTTGTTTTTGATAACTCCCGTAATGTGGAATCTCGAGATCAGATCGCTCAGGTGTGTCAGCAACTGTCAGTGCCTTATTTCGGACTCCCCCCGAATCTGACCAAGCATCCGAATCGCTCCCATGGCAGGGCCATGACCTGGATTTACCATAACTTTGTGGTGCGCATGCGACCCGACTGGTTCGGATTTTTGGATCATGATCTGATTCCAGTCCGACCGGTTGATTATGGTCAGCGGCTGCAGCGGTACAGTTGCTTCGGCAGGCGTGTGCATGTTCAGCCCCCGTATTGGTATATGTGGGCTGGATATTCCTTTTTTAGGTTCGCCTCCACCGCATCGGCAGAGGTGAATTTTCTCCATGATTTCCCAAGAAATCTCGATACTGGTGGCCGTAATTGGGATCCGATCTATAGCAAGCTGAAAGAAGACCAGATTCTCGGGGTGAAGGTTGAACTGGTCTATGCGGAGATGTCTGGGCAGGAGAACTTTTCGATGTCGTTGATGGATGCAGCCTGGCTACACATTGGCGGGGTGGGCCATCGTAGTCCAGATAAGCGCAAAGCCTTTTACCAAGCCCTGAAGGCCGCTTTCAGCCTTGATGATTTTGTCTCTGAGCGTTTCTGCTTGAGATATTCCAATGATTCAACCAAGGTATTTCAGCCGGCGGATTCCAGGAACGAACCAAGTTATCGCTGAGCGGTCGCCTGACCAGAAAGCAGGGCATATTTCTGAATCACTGTCTGGCCAAGCGCGTATTGATCCCGCAAGTCTTTAAATTGCGCCACATACTGATTGGCATTGGTAATGATTTTTAGGGTCTCTTCAATATGCTCAGCGTAGTATCGAAATTTTTCCTCCAGGTCAGAGAAATCGTCGGCAATCTGAATGTAGTGGACCCCAGGCTGTAGCAGCCCCTCGGCAAACCAGGATTCGAAACGGGGCTTTCGCATCATGCAGACCGAATTAGATGCCATCGCCCATTGAATGTTCGAGGCAATGTCATTGCCCTCGATCACGAAGATGAATCGGTAGCGCATCTGTTCCAGGGGGGTCATCCATGGCCGTACCCATTGCTGCAATTTTGGATTTTCCCGGTTGGTGGCGCCGAAATCGCAAAATGAGAGCTGATCACCGGCTTTAAGCAGATCTTCCCGGTGTTTTTTGTACACAGCGCCGCGCCATACAATCATTGGAATCTTTTGCTCGAATGAGTACGGATCCGGATAGGTTTCGAATAGCCGA
>VERJ01000030.1 GCA_018882795.1 Burkholderiaceae bacterium | reverse complement strand
ACACCACGGTGGCATCCACATCCTTGCCGCCAGGAGCAGAGATGATCACTTTTTTCGCGCCACCCTTGAGGTGGGCCGATGCTTTTTCTTTGCTGGTAAAAAATCCCGTGCACTCCATCACCACATCCACGCCCAGCTCGCCCCAGGGCAGCTCAGCTGGATTGCGATTGGCCAGCACGCGAATGCGATCCCCGTTGACCACCATGTAATCGCCATCGACAGCGACCGTGCCAGGAAACTTGCCATGGGCGGTGTCATAGCGGGTCAGGTGTGCATTCGTTTTGGGGTCGCCCAGGTCATTGATGGCCACGATTTGAATATCGTGTTTCTTTCCGCCCTCGTAGTGGGCACGCAACACATTGCGGCCAATACGTCCATAACCATTGATTGCGACTTTGATTGTCATTGCTCTCTTCTCCTGAATAAACTGAACTTAATTCATTGGCTGCCGATCACTGGCCTAAAACTGCCTTGGCTGTCTCCACCAGGGAATCGACCGTAATGCCGAAATACTTAAAGAGCTCGCCTGCGGGTGCGGATTCGCCATAGCGATCCAGACCCAGCACCGCATCAGGCTGATACTTCCACCAGAAATCGGTCACACCGGCCTCCACCGCCACTCGTGGCACACCGAAGGGCAGCACAGAGTCCTTGTACTGGACCGACTGCTGATCAAACACCGTGGTCGATGGCACCGAGACCACACGCACGCGCACGCCCTGCTCGCGCAGACGCGCGGAAGCCTGCATGGCAAGGGCCACTTCGGATCCAGTTGCCATCAACACAATCTGAGGCCGCCCATCCGAGGCAAGCACGTAAGCACCCTTGGCCACATCGGCCGCCATGGCGGGATCACAGACCTGAGGTGCGAGATTCTGCCGCGAGAGTAACAAGGCAGAGGGACCATCGCGACGCTCCAGTGCGCTCTTCCAGGCCACAGCCGTTTCCACGGCATCGGCAGGCCGCCATACATGGAGGTTGGGAATCAGGCGCAGCGATGCAGGATGCTCCACAGGCTGATGGGTAGGGCCATCTTCGCCCAGGCCGATCGAATCATGCGTAAACACATGAACCACACGGATCTTCATCAGCGCGGCCATGCGGATCGCATTGCGGCTGTAATCACTAAAGGTTAAGAAGGTGCCGCCATAGGGAATAAATCCACCGTGCAGGGCAACGCCATTCATGATGGCGGCCATGCCGAATTCACGCACACCGTAGTTGATGTGATCGCCTGGTGTGAGCTCGCCTTTCGTATTCACGCGCAGCGAGGCCACACCCTTCCAGTTGGTCAGATTGGAGCCCGTCAGGTCAGCCGAGCCGCCGAGCATGCCGGGCACACGGGGACCGATATCGTCCAACACAATCTGCGAGGCCTTGCGGCTGGCCACAGTCAGGTTATCCCCCGCGAGCTTCTTAATCAGGGCCTGGGTCTTCTCAGCAAAGTCCTTGGGCAGATCGCCCTTCATGCGGCGCTTGAATTCAGCGGCTTCTTGAGGGTGGGCCTTGGCATAGCGATCAAACAACTCGTTCCACTCGCCCTCACGCTTGGCGCCGGCCGCGCGCCCATCCCAGGCGGATTTCAATTCATCAGGAATCTCAAAGGGCGCATAAGGCCAATCAATGGCCTTGCGAGTCAGCGCAATCTCTTCATCGCCGAGGGCCTCGCCGTGGGCCTTCGCGGTGTTGGCACGATTGGGTGAGCCCTTACCGATATGGGTCTTGCAGATGATGATGGTCGGCGCCAGACGGCCGAACTGGCCGTTGACCGCCCACTGCCGTGCCTGGGCAATGGCCTTGGCCACCGCGTCGGCATCGTGGCCATCAATGGGCCCGATCACATTCCAGCCATAGGCATCGAAACGCTTGCGTGTGTCGTCTCGGAACCAGGCATCGACCTGGCCGTCGATCGAGATGCCGTTGTCGTCATAGAGCGCAATCAATTTAGACAGGCCCCAAACACCTGCGAGCGAGCAGGCCTCGTGCGAGATGCCTTCCATCAGACAGCCATCGCCCAAGAAAACATAGGTGTTGTGATCGACCAGATCAAATCCCGGCTTATTGAACTGTGCTGCCAGCAGCCGCTCGGCAAGTGCCATGCCGACTGCATTGGTGATGCCCTGACCCAGCGGACCGGTTGTGGTCTCCACACCGGGTGTCATGCCAAATTCTGGATGGCCAGGGGTCTTGGAGTGCAGCTGGCGGAAATTTTTTAACTCTTCAATCGGCAGGTTGTAGCCCGCAAGATGCAGCAGACTGTAGAGCAGCATCGAGCCGTGTCCGTTGGAGACCACGAAACGATCCCGATCCGCCCAGTTGGGATTGGCGGGATTGTGTTTCAGGTGACAGGCCCACAGGGCTGTCGCCATCTCGGCCATGCCCATGGGCATGCCCGGGTGGCCGGAGTTGGCCTTCTGCACGGCATCCATCGCAAGTGCGCGGATGGCATTGGCCAGTGCAGTGGCGTTACGGGGAAGTTCAGAGGAGGGAAATTGCATGGCGGGGCTTCCAGTGACGAGACTTGAGGGAAAACACCCACAAACTCTAGGTTTTTAAATTGTTAAGTTAAAGTCACTAATCTTGATCTAACAATTCAGGTCCGCTTAACAGCCGCCGGTGTCAGCCAGCCGTCTTTACGCAGGGTTCAAGACCAGGAAAGCTTCTAATTTTACCCCCCAAAGCGCCCTCTCCCGACCGCCATGCTGCCCAGAATCTTGTCCGCAAATCTCGCCTCCGGAAGGCTCACGCTGGATCCTGCCAGCAGCCACCATCTGGCCGTGGTGCTGCGTATTCGGCCGGGCGATCCCCTGGTGATTTTCAATGGCCAGGGCCAGGAAGGTCGGGCCGTGATGGTTCAGGCCAACAAAGCCGCGGCGGTGGTGGAGGTCGGCGCGATTGCCACCATCACCCGGGAGTCACCGCTTGGCATTACCGTGGTCCAGGCCCTCTGCACCGGAGACAAGATGGACTGGGTAGTGCAGAAGGCGACCGAACTCGGCGCAGCGCGGATTATTCCCGTGGCAGCAGCCCGAAGCGTGCTGAAGCTGGATGGGTCGCGGGCAGAAAAACGCATTGATCACTGGAAGGCAATTGCCCAAGCAGCGAGCGGCCAATGTGGCCGCACCGTGGTGCCCGACATCACATCCGTCATGTCGTTTACTGAAGTGATCGCCGATTGGACAGCGCAGGCCAGTCCCAAAACCGGCTGGCTGCTGGACCCCTTTGCACAGGACCGCCTATCGGAAGCCTCAATGAGTGGTGCGGTGACACTCATGATCGGCCCCGAAGCGGGATGGACCGATGAGGAAGAAGCACTTGCCAAACGGGTCGGGATGAAAGGCGTTCAGGTGGGCCCACGGATCCTGCGCACAGAAACGGCTGCGGCCGTGGTGCTCACTGCAATTGCGATGAAGTGCGGGGAGTTTTAGTTAAAGTATTCCGAATAATCCCAGCAGCGCCCCCGCCACAATCATCACCACCGGCGGAATCCGCGTAAAAGCCATCCCCAGTGCGGAGACCACCACCAGGGCAAGCACACGAAAATCGTTGGACCAGGATTCGGCCAGTATCCACGCAGTCGCCAGCATCAGGGCAATTACCACAGGCGCCAGACCCTCTTTGATTGCCTGCACCCACAGGGAATCGGCACGGGCGTGACTGAATCGATGCACCATCACCACCAGAATCGCAGAAGGCGTGACCGCACCGATCGTAGTGGCCAGTGCCCCCCAGGGGCCCGCGGCCTGCCATCCCAAGACGGTGACAAACAAAATATTGGGACCGGGCGCCGACTGTGCAATCGCAATGGATGCAGTGAACTGCGCATCGGTCAGCAGGCCCATCTCGGAAACAAGATAGCGATGCATCTCCGGCGCCAAGGAAATCGCCCCGCCCACCGCCAGCAGTGAGAGCATCAAAAAGTGAATCAGCAGATCAAGGATCATTGCGCACCCCTGCTCAACTGCCACCAGCGCAACAAGAAAGAGGGCAGGCCGAGCGCAAAGAGCACCATGCCCAATGGTTTGTGCAGAATTGCCACCAAGACAAACACGCCAAGCCCAATCAACCAGCCCGCGCGATAGTGGCCCTGGGTGCGTGCCAGCCGCAGGCCGGTGCCCGCAATGAGGCCCACCGAGACCGCACTCATGCCCAGCAGGATGCGACGTGTGACTTCAAGATCGGCATAGGACTGATACAACACCGTCAGCATCAACACGATCACCGTAGGAAAGGCCATCATGCCTGCAAAGGCAGCCAGCGCACCACGGGCACCCAGGAAGCGATCTCCCACCATCAGCGAGAGATTCACGATATTCGGGCCAGGCATAGACTGGGCAATGGCCAGTGACTCGACAAACTCTTTTGCTGTCATCCAGCGCCGCTCACGCACCAGCACCTGCTCGGCAATCGGCAACACACCGCCGAAGCCCTGCAGGGCCATCTTGGTGAAAGTCCAGAACAGGTCGGTCAACGACCTGGGCGATTCACTCACGAACGACTGTTGGCGTCGAGTACTGTCAGTGCCGTCATGTTCACAATGCGACGCACCGTGGCCGAGGATGTCAAGATCGCCACTGGCGATTTGCAGCCCAACAGGACCGGACCGATCGCGATATTGTTGCCCGCCGCAACCTTCAAGAGGTTATAAGAAATATTGGCCGCATCAATCGTGGGGCAGACCAGCAGATTGGCCTCGCCCATCAATGTGGAACGCGGCATGATCGATCGGCGCAGATCTGCATCCAGCGCAATATCGCCATGCATCTCACCATCGATATTCAAGTCGGGCGCCTTGTTGCGCACCAGGTCTAACACCCGACGCATCTTTTCGGCAGATGGGCTGGCGCTGCTGCCAAAATTCGAGTGCGAGAGCAGAGCCACACGTGGCTCAATGCCAATACGACGCATCTCCTCTGCAGCCATCAGCGTGATCGCAGCAAGTTGCTCGGCAGTTGGATCCGCATTGACATGGGTGTCGACAATCGCCACCGAACGCTTGGGCAGAATCAATAAGTTCATTGCCGCGTAGGTCATCGTGCCGGGCCGATGGCCCAGCACCTGATCCACATAGTGCAGATGCAAAGCGTTGCTGCCAAAAGTGCCGCAGATCAAGCCATCGGCCTCGCCGAGATGGATCATCATGGCGCCAATCAGCGTGTGGCGCCTGCGCATCTCCAGCTTTGCGTACTGCTCCGTCACACCCTTGCGCTCAGTCATGCGGTGATAGGTCTCCCAATATTTGCGATAGCGCTTGTCAAACTCGGGGTTGACCACCTCGAAATCCACTCCAGGCCGCAGGCGCAGACCAAAGCGCTCAACGCGACTCTCCAATACCGAGGGTCGGCCCACCAGAATCGGCTTAGCCAGGCCCTCATCCACCACGACCTGTACCGCGCGGAGCACACGCTCCTCTTCACCCTCTGCATAGACAATGCGGCGCTTCTCGGCACGTTTGGCTGCTGAAAAGATCGGCTTCATGAAGTTGCCGGAGTGATACACAAACTCCTGCAGCTTATCGACATAGGCCTCGAAATCCTGAATCGGGCGTGTGGCCACGCCGCTGTCGGCAGCGGCCTTGGCCACAGCGGGTGCGATCTTGACAATCAGCCGTGGGTCAAAAGGTTTCGGAATCAGATACTCAGGGCCAAACGCCAGCGCACCCGAGCCATAGGCGGCCGAGACCACCTCGCTTTGTTCGGCACGGGCAAGTTCCGCCACCGCATGCACCGCCGCCAGCTCCATCTCGCGGGTAATCGTTGATGCACCTGAATCCAATGCGCCGCGAAAGATAAACGGGAAACACAGCACGTTGTTGACCTGGTTCGGATAATCGGTGCGGCCCGTGGCAATGATCGCGTCATCACGCACTGCCTTCACATCGTCGGGCAGAATCTCCGGATTGGGATTGGCCAGCGCAAAGATCAGCGGCTTGGCGGCCATCTTGGCCACCATCTCTTTTTTCAGCACACCGCCAGCAGAGAGGCCGAGAAACACATCAGCACCCTCAATCACTTCAGCCAAGGTGCGTGCATTCGTTTTTTGTGTGAATCGGGCCTTCTCGGGATCCATCAATTCTGTGCGGCCCTCGTAGACCACACCAGCAAGATCGGTGACCCAGATGTTTTCTTTCGGCAATCCGAGATCCAGCAGCAGATCAAGGCAGGCCAGGGCCGCAGCGCCCGCACCCGAGACCACCATCTTGATCTTCTTAATATCCTTACCCACTACCGTGAGGCCATTGACCAGGGCCGCGCCGACCACAATCGCCGTGCCGTGCTGGTCATCATGGAAAACAGGAATCTTCATCCGCTCGCGCAGCTTGCGCTCGACATAGAAACAATCCGGCGCCTTGATGTCTTCCAGATTCACGCCACCGAAAGTAGGCTCCAGCGCAGCGATGATGTCCACGATGCGGTCAACATCAAGTTCATTGATCTCCAGATCAAACACATCAATGCCCGCGAACTTCTTAAAGAGCACCCCCTTGCCCTCCATCACCGGTTTGGCGGCCAGGGGCCCAATGTTGCCCAAGCCCAGCACGGCAGTGCCATTGGTGATCACGGCCACAAGATTGCCGCGCGAGGTGTAACGAAATGCGTTGGCCGGATCTTTGACAATCTCTTCACACGCCGCCGCCACACCGGGTGAATAGGCGAGGGCCAGATCGCGCTGATTGACCAGTTGCTTGGTGGGGGTGACCGAGATTTTTCCGGGGCTGCCCGTCTCGTGATATTCGAGTGCCTGCTGCCGAAGTTGCGGATCCATGGTCTATCCCGGGGTGATCAGTAAAGGGGCCAAATTATCCCATGGGCCAACATCACCTAACCCAGATCTGCGCTCATCGCATGCGCGATCACCTGGGCCACATGTATGGCATCGCGGCGTGCACCATCCCGGATCTGATGACGGCAGGAAAATCCATCGGCAACAATCCAGGCATCCTTTGACGCCTGACGCACCGCAGGTAGCAGACGATCCTCGGCCATGGCCAAGGAGAGCTGCAGATGCCGGGCATCGTAGCCAAAGCTGCCCGCCATGCCGCAGCAGCTGGTCTCGATCAACTGCGGCGCTGCACCAACCGATTCAAGTGCCTTTAGTGTTGGCGAAATCGCCCCCATGGCCTTCTGGTGACAGTGGCCATGGACCATCACCGATGGCAGGGGCGCAAACGATGCTGCTTTTACACGGCCAAGACCCTCACGCAGCCACCACTCTTCAAATAACATGGTTTGTGCTGCCAGCTGCTCGGCCTGTGGACCCAACCCAAGTGCCAACCATTCATCGCGCAGGCCCAGCACACAGGAGGGCTCCAGGCCCACCACCGGCACACCACGCGCAATCGCGGGTGCCAATGCAGACAAGGCCTGCCGAGCCTGGGCCTTGGCCTCATCCACCAAACCCACCGACAGATAAGTGCGGCCACAGCACAGCGGCGATGCGGCCGCAGCACCCGAGAGTGCCACCTTGAGATTGAGTTTCTGCATCACAGCCAGGGCGGCATGCAGGTGTTCCGGCTCATAGGCATTGTTGAACGTATCGGCCCAGAGGATCACATCACAACTATGAAGATCTGCGGTAGGCCCTGCGTTAAACGCCGAACGCTTTTCTGCAGAGGCTTTTGCCTCCCACTGTGAAGCAGTCTTCGCAAAGGTGTCGCGCCGCCATTTCGGCAACGTGCGCTCGGCCGCAATGCCCAGCCACTTCTCACCCAAGGCACGCAACATGCCGCTGTGATTGCGCAGGTTCAGCACCCAACCCAGCAGTGGCATTCGGGCCACACGCTGCGCCAGCAGCGGAAGATTGCCCATCAGGCGATCCTTGCGAGAAAATCCTGACTGCTTTCCGTATTGATACTGGGCCTCGATCTTCATGCGGGCCATGTCCACACCTGTGGGGCATTCGCGCTTGCAGCCCTTACATCCCACGCAGAGTTCCAAGGCATCACGAACCGCCTTGGACTGCCAGGCATCTCGGCCCAGCTGGCCGCTTAAGGCAAGCCGCAGCGTGTTGGCCCTGCCGCGGACCGAATGCTGTTCATCGCGCGTGACGCGGTAGCTTGGACACATCACACCCGCATCGAACTTGCGGCAATGGCCGTTGTTGTTGCACATCTCCACAGCCTTCGAAAATCCGAGGGCGGGATCCTGTCCACTGCCCGGCGCACTCACCGCAATGCCGAATGTTCCTGGATCGCCTTTTTGTGAAGGGTCGTTTTGCACATTCCAGGCCGACCAGTCCAGGCCGGTCTGCATCGGCGCCACTTTATAATCCGGCGGAAAACGAAACAGGCTTGCATCATCCATCTTCGTGCAGTGGACGATCTTGCCGGGATTCATGCGATTGTCAGGATCAAACGCCGCCTTTACCTGCTCAAAGGCCTGAGTGATGCGATCGCCAAACTGCCAGCGCACCCATTCACTGCGCACCAGGCCATCCCCATGCTCGCCGGAAAATGCGCCCTTATAGCGCCGCACAAGATCAGAGGCCTCCTGCGCAATCGCACGCATCTTCTGTGCGCCATCACGGCGCATATCCAGAATGGGCCGCACATGCAGGGTACCCACCGATGCATGGGCATACCAGGTGCCCTGGGTGCCATGGCGCGCAAACACTTCAGTAAGCTGAGCAGTGTAATCGGCAAGGTGTTCAAGCGGCACGGCGCAGTCCTCGATAAAGGACACCGGCTTTCCATCGCCTTTGAGCGACATCATGATGTTTAATCCCGCCTTGCGCACTTCCCATAGCGCGGACTGCGTGCGGACATCCGTCATGCGCACCACCGACCTCGGCAGTCCAAGATCAGCCATGAGCACATCCAGATCCTGTAATTGGTGATCTGCTACCGCAGCATCGTCATGTGCAAACTCCACCAGCAGCAGTGCATCGGTTTCTTTTCCTCCCACCTGGGTAAGCGCAGTTTCAATCACTGGCGCAAACACGGGATTGGCCCGGGAGAGTTCGATCATGGTGCGATCAACCAGCTCCACTGCAATCGGCTTGAGCTTCACAATATGCTGGGTGAGTGCCATTGCTTGATGGAAGGCCGGAAAATTGACCACACCCAGCCGCTTGTTTTTCGGCAGCGGTGCAAGCTTTAATTTCAGCGATTCAAAATAAGCCAGGCTGCCTTCTGAGCCCACCAACAGCTGGGCAAAGTTCACCAGGCCACGCTGCGCATCAGGAAGATAGGGCCGCTCGCTTTGCGGATAGAACACATCCAGGTTGTAGCCCCCAACCCGCCGTAATACCTTGGGCCAGAGCGCATGAATATCGTCTTTGACTGACTCGGCAATTTGAAACAACTGCGGGATCAATCCATTCATTCGGGCATTGGCAAGGGCCATATCCCCGCCATCGCCAAACAATCCGAAATACGCCTGGGTGCCATCGGCCAGCACCGCATCAATACCCGCAACGTTGTGCACCATGTTGCCGTAATAAAGCGACCGAGAGCCGCAGGAGTTATTGCCCGCCATGCCACCGATGGTGCATTGGGCTGATGTGGAGACATCCACCGGAAACCAAACACCATGGGCCTTAAGCTGGGCATTCAAATGATCCAGCACCATGCCTGGCTGCACGGTGGCGGTCATCCCCTCAAGATCAAGCGAAAGCAATCGATTCAGATATTTGCTGTTGTCGATCACCAGAGCCTCGCCCACGGTCTGGCCGCACTGCGATGTGCCAGCACCCCTTGGCAACACGGGAATCTTCAGATCACGCGCAATCTCAAGCGCAATGCGTGCATCAACATCGGTCTTGGGGATGGCCACGCCAATCGGCATCACCTGATAGATCGAGGCATCGGTGGCATAACGTCCACGCGAGGCGGCATCAAAGCGCACTTCGCCCTGCAACTCCCGCGCAAGTCTGGTGGCAAGCGCACTACGGGCATTGGCCGTGCGCATGCTTCCTGAAAGAAAGGCACGCCGGCCGACACTAGGGTTGGACATAACTCACCAATCGACTGAATGTTGATCTAACATCTTAAATCTGCTCTCAAGCCCAACCCCATTCGGAGTTTCATCCATGAAACGCGACCCCGCAAACGCCTCAGGTATGGCCATCAACCCGCGTGCAACACTGAATCGCATCGGCCAGGGCCGCCACTTTCTGCAGATTCCGGGACCATCGAATGTGCCCGACCGTGTACTGCGGGCGATTGACTATCCCACCATTGACCATCGCGGACCAGAATTCCAGCAGCTCGGCTTCAAGGTGCTGGAGGCCATCAAACCCATTTTTGGCACCACCAACCCCGTGATCATTTACGCGGCCTCGGGCACCGGGGCCTGGGAGGCAGCCTTGGTCAACACGCTCAGCCCTGGCGATCACGTGCTGATGGTGGAGACTGGCCAATTCGCAACGCTTTGGAAAAAACTTGCCGACAAACTAGGGCTAAAAACTGAACTCATTCCCACCGACTGGCGTCGCGGTGTCGATCCTGCCCAGTTGGAAACTCGGCTGAAAGAAGATCGCCAACACAGCATCAAGGCCGTCTGCGTCGTGCATAACGAAACCTCCACAGGGGTGACCTCGGATATCGCATCGGTGCGACACGCGATGGACGCGGCCGGACACCCGGCCCTGCTGATGGTCGATACGATTTCATCAATCGGCAGCGTGGAATTCAAACACGATGAGTGGGGTGTTGATGTCACCATCGGCGGATCGCAAAAGGGGCTGATGCTGCCACCCGGCATTTCATTTAATGCCGTGAGCGATAAGGCAATTGCGGCCAGCAAGACCGCCACCCTGCCCAAGGCCTATTGGGCCTGGGAGGAAATTATCACCGTCAATCGCACCGGCTTTTGGCCCACCACACCAGCCACCAACATTCTCTATGGCCTGGCCGAGGCCCTGGACATGTTCTATGAAGAGGGCCTGGCCAATGTCTATGCACGACACAAACGTCACGCCGAGGCGACCCGACAGGCTGTGCGCGGCTGGGGCTTAGAGATCCTTTGCCAGGAGCCCTCGCAATACAGTCCCGTGCTCACCGCTGTGGTGATGCCAAAGAAACCCGATGGCAGTCACCACAACGCCGATGAATTCCGCAAGTTCATCCTGGAGCACTTCAACATGTCGCTGGGCATGGGCCTGGGCAAGTTGCAGGGCTGGGTGTTTCGGATTGGACACCTTGGGGATTTCAACGACCTCACCCTGATTGGGGTGCTCGGCGGGGTGGAGATGGCACTTAATGCTGCAGGAATCCCCCACCAAAAAGGTGGTGTCCAGGCAGCAATGGATTATCTGGCCAGGCAGGCTCAGCAGGCCTAAGCCAGTACCCGGCCCACTGCGGCAGCGAGCAGACGTTCACGGATCTGAAATACCCGCTGCGGATATTCGGTCGGCTGCTCCAAAGCACCCACGTAGGCCCGAAGGGCGGCCGTTTCGGATCCAAAACGGTCAAGGTATTCGCGAAGAATTTGGGCCCCGACCTGCATGTTGACCCAAGGGTCCAGGGCCAGTTTTTCACCCCCGAAGGCCTTGAGCTTATCGGCATGGGCCTTCGGCATGATCTGCATCAGTCCCACCGCGCCCATCGCACTCTCGGCAAAAGGATTAAAGGCCGACTCGATTGAGATCACCGCCAACAGCAGGTAGGGATCGATCCGGTTATTCGATGCCGTCTCAAAACTGGCCGCGACCAGCTGCTCGACTGCACCCATGGCCACCCGATGCCGATTGGCGATCCAACGGGCCACGCGACGCTGCTCCACGGTGAGATTGGTAGGCAGGATCGAATAGACGGAATTCAGCTGCCTGGGGGAGAGGGCCTCTACGGCCAGACTGCTCCACGCAGCCAGTCGGCTGCGGCCGGCGTCGGTCAGCAGCGTGGACAGCGCCAGAAGGCCAATCACGACAAAGGTCGTCGTGCGCTGTTTCAGGGATTCCCAGCCCTGCATCACCGTTGGGCTGGTACGGTTTGGATCGGTCATGAGCCGATTGAAACACAGCCGATTGAAGCCTGCAATAAATAAAAAACCTTTACAAATCAGTGACTTATTCTATTTTTAGTGGTAAGTGTAGGCCCACTTAACCAGGGCATCCATGACCGGTTTTGCCTTGACGGCCTGGGAATCATTGACCATCGCGGCAAAGACTACCCAGCGGCCCTCGGCCGACCGGATATACCCAGCCAGCGCCCGCACATCATCCAGCGTGCCCGTCTTTAGCCAGGCCCTTCCCTCCAGCACCGTATCCCGCATGCGGTTGCGCATGGTGCCCTCAATGCCCGCCGCCGGCAGGGTCTCAACCCAGCTCTCGGCATCCGGCCCCGACAAGCCATCTGTGAGCAAGCTCGCCAGGCTCTTTGCCGAGATACGCTCAGTCCGACTCAGGCCGGACCCGTTATCCAGCACCAACTCAGGGAAGACCAGGCCACGCGAGGCAAGGTAGGCCTTTACCGCCTGCCGTGACTCCTCCCGGGTTGCCCGCCTGCCTCCATTGGCCGAGAGATTCAAAAAAAGCTGTCGGGTCATCGGGTTGTTGCTCATCTTGTTGATGTCCGCCACAAGCTCAATCAGCGGTCGGGGAGACTCCCAATCCACGAGCGTGCGGGCATGATCCGGGGTGGGCCCTGTCTGCAGTTTTACCTTCATCACCCCACCCACGGCCTCCCAGGCGGCGCGAAAGGCCGTCATTGCAAAGCGGGCGTGATCCATGACACTCACATAAAAATCGACGCCGTTGCACTGTTTGCCCAGGCTGCCGGTGACCAAAAGCCTCGGCTCGGCGCCCTTGCCGGCCGACTCCATGCGGGCCGATACGCGGGTATTGCCACAGCCGCCCTGCACCAGCTGGACCCGTTGCGTGAGCTCCTTTTCTGGAAATCTTGGCTCGGTCTGAATACGCACCTTACGGCCACCCTCCGACCAGACCGAGATCTTCACGGATTTGAAATTCACCATCGCAGCATGGGGACCGACGTTGTAAGAGGACAGTGGCCTGCGATCGAAAAGACCAGGATCCACCTCTGGCTCATCAAAGCGCGTGCCATCGACCACGAGATTGCCCTCAATACGCTCGATGCCCATCGCCCTCATGCGCCGCGCGATTTCATCCAGGTCCTCTACCACGAGCTTCGGGTCACCACCGCCTTGAAAAAAGAGGTCACCCTTCAGCGTGCCCCCCTCCAGCCTTCCAGTCGTGGCAATTCGGGTCTGATGTTTGAATTGCGGGCCCAAGAGTCCAAGCGCCACCCGTGTCGTAACCAGCTTCATCACCGACGCGGGATTCATCGGCACTTCGGTATTGAGCCCATAACCGGAGACCACCGGGCCCATCACCGCGCGGGGCGGCAGGGGCACAATCGCCACAGCCCATGAGGACTCCGGCAGGCCACTATTGGTAATTTCCTTTCGAATCTCCGCAGGAAGCGGCGAAAACTTCATGATCGGCGTAAACTGCGCGGTCGCCGCGCAGGGGCCGATCAGAAGTAGGCATAAAACAGATAAGTGTGCTTTTCGGATCACTTCGTGCGATATTTTTACAAAGATTTTGGAGACACCCGGTATGGCCCTGGAAAAAAACGAAAACTATTTTGAACTGACCGATGACAGCGATCGAGCTTCTGCGATCGAGGCACAGTTCAACGAAGACGCACTGGAAGAGGCCCGCCGCCGCACCGCTCCGGAAACCAGCCCCGACTTCGATGGCAAGCACTGTATTGAATGTGGGGAAAAAATTCCTGCCGCCCGGCTCAAGCTGGGCAAGATTCGCTGCATCGACTGCCAGACCCTGCGGGAGCAGAAGACCAAGTTCTTTGGCGGCTAAGTTCAGGTGTCGGACACCACCCTGGTGTCCGACAACGTGCCTGAAACCCTAGGGTAAACCCTTAAAATTCCCATCGTTCCCCTTGAAAAGGGCTTTCCCGGCCCCTATTATTAGCACTCAAGAGCGGTGAGTGCTAACAGCACCCTAATCCCTCCAGGCTGCCCAGCCACACCGTGCCTCCTCGCGGTCAGGTCAGGCAGAGCCGCTCGAAACCTTTTTTCAACTGTCCTTTAGGAATGGAGTTCACTGTATGAAACTGCGACCCCTGCACGACCGCCTTGTGGTCAAACGCCTCGATAACGAGCGCAAAACCGCCTCCGGCATCGTGATTCCCGACAACGCCGCCGAAAAACCCGACCAGGGTGAAGTGCTCGCTGTCGGTAACGGAAAAATCCTGGAAGACGGCAAGGTGCGTGCGCTCGACGTGAAAGTTGGCGACAAGATCCTGTTCGGCAAGTACTCGGGCCAGACCGTCAAGGTCGATGGCGATGAGCTGCTGGTGCTGCGCGAAGACGATGTGATGGCAGTGATTGGCTAAACAAAGAACTTTTAACGGAGAAATTTAAATGGCAGCAAAACAAGTCATGTTCAGCGATGACGCTCGTCACAAGATGGTGGCTGGTGTCAACATTCTGGCAAACGCAGTCAAAGTCACCCTCGGCCCCAAAGGCCGCAATGTGGTGCTGGAGCGCTCCTTCGGCTCCCCCACCGTCACCAAGGATGGTGTTTCAGTTGCAAAAGAGATCGAGCTGAAAGATAAGTTCGAAAACATGGGCGCCCAGATGGTGAAAGAAGTTGCTTCCAAGACTTCTGACTCCGCTGGTGACGGCACCACCACCGCTACGGTATTGGCCCAGGCCATCGTTCGTGAGGGCATGAAGTATGTGGCCGCCGGCATGAACCCGATGGATCTGAAGCGCGGCATCGACAAAGCCGTTGGCGCCATCACCGAAGAGCTGAAGAAGATCAGCAAGCCCTGCACCACCTCCAAAGAAATCGCACAGGTCGGTGCAATTTCCGCTAACTCTGATCAGGAAATCGGCGACATCATTTCCCAGGCGATGGAGAAAGTTGGCAAGGAAGGCGTAATCACCGTTGAAGACGGTAAATCCCTGAACAACGAGCTGGATGTTGTGGAAGGCATGCAGTTCGACCGCGGCTATCTCTCCCCCTACTTCATCAACAATCCCGAAAAGCAGATTGCTGTTCTGGATGATGCTTTCATCCTGCTACACGACAAGAAGGTCTCCAACATCCGTGACCTGCTACCAGTACTGGAGCAAGTTGCCAAGGCTGGCCGTCCGCTGCTGATCGTGGCCGAGGAAGTTGAAGGCGAAGCGCTGGCTACCCTGGTGGTCAACAATATGCGCGGCATCCTGAAGACTGTCGCCGTGAAGGCTCCTGGCTTTGGTGATCGTCGCAAGGCGATGCTGGAAGACATGGCCATCCTGACCGGCGGTGTCGTGATCTCGGAAGAGACCGGCATGAGTCTGGAGAAGGCCACGATCAACGATCTCGGCCGCGCCAAGCGCATCGAAATCGGCAAAGAGAACACCACCATCATTGATGGCGCAGGTGATGCTAAAAACATTGAAGCCCGTGTGAAGCAGATCCGTGTTCAGATCGAGGAAGCCACCAGCGACTACGACCGCGAAAAACTCCAGGAGCGTGTTGCAAAACTCGCTGGCGGTGTTGCCGTGATTCGTGTTGGCGCTGCCACCGAAGTCGAAATGAAGGAAAAGAAAGCCCGCGTGGAAGACGCGCTGCACGCCACCCGCGCTGCCGTGGAAGAAGGCATCGTGGCCGGCGGTGGCGTAGCACTGCTGCGTGCCCGCTCGGTTGTCAACGTGAAAGGCATCAACGCCGATCAGGACGCCGGCATCAAGATCGTGATGCGCGCTGTTGAAGAGCCCCTGCGCCAGATCGTGGCCAACTGCGGCGAAGAGCCCAGCGTGGTCGTGAACAAAGTGCTCGAAGGCAAGGGCAATAACGGCTACAACGCCGCTACCGGCGAATACGGCGACATGCTGGCGATGGGCGTGGTCGACCCCACCAAGGTCACCCGTACTGCGCTGCAGAACGCTGCCTCTGTTGCAGCCCTGATGCTCACCACCGACTGTATGGTTGCGGAAGCTCCAGCGGATGAAAAAGCCGGTGGCATGCCCGGCGGTATGGGTGGCATGGGCGGTATGGGTGGCATGGGCGACATGGGCATGTAATTTCCACGCCATTCGTGCACGGTGGCGGCATTGTCATGAGACAGTTGCCACTGTTGCATTGAATGTCTCCTTTGTCTCTTGGGCCCCGCGGCAACGCGGGGCTTTTTTCTTTATGATCGGGCCTATGAATTTCCTGGCACGACTCCAGCACGCATGGCAATTTCAGCAATCCATGCTCTGCGTGGGCCTTGATCCCGATCCCACAAAATTCCCCGCTGCACTCAAAGCCCTGGCCGATCATGACCGTCTGGCTGCGATCGAACAGTTCTGTCTGGGCATCATGGAGGCCACCGCACCGCATGCCTGTGCCTTCAAACCACAGATCGCCTATTTCGCCTCCAGCGGCGCCGAGTCCGTGCTGGAGCGGCTGGCCGCGGTCTGCCGCGACCGATATCCACACCACATCTGGATCCTGGATGCCAAACGCGGAGATATCGGATCCACCGCAGAGCACTATGCAAAGGAGGCCTACGATCGCTACCTGGCCGATGCCGTCACGGTGAATCCTTATATGGGCACCGACAGCCTGGCGCCTTATCTGGGCTATGAGAGCCGTGGCATTTTCGTGCTCTGCCGCACGTCTAACCCTGGCGGCGATGATTTCCAGATGCTCAAAACCAATCATCATGCGCTTTATATGGAAGTGGCCCGACAGGCTGCTCAGCGCTGGAATCAACATCAGCAAGTCGGCCTGGTGGTGGGCGCAACCTATCCGAAAGAAATCGAATCCGTTCGGCATGTAGCCAAAGATCTTCCGCTACTGATTCCCGGTATCGGGGCCCAGGGCGGCGATCTTGTGGCCACCGTCAAAGCCGGGAAAAACGCCATGGGGGGCATGCTGATTAACTCGTCGCGGGCCATCATCTACGCCAGCAGCAGCGATGACTGGCAAACGCGGGCCGCAGCCATTGCCAAACAAACCAAAGACGACATCAATAGCGCCTGCGCATCATGAATTCCACCATCACGCTTACCGCAACGCCCGCCAACAGCTCCGGCGTCTGGGCGCTGTTGCACAAAGAAACCATGCGTTTTGTAAAAGTCTATCTGCAGACCATCCTTGCGCCCGTAGTTTCAAGCCTGCTGTTTCTGCTGATCTTTTCTTACCTGCTGGAAGGCCGTGTAGAGCCCTATCCCGGAGTGAGCTATGCCGCTTTTCTGGTGCCCGGCCTGGTCATGATGACCCTGCAACAGAATGCCTTTGCCAACACTTCCTCCTCCATCACACAGAGCAAGATGACAGGCAATCTTGTCTTTCTGCTGCTCTCGCCCATGCGCCCCTGGGAATGGTTTGTGGGCTATATCGGCGGTGCGGTAATGCGTGGTCTTGCCTGCGCGCTGGGTGTATGGCTTGTGGCGCTCCTCTTCGTGCAGGGGGCACTATATTCGGCGCTCTGGGTTGCGGCCTTTGCGGTGCTGGCCTGCATCGTGCTGGCATCACTGGGCTTTATTGCGGGACTCTGGGCGGAGAAGTGGGATCACGTATCGGTTTTTCAGAACTTCCTGATCAATCCGCTCACCATGCTGGCCGGCGTATTTTATTCAGTCAAACAACTGCCGCCCGTATGGCAGGCCATCAGCCATGCCAATCCGTTCTTCTATCTGATTGATGGTTTTCGCTATGGCGTGTTTGGCGTGGCCGATGTCTCGCCCTGGATGAGCCTTGGGATCTCTGGGGCCAGCGCCCTGCTGCTGACCCTGCTCACCCTGCGGCTGGTGGCGACTGGCTGGCGCATTCGCGGCTAAACAAATCAAGCAAACTGCAACTCCGCAAGCCGCGCATAAAGCCCAGCCTGCCGCAGCAGCTCCCCATGGGTGCCCTGCTCTACAACACGGCCATGCTCAATCACAATGATCTGATCTGCCCGCTGCACGGTGGCCAGCCGATGCGCGATCGTGAGTGAGGTGCGGCCGGGCAATACCTCATCCAACGCACGCTGCACCTCTCGTTCGGATTCAGCATCCAGTGCAGAGGTGGCCTCATCGAGCAACAGAATCGGTGGGTTTTTCAGAATCGCCCGCGCAATCGAGATCCGCTGCTTCTGGCCACCCGAGAGCCGCACGCCCCGCTCGCCAAGAAAGCTCTGATAACCCTGCGGCAGCGCTGAAATAAATTCGTGGGCATGGGCGGTCTTGGCTGCGGCGATCACCTCTTCGTCGGTAGCATCAAGCCGGCCATAGCGGATGTTCTCCATCGCACTGGCGGCAAAAATCACAGGCTCCTGGGGCACGATACCAATGCACTGACGCAGCTCATCAATCGGCCAGTCACGAAGCTCACGGCCAAAGACCGACATGCGTCCACCGCTGATGTCATAAAAACGCAGCAGGAGCGAAAAGATCGTGCTCTTGCCGGCGCCCGATGGCCCCACCAGGGCCACGCGAGCACCAGTGGCTACAGATAACGAGAGCCCATCAAGGGCAGGAAATCCAGGCCGGGATGGATAAAAGAATTGCACCTGATCAAATGTGATGGCGGGGCTGGATTGCTCCGGCGCATCGCCCCGTGGCAGTCCACGACGAGATTGCGACATGATCGCTGGCTCAGCCTGCATCAATTCCACCAGCCGCTCGGTAGCGCCCGCTGCACGCTGAAGATCTCCCCAGACCTCTGACAAAGCACCGATCGATCCTGCAATCAGCACGGCGTACATCACAAATTGCGTCAGTTCCCCCATCGTGATCTCACCCGCTACCACCTGACGCGCCCCCACCCAGAGCACAAACACAATCACCGCAAAGGCCAGCATGATGGCCACTGCAGTAAGCAGTGAACGCAAACGAATCCGCCGTCTCGCCTCTGAAAACGCATTCTCAACGGCCTGATTGAATCGCCCAAGCTCATGAGGCTCTCGAGCGAAGGCTTGAACTGTTGGCATGGCATTGAGCACCTCACCGGCCATGGCGCTGGTATCGGCGACTTTATCCTGGCTGGTTTTAGAAATTCGGCGTACACGACGGCCAAGAGCCCAGATTGGCAGCACTACCAGCATCAGCAACGCCAGCATGATTCCTGCTAGCCAGGCACTGGTGATGAGCATCATCACCAAGCCACCCAAAAACATGACCGCACTGCGAAGCGCCATGGAAATGCTGGTGCCCACCAGGGTCTGGATCAGTGTGGTGTCGCTGGTCAAACGAGAGAGCACTTCACCCGTCTGCAGTGTTTCGAAGTAAGCGGGGCTCTGACGCAACACATTTTCAAATACACGCGAGCGAATATCCGCCACCACCCGTTCCCCCAGCCAGGACATCAGGTAAAAGCGGCTTGCGGTCGCCAACGCGAGAAAGGCCGCAAGCGCCAGCAATCCCAGAAATTTGGTATCCAGTGCATCACTGGAAAAACCGGCATCGACCAGATCCCGAAATGCCAGCGGTACTGCCAGCGTCGCCCCAGCAGCCAGCAATAAAAACGCAATGGCCAATAGCCACTGACGCCGATAGCGCGACAGCACCCGATAATCAGATATCCAGCGCGTGATAGATCCAAATTGAGTGGTCATGAGGGGTATCCGATCAGTCCATCCGAATGCCTACAGCCGTATTGCCACCTGCGGCCTTGGCCTGATAAAGGGCCTGGTCTGCGAGATCAACAACGTGATTCAGGCTGATGGTGTCCGCGGCATCAACAGCACCCACACCGATACTCATCCGGATCTCCAATGCCAACGCAGCCTCACCCGCTTTCACCCGAAATGGTTGTGATGACATCACTGCACATAGTTTCGCAGCAACCGATCTTGCCTGACTCAGTGCGGTGTTCGGCAGAATCACACAGAACTCATCTCCGCCCCAGCGTCCAATACCATCGGATCGCCTCAGGCTGCTCCGCAGCAGACCGGCAACATCGTGAAGAATCTGATCACCCACTGAATGGCCATGACGGTCATTAAAAGCCTTGAACCCATCAACATCAATCATCAACAGGGCAATCGGCTGGTAACGAAATCGCCGGGTGGAAACAAGCCCATCAAAAAAAGATTCCAACCCACGGCGATTGTAGAGACCCGTAAGCGGATCTGTATTGGCCTGCAACACCAACCGCCGGTTGAGTGCTACCAAGGCATCACGGGTCGTGGCATGACCACTCTTGATAAAAAATAACTGCAGCACTTGATCCACCAGTACTCCAATCGCCAGCAGAGTCACTGCCGCGGCAGCGAAAATCCGAAACTCCCGGCTGCCCTCTGCAGGCCCAAAAGCCGCAAAAGACACCAGCCCCAATGCAAGCGCAATCAGCAGCCACCACTGCAGCCGTTTTGCAAGTAAATCTGCTGTTGTTTTGGATTTAAGATTCAAGCGCTTAGCCGTGTGTATTCGCGATGCACAATGAGATTCTAGTCCCTTCAGCACGCTCACATCTTCAAATTGGACACGGCGTACAGTTCGCAAGATGATATGTATAGAACGCAGCCATTTCGGTCTGAGCGCTGAAATGCTGATCGCCAAAAATGAATCACAGGAGATCACACCATGGCCGAAAACCTTCGAGAAGCTGCCCTGGACTATCACCGCCTGCCCCGGCCAGGGAAAATTTCCGTCAACCCTACGAAAGCCATGGCCACCCAACGGGATCTGGCCCTGGCCTACTCCCCCGGTGTGGCCGAAGCCTGTAAGGCCATTGAAGCGGCCCCCTTTGAGGCAAGGAACCTGACATCGCGCGGCAACCTAGTGGCCGTGGTTACCAATGGCACAGCAGTACTCGGTCTGGGCAACATCGGGCCGCTAGCGGCCAAACCCGTGATGGAGGGCAAAGGTTGTCTTTTCAAAAAGTTTGCGGGTATCGATGTGTTTGATATTGAACTCAATGAAAGCGACCCGGATGCCCTGATCGACACCATCGCACGCATGGAGCCCACCTTTGGTGGGATCAACCTGGAAGACATCAAGGCTCCTGAATGCTTCTACATTGAGAAGAAACTGCGCGAGCGGATGCGCATTCCCGTCTTTCACGATGACCAGCACGGCACAGCGATCGTCGCAGCGGCTGCGATTTTGAATGCACTCACCCTGGTGAAGAAAAATCCAGCAGAAGTGCGCCTGGTCTGCTCCGGCGCAGGCGCGGCCGCACTAGCCTGCCTGGATCTGTTGGTGAGCCTGGGACTGAATAAAAGCAACATCACGATTCTTGATAGCAAGGGCGTGGTTTATGTCGGCCGGGCAGGCGTGGATGAGAGCAAGGCCCGCTATGCGCAAGACACTGCCCATCGAACTCTGGCCGATGCCTGCGAAAACGCTGATGTCTTTATGGGGCTGTCGTCTGCCGGAGTGCTGAAACCCGACATGGTGGCGACTATGGCCCGCGATCCGATCATTCTGGCGATGGCCAATCCCGATCCAGAGATCCTTCCGGAAGATGCCCTGCGCGTGCGGCCCGATGCCATCATCGGCACCGGTCGCTCCGACTATCCGAACCAAGTCAATAACGTATTGTGCTTTCCCTTTATCTTCCGCGGAGCACTCGACTGCGGCGCTACCACCATCAACGAACCGATGAAGGTGGCGGCCGTTCGGGCACTGGCCAGTCTTGTGCACTCGGAAATTTCTGAAACAGTCGCCCGCGCCTACGGTGTGAAGAATCTGCGCTTTGGGCCGACTTACCTCATTCCCATGCCATTTGATCCACGACTCATCGAAGTCGTGGCGCCAGCAGTGGCCCAGGCCGCAGCCGAAAGCGGCGTGGCCGAACGGCCAATTGCCGACATTGATGCCTATCGCCGACACTTAAGCGAATTTGTGTATCGCTCCAGCAGCGTCATGACACCCGTCTTCGACAAGGCGAAGCAGATCTCTCGGCCTACCGCGAGTCGTATTGTGTATGCAGAAGGCGAAGATGAACGCGTGCTGCGCGCTGCACAGGTGGTCTGCGATGAGCACCTGGCCAGACCAATATTGATTGGTCGGCTGGAAGTCATTGCCGAAAAGATTCAGGAGTTCGGCCTGCGCATCACTGCGGGTAAAGATGTCGATATCCTGAACCCCTTAGATCCAGGGCTGACTGATCCGCTTGCAGAGCAGTTTTATCAGTCACGCAAACGCTTCGGCGTTTCACACCAGCAGGCCCAGACCGATGTCCGTGCCCGTAGCACCCTGCTGGGTGCTCTGGTGCTGCGCTCTGGCCAGGCCGATGCGATGCTCTGCGGCATGGTGGGCCGCTATGGAGACCATCTGCGCTATGTACGCGAATCGATCGGCTGTACAGAGGGTGGCAAGCTGCTGGCCAATATGCAAATGCTGATGCTCCCCGATCGTCAGCTCTTTATCTGTGACACCCATGTCAATCTGGATCCCAGCGCTGAGGAAGTTGCCGAGATCGGACTGCTCGCTGCCACGGAGGTCCGCCGGCTGGGCATCACACCACGCATCGCTTTGCTGTCGCACTCAAGCTTTGGCAGTGTGGCCGATGCCTCTGCCAGCAAGATGTCAAAGGCCCGCAATCTGATTCGGGCCGCAGATCCAACACTGGAAGTCGAAGGCGAGATGCATGGCGATGCAGCGCTGTCCCGCGAAATTCTGGAGCGTGAATTCCCCGACTCTGAACTTACCGCTGAGGCCAATGTGCTGGTGATGCCCAATGTGGATGCCGCAAATATTTCATTTAACCTGCTACGGGTTGCAGCGGGCAACGGCATCGCCGTAGGCGGCATTCTGCTGGGTACCGCAAAACCGGTACACATCATGGTGCCTTCGTCTACAGTCAGGCGCATTGTGAACATGACCGCCATGGCGGTCGTGGATGCCGCAGCAAGGCCCAAATCCTAGGCGGCCAATCCGGCTGGGATTCAGCACTGGCGAGGCTTGTAGGGGGATGGGAATTCTTGTAAACTTCGATCCTCGTGGCGATTTAGCTCAGTCGGTTAGAGCGACGGAATCATAATCCGCAGGTCCGGGGTTCGAATCCCTGAATCGCCACCATCACTTTTCTTTTCTCTGCTATCGAAACAGCATCGCACAGTCGTGTACAGTGCTGCGA
>VERJ01000068.1 GCA_018882795.1 Burkholderiaceae bacterium | reverse complement strand
TGTTGATTTGCTCGGCACCGTTGGGTCTTTGGTGCATTGCACAAAGTAGATTTGACCTGCATTCACAGGGCGACGCAACCCCTAAAACTGACAATTTTGATGCAATGCCACATAATTTCATATTATGGAAAAAGGGGCGGATCAAACCCCAGCCACCCCTTGCCTGCCATGGGGCATGGGCTTCTAATTCAGGCTACGCAGGGAATTCAAACAACAAGAAAAGGGAGACCCCATGGCCAAAACCATCAAGGAAGTACTGGCCCAACACCAGAGGCCGATCATTTCCGTCACCACAGATGCAACGGTGCGGTTTGCCCTGGGCATCATGGCCACCCAGCACATTGGTGCCCTGCCCGTAATTGACGACGGAAAGCTGGTGGGGATCTTTTCTGAACGCGACTACGCCCGCCATGGGGAGTTAAAGGGCCGAACCTGCGACAACACCGTGATGCGACAAATCATGACCTCGCCGGTGATCTCCATTAATCCCGAGGTAAAGGTTGATGAGTGCATGCAGATCATGACCGACAAGCGTATCCGCCATCTGCCTGTGGTCCGCGAGGATCGCGTGATTGGCATGATCTCGATTGGTGATGTCGTCAAAGAGATGATCGATGAGCAAAAGCAACTCATCTCTCAGCTGGAGACCTACATACACGGGTAGCGGCCTCAGAGTGGGGCTAACCCGATTGGAGAAGCATCATGAATATGACGCACTACATGGAGCTGTTGGCTGACAATCAGCCCTGGAACCTACTGATTTTTATGGCGATTCCTGTTGTACTGGCCGAGACTCTGGCCATCACCGAGCTCTATCTGCTATTCACCCGCCGGTTTGACGGCGCCGTACATCGGCTCAACCGATTTGCGGGCATTACCGTAGGCCTGTATTTCATTGGCGTAATCATCTATCTGATCAAAAACGCCGTGATTCCCATCACCGCCGCAGGAGAGTGGCGCACAGTGATTGATGTGATCGCCGTGGGCAGCTATCTGATTGGCGGCCTGCCACTGATCTGGATCGCATTTCAAGAGCTCGGTATCGTGAATCGCGCAATGGCGCGGGAAGCCAAACTGAAGATCCACGCCACCTGCGTGGCGATTTTTCTGGTCTTTGGCCATATCGCCATGATTGCGGGTATGGCAGACCCTGGCCTGCTGGGCTACTCAGCGGCCGAGGGGCAGACCCACCAAGAGCATAAACACTGAACGAAAGGGAAGTCGGCGGCGGGCAAGAAACGCGCCTTAGGGTGCAAGGGTCGCATAGACCCCATCTGCCTGCCGCACCCAGTCCAGGTCCTTTAGGGAGAGCCCGCCAGCATCGTGAGTGGTGAGCGTAATCTCCACCCGCTGATACACATTGAACCACTCGGGATGGTGTTGGATCGATTCACTGAATTCGGCCATCTGCGACATAAAAACAAATGCAGTCTTGAAATCGGGAAAAAGATAGGTCCGCTTGAGCAAGCCTCCGCGCTCATTGACATGAGTCCAATACGGGTGTTCGGCGAGAGTCGCCTGAATTTTTTCAGCAATCATTTAATTTAAATCACGTCTTTTTACTTTATTCCGAATTGCTCTTCTCGTAACATTTTACGGATGAAAAATACAGGCTTCAATCGAGCTGTCGCCGCACTGGCCGCCGTGGCTCATCGCTTCGATGGCGATGCCGCCCATGAGGCCAAACAGCGCACACTGAAGCTTGTTCATCGCACCGCACTGCAAGATTCCCCTGCCCTTACCCGCTACCACGACTTATTGCTCTTCCTGCTCGCACACCCCAGCGATCAGACGATGGTGGATCTGATTGAGACTGAAATCGTGCGACTTGAGCAGTTTTTACGCAAGACGCGGGGCCGCCACAGCAAGTACCTGCAGAATCAAGGCCTGCCCTGGGTGAACATGGTGATGTCCTTCAGTCACGATGCCACGCGCTGGCTGCTGGATCATCCGCACTGCAAGATTGATATTGATAGTTTTAGCGATGAAGCCCCGGCCGATCTGAATGCCATCCTGAAGCTCACGCTCTCCACCGCTGAACACTCGGAAACCACGATGGGTCTGGAGAACGACACATTGCTGGATTCACTCGGCGTGCGTAAGAATCAGAGGCTGCGTTTCATTGTGAATGAAATTGATCGCTTTGATCCTCGGCCTTACCTGAAAGATCACCTATACGAATCCTTGGGCCTGTTTAGTCTGCTCACGCCAACCAACAAACAGTTTTCCAAGGCCTTCAATCGCCTGCCCATGCGCGGGCAGCCCTACTGGCAGCGCAAGCTGTTGCGCGACTACGACCCACGACAGCTGATCGAGATGCCCCTGCCCGCCCCGCGTAACCTGCGCAACCGGAAGGCACTTGAGGAAATGATCAGGGTGATTCAGAACACCATGATTCTGACGTGCCGCGAAACCGACCCAGCAACCTATCTTGATCCGCGCACACTCCGAGTGGTGGATCTGGAACACGGCCTGACGGTTGCCGTCTTTTCCATGACACCCAAGCGCCAGCTTGCATTAGAGTCCTATGTCGGATTTACCCTGTTTAAAAATGGATTAGCAGCAGCCTATGGCGGAGCCTGGCTGCTAGGCCCACGTGCGGCATTCGGGATGAACATCTTCGAGCCCTATCGCGGCGGTGAATCCGGCTTCATGATGTGTCAATTGCTGCGTGCTTATCGGCAGCTGTTTGGCGCATCATATTTTGAGGTGGATGCCTATCAGTTTGGGCTTAACAACCCAGAAGGCCTCAAGAGCGGTGCATTCTGGTTCTATTACCGTCATGGCTTTCGGCCACTGGATCCAGCGTTGGCAGCCCTGGCCGAACGCGAGCGTGCAAAAATGCGGCGCCAACCCGGCTACCGGTCCAGCGAGCGCACCTTATTGCGCTTTACACAAAGCGACGTGGCGCTCAATCTTGAACCGCGCCTTCCTCCGAACTCCTATGCGCTGCTCAAGCCTGTCACCGGGATGATCGCACGCCGCTATGGTGGCGACCGCCACACTGCAGAGTTGGCCTGTATGGCCGCATTTGAGAAAGCGACTGGCCGATTTGGCGACATGACAGAAGAGACAAGGCTCTTTGCGCTAGAGATGGCGCTCGTGGCCGAGGCCAACAAAATCACCGACCCCAGACGTCTCAAAGCCCTCCGGCAGCAAGTTGACTGCCGCGCCAGCGATATCTATGCCTATCAACGCGGTTGGATTGATTATTTCAAGCAATAGCCAGCACAGCGTTGCCCCAGCGGGATCATTGTTTATCTGTCGAACCCACGAAATTGCAGACCAAACGTCAGGTAATAAAAACGCGCAAAGTTATAAACCGAGTTGTTATCTACACCCCCATCAAGCAGTCGAACACCACCGAAGGCTGACAGCCCCGGCTGCAGATCGCGCACATAGCGCAAAGAAAGATCAAGGGCATAGCCGGGACCACCCGCCAGACCATCGCCATCAATCACCAGGCGAGACTGATGGCTGAATTTTCGCTCTACATACGCGTGAAGCAGGGGAACAAAACCCGTATCTGATCGGGTTGCGGTCTGGGTACCTTGCCGCAAGGTGATTTCGGCATCACGAATCTTTCCGGTTACGCCCGCTTTGAAAGTCCAATCTCCCCACTCGCCCACCGTTTGCCTCCAGGTTGCCCGATAGGAATCGAAACGATAAGTCGCAGAAGTCGCCCCCGCATTGAAGTTTGCACCCTCGAATGTCACTGGAGAATTGAGGACGCCCGACTCGTTGATGCGAAACGGCGCCGCTACAAAGCGTAGCTCTCGACGATTTGCAATGGGCACAGCGAGTTCAACCCTTGGCGCTGAATAGGGACCGCTACCGGTGAGCTGGTCAAACGCAAATCGGGTTGCGCTGTCATTATTAGGCGACTCCACATTGTTTCTGCCCTGCCATGCTGCACCCCACTCAAGGTTAACCACAAAGCGCTCGTTGGGTTGGGCCCAGAGCTTAGGCACAACGACAAAAGCCAACATCAAAACGAAGGAATTGCGAAGCAACGCCCTTTCGGCACCGGGATTCGGGTGAAGGGAAAACATCGATTACGCTCCTTTTCGGGTAAGGAAGTTCATTGCTGCAAGGGCCTTTAAGCCATGGTTTCGAGCCAGGTCTGCCGATAAAGTTTCATCCTTTGGCACATTGACGGTGAATGCACCCACTGGCCACGCAGGTACTAAAAACTCCTGAATGAGAAATCAAGAAGCAGATAACGATGCGCGACCTCCGAAACGACACCCCAGGTCGGTGTGGCCCTCATTGACCACTCCACCAATAGTGCGATTACCGGCTCATTTTTCCATAAACCCGCACGCATGGTTTGTTCGTAACCAGGAGAGTCCATAAAAGCATTCCCTGGGAGAAGTGAAACAAAAATAGCTCCCAATAAAACCATCACCGCAACCGGAGTTCTCCAGCGCTCTTTACCGTAGAGCGCCACGATTGACCCTAAAAGTAAGGCCAGGTTGAACAGTGCAAAGAAAATCGAAAATCCCATCGCGATCGGTGAAATAATCAAATTGCGAAACGCATTGTCTTGTATAACGCTATCGAAACTTGCCATTTCACCTTTCATGCCGAGCTGATCAGCCCATCCGCTTAACTGTGCTTCACGATTCGAAACATGCAGTCCGGCCGCGGGGAAAATCGCCATAACAACCTTCTTTTCAAACGCATCGACGTTGCGATTGAGAAACGGGAGGTCGTCTTTCGCTCGCAGATTCCCGCTGGCAACCTCTTTCACTGAGGCACATAAAATAATTGCGGCCTTCTTGTCGGATTCACTGGCCGTTGAGATCAGAAAATCCGCCAGCGTCTTCTGAAGTTGCCACATCACCAAAATACCAAGAGAGAGACAGAGCACGAGCCGAAAGACATCGGGCATTATTCTCAGCATGGTCGTGCGAAAAAACACCAATCCCAGTCCAACACCAGAAATCATCCTTCCCCAAAACTCCAACCCCGATAACACCTCGTTATCCACGGTACCGGCGGTGACTTCAACCAGCCGGTGGTTAAATGCCAGCTCGATGACGAGATAGACAAAGGGAATCAGTATTCCGAAAAGCCAGCGGTGGTGTAAAGATTGGGATTCTGTCATGTGTCAAAGTTTTTCGGCGCAGTTTACCCGACGACTTGGACCCATCGAATCGCGGGAAATATTCCTTTAGTTCAAATGAGTAGGGTAGGAATTGGTTCAGTCTTCGCTGTGGAAAGTGAGCTTATGCCGAGCTTCGGAATCCTTGACTGCTCCGTTTCAAACCATAGTGGATTCTCATCAGCCACCCTGTTCCTGAAATTAAAAAGGGCCCGACTGGGCCCTTTTTAATTTCTGGCGGAGAGGGTGGGATTCGAACCCACGGTGGAGTTACCCCCACGCCTGATTTCGAGTCAGGTACATTCGACCACTCTGCCACCTCTCCGAAGCGCGTATTCTAACCGAGCCGGGAGGCTGCCTTTGGGATGGCGTCAGAATCCTGAAAAATTAACGATCATCAAAGGTCAGTACCACTTTGGGGCTCGTCGCCGTGGCCTGGCAGGTCAGCACATAACCCTTTTCAACTTCATCTTTCTCCAGGGTGTAGTTCTTGTGCATGGTGGCGCTGCCCTCCAAGATCTTGCCGCGGCAGGTGCAGCAGACGCCGGCCTTACAGGAAAACGGCACATCGAGACCCGCATTCATGGCAGCATC
>VERJ01000029.1 GCA_018882795.1 Burkholderiaceae bacterium | reverse complement strand
GTCTTACTCTCACCCATAGGCTCAATCGTCTTCGGCCGGTGAATGTAGTAGTGACCTTTGTACCAAGGCAGGGCGACATCGTGACGCTCGAAATGGGTTGCCACTGGAAACAGCACATCGGCCCACAGGCCCGATGGGGTGATGGTGGAATCTGAGCAGACCACTAGATCCAGCTTTTGAATGGCTTTGATCTCTTTATTGATATTGGTCAGCTGATTAAACCAATCCGAGCCCTGCCAGAAGATCCCGCGGATATTGGGAATGGTGCCATCGAGTTTGGGATCCTCGTGAGGCCAGAGACCCACCTCTTCACGTTTCACCTTTGGGTAGTTGAGCACGCAGTGGGCCCAACGATCTGATTTGATCGAGGCCCACCAGAGATTGGCGTTTTCATCATAGGGGTAGGCCACAGATTCAGAGTGCCATCCCTTGCCTACGCCTTCGGCTGACCCACCAAGAATACCGATGTTTCCGGTGATGGTCTGCAAGGCGGCGGCCATGCGGTTGTATTGCTCGCCGTAGCTGTTGCGACCCGGTGCCCAGCTGGCCTTGAGCGCCGCCGGTTTGGTCGTGGCATACATATGGGCCAGTTTTTTGATGTCGTCGGCAGATACACCGCAGATCTTTGAAGCCCACTCCGGTGTCTTGGGCTGCTTGTCGCGGGTGCCCATGATGTAGTCTTTGAAGGACTCCTGATCCTTCGCCCAATCAGGCATGGTGCCTGCATCCACCCCCTGCGAAAATCGATCGATGAATTTCTGATCCTGCAGGTTGTTGGAAAAGATGTGGTGCGCCATGCCAGCCATCATGGCGGCATCGGTATTGGGGCGAATCGGAATCCACCAGGCATCATAGGCTGCAGCGGAGTCCGTGTGCTGGGGATCAATCAACACAAACTTGCAGCCCTTCTGCTTGGCCATCCGCATGTAATAAAACGTATTCCCGCCATGAAAGGTGTAGGCGGGATTCCAACCCCACATGATGATCAGCTTGCTGAAAGCAAATGCATCATCTTCGTTGCCATCCTCGATCGTGCCGAACGTCATATTCGAGGAAAAGGTCGTGCCTTGATAACTTGGCACCGACCAGGAATTGGTGCGACAGCCGAACATGCCCAGAAAACGGCCGAGCAGGCCCTCGATCTGATCAGACTTATGCAGCACGCCAAATGATGCGCCCGCATAGGACTGGTCCAGCAAGGCAGTAGGCCCATATTTGGTTTTGATTTCCAGCATTTTCTTGGCGGTGAAATCCAGGGCTTCGTCCCAGCTCACACGCTTAAATCGCCCCTCGCCACGCTTACCTACCCGAATCATGGGATAGAGCAGTCTTTCCTGGGAATAGATACGGCTGCGATAGGAGCGGCCCCTGAGACACGCACGAAGCTGGGGCTCCTCAAACGTGTCCTTGCCGAACGCGCCATTGGCCTGATAACGGCCATCGTCGGAAGAAAGCCGAACAATCACGTCGCCTTTTTTGTGGGCCACCAACATATGACGAGAACCACAGTTATGCGCGCAGCTCGTAGCCACCGTGGTCAGTTGATCATCGGTGTAATGCGGGCCATAGGCAAAGGCTTCGGCCTCTCTGGGAACAAGCCCCAGCTGAGCCACGGATCCTGCGGCCAGGCCACCAACACCCGCTTTTAACAGGCTACGACGAATGGGATTCAAAACATGTTGAGTCATAGAATGTCTCCGACACTACTCACGGGCCAGTTTTTCAAGAAAGCGAAGCTCTGATTTGGTGGGACGATCTTTCGCCCAGTCAGGAACCTCCGTGGACATGCCGGGCCAAGGATTGCGCGCATAGGGGTGAGAGATCCTGAACCAGGCCCGGCCACCATGACAGCCATAGCAGACCTCGCTGTTGGCACTGCCCAATTTTTCAATCTCGGCCGCCTTTAGATAATTCACCTGATGGCGCGTGGTGCGAATCGCCTGGTGGCAGGCCATGCAGTTATTACCCATTGATTCACGAATCTCGCGCCAGTCACCAGGCAGGCCCATGACCTGATGCGGGAATTTTCCGTGGCAGAGCAGGCAGACCGTCTCGGGATTCACATGCTTGCGGAGCGTGATATCAGTTGTGGTCTGCGGCAACGCAGTGGCAGAAGACCCTGGCGCTTCCTCGCGCGGATCATTGCCCTGATGGCAGGTCGTGCACTTCATGTTCATGACCGATTTGGAAAAATCAGTAACCATATGACGGCGATGGAAGGTGTCCTGCTCACCGGTGTAGGTAGAGACCACCTGATACCAGGCCTTAGCATCGGCTGCCTTCACGCCCGCGGGTGAGGTGGGGCGGACCTTGTCAGAAAGCACCTCAGCATGGCATGCCAGACACTGTTCATTTGTGGCTTTGTCAATCGCCGGTTTGAAATGAATGGGATCGTAGACGGCCCGAAGATAATCAGGCCGGACCTCGGTCTTCATGGCATTGGTCCACCACAACCCTGCCCCTACCAACACCACGGCAATCACGAGTAACAACGATCCGAGTAATTTTTTGTTCATAGACGTCACACAATAGGGACTTATTTCTTGCCAGTGTGCTGGCGATGCCAGCCACGAATGTCATAAGGGCCCGTCATGCCGGGCCAAGAAAATGGCGTGTGCCATCCGCCCTGATCTTTCAGAAATCGCTGGATGCTGTCGGGCACACTGCCTTCAATTCCATAGGTAGCCTTGTCCGCCCGAACAGATTCAGGAGTTGCTTGCGTTAAACGCGGCGCCGACTCAGGCCGCTCATAGGGAGCGAGGCCAGCAACGAATCCCTGAACTGACTCGGAGGCAAGGGCCGCGCCTGCGGTTAGGGCAAGCAGAGTGGCGAAGCACACGCCGACTCGTCGATGGGATCGAGTGTGCCGATGTTTCGGTACATGATGCATAGAAGTTCCCGGCTGAGGTGCTCAACAGATTGACTGCGGCGCTAGGATGCGGGCGGAACACCCGCCCGCATCTCAAGGCAAATTACTTCTTGCCTTCCATGCCGCCCATACCGGACATGCCCTTCTGACCGGACATGCCACCCATGCCGCTCATACCTTTTTGACCGGACATACCACCCATGCCAGACATGCCTTTTTGGCCGGACATACCTTTTTGATCACCGGACATGCCGCCCATGCCGCTCATGCCTTTTTGGCCGGACATACCACCCATGCCAGACATGCCTTTTTGGCCGGACATGCCACCCATGCCGCTCATACCTTTTTGATCCTGGGCCACAACAGCACCAGCCACACACATGGACATCACACCAGCAACAATTGCTTTTACTGCTTTCATAGTTACCTTCCCTTCGAAGTGAAAAAATTAAAAACCCCCACCGGTCGTGACAACGTCACAACCCGCAGAGGGGTGCTTCATGACATGCACCCATGGAAAATACTAGTCCTCTTGATGTGTGTGGATATTGAGGATTGTCAATCGTGGCCAGTGTTGGCCCTTTGTTGACTAATTTGATGATGTATCGGTCCGCCCGTGGACCTGAAGGGGCTGCCCGGGAATCAGGCCAGTCGGCCGTGGCACAGCTTGTATTTCTTGCCAGAGCCACAGGGGCAGGGATCGTTGCGACCAACCTTGGGTTCGGCACGGCGCACCTGGGCAATCGCTTCTTCACCTACCGAGGAAGATTGATCATCAGCAGCTCCTGGTGCCTGAGCAGCGAGTGCTAAGGCCTCGGGGTCATCCCCGGAAAGCGCTGACTGGGGATCAAAAGCCGCATGCTGATACTGCACATCGGCCAAACGGGGGGCCTCAGGGGCTACCTGTGCGACCTGATCGGCGCTTTGGACCTCAACATTCATCAGGACCCGAGTGACATCGGCACGAATCCGATCCAGTGTCTGCTCAAAGAGTGCAAAGGCCTCACGCTTATATTCCTGCTTCGGATTTTTCTGGGCATAGCCCCGCAAATGAATACCCTGACGAAGATGATCAAGCGCGGCAAGATGCTCGCGCCATGTCGTGTCCATGGCCTGCAGCAGAATTGAACGCTCAAACTGATTAAAGGCCTCGCGACCGACCGGAGTGACTTTATTCTGGTAGGCCAGATCTGCTGCCTGAACAACACGCTCCAGAATATCGCTGTCATCAATCTGATCGCTGCCCTTTGCCCAGGATTGCAGTTCTATTTCAAGCCGCCAATCAGCACGCAACACCTGCTCCAGGCCGGCAAGATCCCATTGCTCTTCGACACTCTCGCGGGGCACATGGGCCCCAACGATCTCGGCCATCATGCCGTGACGCAGACTGGTCACCAACTCGGAGAGATCCTCACCCTCGAGGATTTCATTGCGCTGGCGGTAGATGATCTTGCGCTGCTCATTGGCAACATCATCGTATTCCAAGAGCTGCTTGCGCATATCGAAATTGCGGTTCTCCACCTTGCGCTGAGCAGATTCAATGGATCGCGACACCATGCCGGCCTCGATCGGTTCACCGTGCGGCACACCCAGCCGATTCATGATCGCCTTCATACGGTCGCCCGCGAAGATTCGTAGCAGGGGGTCATCCATGGAAAGATAAAACCGCGAGGAGCCTGGATCACCCTGGCGGCCTGCACGGCCACGCAGCTGGTTATCAATCCGCCGCGACTCATGGCGCTCAGTGCCCACGATATGCAGACCACCCGCAGCAATCACTTGATCGTGAAGAGTCTGCCATTCCGACCGTAGCTGCTCGGCGCGTTGGTCCATCTCGGCACCGGGAATCTGGTCATTGGCTTTGAGGGTATCAATTTGCTTTTCCACATTGCCGCCCAGAACGATGTCTGTGCCGCGACCGGCCATATTCGTGGCGATGGTGATCATGCCCGGCCGGCCGGCCTGGGCAACGATTTCTGCCTCGCGTTCATGCTGCTTGGCGTTGAGCACCTGATGATCGAGCTTTTCCTTGGCCAGCATGGAGGAGAGCAATTCAGAATTCTCGATCGAAGTGGTGCCCACCAGAATCGGCTGACCCCGGCCATGGCGATCTTTAATGTCTTTCAGAATCGCTTCGTATTTCTCCTCTACCGACTTGAAAACCTGATCATGAAGATCAAGCCGCACCATCGGCCGATGGGTCGGGATCACTACGGTTTCCAAGTTATAGATCGACTGGAATTCGTAGGCCTCGGTATCGGCGGTCCCCGTCATACCCGAGAGCTTTTCGTACATGCGGAAATAATTCTGGAAGGTGATAGAGGCCAGTGTCTGGTTTTCTGCCTCAATAGCGACGCCTTCCTTGGCCTCAATAGCTTGATGCAGGCCCTCGGACCAACGACGGCCCGGCATGAGTCGGCCGGTAAATTCATCAACGATGATCACCTTGCCACCCTGAACCACGTAGTGCTGATCCTTAAAAAAGAGCGTGTGGGCACGGAGTGCCGAGTTCAGATGATGCAGCAGAGAGATGTGTGCCGGGTCGTAGAGGCTTGAGCCCTCGGCCAGCATGCCCATCTGTGCAAGCACCTGCTCGGCTTTCTCGAAACCTGCTTCGGACATGAAGACTTGGCGGGATTTTTCATCGACCCAATAATCACCTGGCCCATCTTCTGCGGCCTGAGGTGTGAGCTTGGCTGGTAAGCCATTGAGCACGTGATATAGATCCGTTTGATCGTCAGCGTGGCCCGAGATGATGAGCGGTGTGCGGGCCTCATCAATCAGAATGGAATCTACTTCATCAACAATCGCAAAGCTAAGCGGCCGCTGCACGCGGTTGGCACGATCAAGCACCATGTTGTCGCGCAGATAGTCGAATCCATATTCGTTATTGGTGCCATAGGTGATATCAGCGGCATAGGCAGCCTGTTTCTCGGCGTGCTCGAGCCGGGTGAGATTGACACCCACCGAAAGCCCAAGAAACTGATAAAGCTTTCCCATCCAGGTTGCATCGCGCTCGGCCAGATAGTCGTTAACCGTGACGACATGCACACCTTTGCCTGCGAGCGCATTCAGATACGCCGGCAACGTGGCAACGAGAGTCTTGCCCTCGCCCGTCCTCATCTCGGCGATTTTTCCATCATTGAGCACCATGCCACCGATCAGCTGCACATCGAAATGGCGCATGCCAAGGGCCCGTCTACCCGCCTCGCGGCAGACGGCAAAAGCTTCATTCAGCAGACTGTCCAGGGACTCGCCCTGACTGACCCGCTGCCTGAACTCGGCAGTTTTCGCCCGCAGGCCCTCATCCGAGAGGGCTTGGATCGCGGGTTCCAGGGCATTGATCGCGGCCACGCGCTGGCCGTAGGTTTTGACGAGTCGATCATTGCGACTGCCAAAAATCTTTTTAAGCAAATTGTCAATCATGGGCTGTTGATCTTAGCATGGGGGCTATGCGCGACACCCCCTTCAAAGGCCTCACAGACGCCCTCTCCAGCTCGGCTGACTGGGCCGCCGTTCATTCGGCCTGGCGCGAGGCAGAGGACCTGATGGCAAGCCTGCGCCAAGTGCTGCCAGCCACACTCTCCAAACTGATCGTACAGGTCCGACGCGGGGATCCGGTCAAGGGCCTGCGTGGCAGCCAGGTCACCGTGGTGGCGCAGCACGCCGCAGCAGCAGCGAAGCTCAGGCTCGCGTTGGCAGACTGGCCCCAGTCCCTGCGATCACAAGGCTGGGGCATTCAGCACATCAAGGTCACCGCCCTGCGCGAACAAGAGCTCTCGCCATCGCGTCAACCGATCAGTCCACGGACCCCGATGTCGAGGCAGGTGCGAGAAGATTTTGGACGATTGGCTCAGCAGATGCCCCATGAGGGCCTGCAACGCGCGCTGAAAAGAATTGCGGGCCGACGAGCCTAGACCCAACTCCACTGACGGGCCCAGGCCACGGGTGCATGCTGCAGGTCCTGGAACGTGGTCTCCCGCCAGGCCGTCGGAGTTTGCATCAGTTTTCTCAGCAATGCATTGTTTAACGCATGGCCGGATTTGAATGCGGTGTAACTGGCCATCAAAGGATTCCCGAGCAAATACAAATCACCGATCGCATCCAAAGCCTTGTGCATGGCGAACTCGTTCGGCTGACGTAACCCGCCCGGATTGATCACCCGCACCTCATCAATCACGATTGCATTATCCAGACTGCCGCCCAAAGCCAGGCCCTTGGATCGCAAGAGATCCACGTCACTCACAAAGCCAAAAGTTCGGGCCCGAGCAATGTCATCGACAAAAGATGCATCTGCAAAATCAATATTGACCTGCTGGCCTGTGGTGTCGACCGCAGGGTGATTGAAGTCAATGGTGAAGTCGAGACGAAATCCGAAGAAGGGCTCAAGCCTGGCCCACTTCTCGCCATCCCGTACCTCAATGGGCTCAAGCACCTCTACGAATCGTTTTGGGGCCGGCTGCTCCTCCACCCCAGCAGCACGCAACAGATAGACAAAGGTCGCAGCGCTGCCATCCATGATAGGAATCTCAGCGGCATCCACCTCCACCACGGCGTTATCAATACCCAGGCCGGAGAGTGCCGACATGAGATGTTCGACCGTGGCGACCTTGATGTCGCCATCGGAGATCGTGGAGGCCATGCGTGTGTCGCCCACAGCGCCCGCACGTGAGCGTATTTCGCGCGGCGGATCGACATCAGTGCGGCGAAACACAATGCCATGATCTGCAGGCGCAGGCCTTAAACAGAGATTAACGGGTACCCCGCTGTGCAGGCCAATACCACGGGCCGATACCGTTTCAGCGAGGGTGCGTTGTCGGAGCATATTCGTTTAAGGTGTCAGGCACGGTGTCAGACACCTTTGGATTCCTTTGAATTCCTTTGGATTTACAGCTTCGCCAATACTGCCTCGGCGCTGCTGACTTCAAATGCACCCGGCGCCTCAACCGCCACATGCTTCACAATGCCGTTATCCACAATCATCGCGTAACGGTTGGAGCGCAGCCCGAGGCCACGAGCGGTAAGGTCCAAAGTGAGATCGACGGCCTTGGAGAATTCCGCATTGCCATCGCCCATCATGCGGACTTTGCCCTTGGCGCCGAGTTCACGGCCCCAGGCACCCATCACAAACGCATCATTCACACTGACACACCAGATCTCGTCGACACCCTTGGCCTTGAGTTTGTCAAATTGGGCGACAAATCCCGGCACATGCTTGGCGGAACATGTCGGCGTATAGGCGCCGGGCAAGCCGAAAATTACAATTTTCTTGCCCTTAATGAGATCAGACACCTGAAAGGCATTGGGGCCGATGCTACAGCCACCGGTCTCTTCGTCGAAAAATTCGTAGAGGGTCGCATTGGGAAGTGCTTGACCTGGTTGAATCGGCATAGTGGACTCCTTGTTGAAAACGCCAGACTATGCCAAAAAAGAAAGGCCCGGGGGCATCGGGCCTTTCCATAAGTGGGGAAAAGACTTCCAGCGGTTTAATCGGCCTGCTTACGCAAAAACGCCGGGATATCCAGCCGATCCATCCCGCTTTCCTGGAGCGCATCCACCCGAGCAGCAGCCTGGCTACGCGGATCGCGCCAGACGGTAGGCTGATCGTATTGGCTGTAATCCACAACCGGCACCCCCGGCAGGGGCCCAGACGTGACAGCGCCAGCCATGCCCGTTGAAGACGGCATCGTGGCTGCCGCTGGTCCATGCATCAAAAATCCGACGTTATCGGTTCCAGTCTTCTGAACCACAGCCGGTGCGCTGTTATGGACCAAGGTGGGCGTACGCTTGCGGCCAAGGCCTGTTGCAACAACGGTCACGCGCAGCTGATCTCCGAGACTGTCGTCGTACACCGTGCCCAGAATGATGGTCGCATCTTCTGCCGCAAAGGTACGAATGGTCTCCATGGCGACCCGAGTCTCCCTGAGTCGGAGATCCTGACTGGCAGTGATGTTGACCAGAATGCCGCGCGCACCCGAGAGATCGACGCCCTCTAACAAGGGGGACTGGACTGCGTTTTCTGCAGCGATCCGTGCCCGATCTTCACCCGAAGCGCAAGCGGTGCCCATCATGGCCTTGCCCTGCTCACCCATGACGGTCTTCACATCCTCAAAATCAACATTGACCAATCCCTCAACATTGATGATCTCGGCGATACCCGCCACCGCGTTATGCAGTACGTCATCAGCCGCGGCGAAGGCGGCCTTTTGCGTGACATCATCACCGAGGACCTCCTCAAGCTTTTCGTTCAGGACGATGATCAGTGAGTCGACCCGGCTCTCAAGTTCGGCCAGACCACGTTCGGCAGCGGCCTCGCGGCGCCCGCCCTCGAAACTGAAAGGCTTGGTCACGACCGCAACAGTCAATGCTCCGAGCTGCTTGGCAATCTCTGCGACCACGGGTGCAGCGCCCGTGCCAGTGCCACCCCCCATGCCCGCGGTGATGAACACCATGTGGGCGCCACGTAAGGCATCCTCGATTCGATCCCGATCCACCTCGGCCGCAGCCTTGCCTGCCTCAGGTTTGGCGCCCGCACCAAGCCCGGTGCCGCCGATCTGCAGGGTGCTGTCGGCCTTGGACCTGGCCAGGGCCTGAGCATCTGTGTTGATACAGATGAATTCGACGCCCTGCACGCTGCGAGACACCATATGATTCACCGCATTGCCGCCTGCGCCGCCGATGCCCACCACCTTGATGATGGTGCCCTGCGTCTCTGTTTCAAACATTTCAAAATTCATTACCGCCTCCTGATCAGAAGTTAAAAGTTCCCCACAAACCACTGCTTCATCCGCGCAAGGGTGTCTTTAAACGAACCACTACTCACGACATCCTTACGGCCCCGGATCCATTGCATCCGCGCTTCTTCCAACAGGCCCATGGCCGTGGAAAAACGCGGACTGCCGATGACATCGGAAAGATTCCCTCGGTAAGAAGGCGTTCCAATGCGCACCTGCTTTAAAAACACGTCTTCACCAAGCTCCACCATGCCCGGCAGCATGGCGGTTCCGCCAGTAATGACCACGCCCGATGACAGCAACTCCTCGTAACCCGATTCACGAATCACGTGCTGCACAAGCGAAAAAAGTTCTTCGACACGCGGTTCGATCACCGCAGCGAGGGCCTGCCGCGACAGCTGCCTCGGCGCACGATCACCCAGGCCTGGCACCTCGAACCAGGCCTGGGGATCCGCAAGCGCCTGTTTGGCGATACCATGACGGATCTTGATGGCCTCGGCCTCATTGGTCGGCGTACGCAATGCCATTGCAATGTCGTTTGTAATTTGATCGCCAGCAATTGGGATAACAGCGGTATGGCGAATCGCACCCCCTGAGAAGATCGCGATATCCGTTGTACCGCCGCCAATATCGATCAAGGCCACGCCAAGTTCTTTTTCATCACGTGTGAGCACCGCATGGCTTGAGGCCAGCGGCTGCAGAATCAGTTCATTCACCTCCAACCCACATCGGCGAATGCACTTGATGATGTTTTGTGCGGCACTCACCGCACCCGTGACAATATGCACACGGACTTCCAATCGCACGCCACTCATGCCCAGGGGCTGGCGGACATCATCCTGGCCATCAATCATGAATTCCTGGGGCAGTACATGCAGCACCTGCTGATCAGAGGGCACACTGACCGCCGTTGCGGTTTCGATCACGCGATCGACATCGGTCTGGGAGACCTCTTTGTCCTTGATGGCCACCATGCCCGTTGAGTTGAAACTACGAATATGGCTGCCTGCGATCCCGGTCCAGACCGAAGCGATCTTGCAATCCGCCATTAATTCCGCATCTTCAAGTGACTTCTGAATCGACTGGACCGTGGCATCAATGTTGACCACCACACCTTTCTTAAGACCCTCGCAATCCGCCTGCCCCAGACCGATCACTTCAAGCCGACCGTCCTCAAGCGCTTCAGCAACGATCGTGACAATCTTGGATGTGCCGATATCCAGGCCCACAATCAGGTTCTTGGATTCACGCGTCATTTCCTGTCCTCACAAAATTTGAATCGCCCGGCCATCATGTGTGGGCTCCAATACAAAGGGGGGTAGGCTCGGATATAGAGTCGACCGTCAACGACACACCACCGACCGCAGAGAGCTGAAAGGCATAGCCGGTGGCGTAGCGCAGATCGGCCTTGGCCAGCCGGGACGCCTCGCCAGTGGCTGCCAATTTCTGCGACAGCCAGGACTGGGTCTTCACAAACATCCGCACGCGCTCCTCAACTGGCGTGGCAAGCGTGTCCCGGCCCAATTCGAGCACCAGGCCCCCAGAGAGTTCGGCCGTCCAGGCATATTGCTCTGAGAGCGTCAGTGCCCTGAGTGTTCGTCTCATGGGCGCGACCCACTCAGAGAGTTGTTTTGCCCGCTCCAACACCAGGCGTTCGCTACCCGCCGGACCGGCAAGCGGAATGAGTCGGCAGTTCTCTTCGTGATCTGCGGCAAGCGCAGAGAATGGTTCACCGAAATCATTGACCAGACGCCCATTAGCCCAGGTCGCCACAGCATGTTGTTCCTCGATACGCACGAGCAATCGATTCGGCCAGATGCGCCGCACGGTTACGGTTCTTACCCAAGGAATCGACTGCAGGGCCCGATGCACGGGCGCCAAATCGGCCGACAGGGTGGTGCCATTTAATGCCTCTGAAATGGCCGCATGCACTTGGGGCGAGGACACATGCTTCAGACTTCCCCGGGCTGAATCGACAATCACCCGCTTCACTACAAATGCCGGACGATTGACCATCCAGTGCACGACAACGGCGACGAATCCCACCACGGACAAGGCCAGCAGTAGCCCTGAGAGCCGATTCATGCTGACCGGAGAATTCCAGAAATCACGCACAGGCGATATCTTCATTGAACGCGCTCCAACTTGAGCGAGGACTGCAGGATGATTTGCATCACCAACTCGTCGTAGTCCATGCCAATCTCGCGGGCGGCCATGGGCACCAGCGAGTGATCCGTCATGCCAGGTGAGGTGTTGATCTCCAGCAGCGTCGGTTCAGAAGCACCATCCCACATCAGATCAACTCGCGCCCAGCCAGCGCAGCCAATTGCCTCGAAGGCCGCCACCGAGAGGTCCTGCATACGCGCTGCGATCGCGCTCTCCAGCGGTGCTGGACAGAGATAGCGTGTGGCATTGCCAAAGTATTTGTTCTGATAGTCGTACTGGCCCTGGGGCGCAACAATTTCAATCACAGGCAGTGCCCGAGTCCGACCCGGCCCATCCTGCAGCAGCGCGCAAGTGAACTCGCGGCCAGCAACAAACTGCTCAGCAATCACAGCATCGTCGTACTGGCGCGCATGGGCCAATGCGTCGACAAGCCTGCTCGCCTGATCGACACGGGTAAATCCGAGCGATGAGCCCTCTGTCGCAGGCTTGACCGCAATCGGCAGACCCAGACGCTTCACCACATCGGCAGGATCGGCATCATGACGGAGCATCACAAAATCCGGCGTTGGCAGGCCACCAAATCGCCAAATTCGCTTGGTCATGGCTTTGTCCATCGCAATGCTGCTGGCCATGACACCGCTGCCCGTATACGGAATCTTCAGCAGCTCAAGCGCGCCCTGGACTGTGCCGTCTTCACCATAGCGGCCATGCAGCGCGATAAAGGCCCGATCAACCGACTTCTCCTTCAAGACCTGCAGCGCTTGAATCGCCGGATCAAATCCAAAGGCATCAACACCACGACGTTTCATGGCAGCAAGCACGCCCTCGCCAGAACGAATTGAAATCTCCCGTTCCGCGGACTCACCGCCCAGCAGCACAGCCACCCGGCCGAGCGCAGCATCGGAACCCAGACGCTGCGCGGTCATGATGCCCGCTCCTTGGCCTGCAGCGCTGCCGGAACCCCACCAATCGAGCCAGCCCCCATGGAGAGCACCACATCGCCATCGTGAACGAGCTCACGAATACGCTCGGGCATCTCGGCGATCGATTCCACATAGATGGGCTCGACCCGGCCTGCAACACGAATTGCCCTGGCCAGAGCCCGGCCATCTGCTGCTGCCACCGCAGCCTCACCCGCCGGATAGACCTCAGCCAGAAGCAGGCAATCGGCCTCGCCCAACACACGTACAAAGTCCTCGAACAAATCGCGAGTTCGGCTGTAGCGATGCGGCTGAAACGCCAGCATGAGTCGGCGGCCCGGGTAGGCGCCGCGGGCTGCTGCAATGGTTGCTGCAATCTCGGCGGGATGGTGGCCGTAGTCGTCAATCAGGGTAAAGTGACCGCCATTTGCCGCGGGCAATTCACCGCAGACCTGAAAACGACGTCCCACGCCCTTGAAATCCCGCAAGGCCGATACGATCGACGCATCATCAATGCCCAGTTCGGTCGCTACCGCGATTGCGGCCAAGGCGTTCTGGACATTGTGGCGACCCGGCAAATTCAACAGCAATCGCAGGGGCTCCTCTGATTCGCGCAGCACGGTAAATTGCATCGCCGTACCATGCTCATCGATATCAACAGCACGGATCTGGGCATCCTCGGCAAAACCGTAGGTGACGACCGTTTTCGAGATGAAAGGCAGGATCTCCCGAACATGGGGGTCGTCAATACAGACCACAGCAGCGCCATAAAAGGGGAGCCGCTGAGTGAATGCGATAAAGGCCTGCTTGAGCTTTGCGAAGTCATGCTCATAGGTCTCCATGTGGTCTTCATCGATATTGGTGATGACTTCCATCATGGGCAGCAGATTCAGAAAAGATCCGTCCGATTCATCGGCCTCAGCAACGATGTAGTCACCCATCCCAAGGCGCGCGTTTGCACCTGCGCTGTTGAGTCTTCCACCAATCACAAAAGTGGGATCAAGGCCCGCCTGGGCCAGCACGCTGGCGACCAGGCTTGTGGTCGTGGTCTTACCATGGGTGCCAGCAATGGCGATGCCCTGCTTTAAGCGCATCAGCTCACCCAGCATCAGGGCTCGTGGCACCACAGGAATACGACGACTGCGGGCCGCCTGCACCTCGGGGTTATCCGCCTTCACAGCACTGGAGATCACGACCGCATTGGCCGCACCCAGATGCTCTGCCGCATGGCCAATAAAAATTCTTGCGCCCTGGGCGGCAAGCCGCTCAGTGGCTGCATTCTTTGACATATCGGATCCCTGGACGGTGTAGCCCAGATTGAGCAGCACCTCGGCAATACCCGACATGCCCGAGCCGCCAATGCCCACAAAATGAATGGTCTCGATCTTATGTCTCATCGGGATTCTCCCCTGTGTGCATCCGCACAGACCGATTCAACAAGACTGGCTGCCTGATCTGCGGCATTGCGCATGGAACAGCTGCGGGCCTGCTGCGCGAAGCCCATCAATTGCGCGCGCGACAGCCCCGCAATCCAATCACCAGTCGATGCTGCAGAGAGCTCCTGTTGGGCAACTATCCAGGCAGCCTGATGATCCGCCAGATAACGGGCATTGGCCGTCTGATGATCATCAATCGCATGGGGCAGCGGCACAAACAATGCGGCCACTCCCGCAGCAGCAACCTCCGTCACAGTGGAAGCGCCCGCCCGGCAGACCAGAAGATCGGCCCACGCATAGGCCTGGTCCATGTCGTCAATAAAAGAACTGCACTCGGCACTTATACCAAGCCTTTGATAATCAGCTTTTACATCAGCGAGATCCCGTGGCCCGGTCTGATGTCGTATTTGCAGCTTCTGCCCAAGCCCTGCCGCATGCGCAAACACTGCAGGCAGGATAAGGTTCAACGCCTGGGCACCCAGGCTTCCACCAATCACCAACACCCGAAGCGGGCCAGTGCGCTGGTGATAACGCTCGGCAGGCGCTGGCAAGGCATGAATTGCTTCGCGCACGGGGTTGCCGATTAGGATCGCCCTGCTGGGCGCAAATCGCGTGCTGGGAAAACTCACCATCACACTGCGGGCCACTCGAGCAAGCCACCGATTCGCTGTGCCCATAACAGCATTTTGCTCATGCACGCAGAGTGGAATGCGTTTTAAGAATGCCAACAGTCCCACCGGAAAAGTGACATAACCGCCAAACGCCACCACCACCTGCGGCTGTGATCGGCCGAAGATGTGGCTTGCCTCACGGATCGCGACCAGCAATCGAAGGGGCAAGGTCAACCATGCGGCAGGGCCCTTGCCCCGCACACCAGCGAAGCGAAGAATGTGCAGCCCAATTCCAGCACGCGGGATCACGCGGGCCTCGAGTCCCCGATCTGAGCCCACCCACTCGGCATGCCAACCACGACGCATCAGTTCCTGGGCAACCGCCAGCGCAGGAAAAACATGGCCCCCTGTTCCACCTGCGGCAATCAGTACCCGGCGGGCCATCATGATGTTGCTCCCCGAACATACTGTCGATTCTCAGAATCGATCCGCAGCAATACACCCATGGCGATGCAGGCAGCGAGCATTGAACTGCCGCCATGGCTGATAAAGGGCAGGGTGAGTCCCTTAGTCGGTAACAGGCCCGTGTTCACCCCAGCATGAATCAGTGCCTGAATGCCCAGCCATACACCAATGCCCTGGGCCACCAGCCCTGCAAATAGTCTCTCCTGCGACATTGCAGTGCGACCAATCTCGATCGCACGGCGGACGATGAATGCAAAGGCCATGATCACCAAGGTGATGCCGATAAAACCAATTTCCTCTCCCATCATGGCGAAAATAAAATCCGTGTGCGGCAGCGGCAGGTGGCCCATCTTGGCAATACCTGTGCCCAGTCCGGACCCAAAAACACCGCCACGGCCGAAAGCAATCAGCGCACCACAGAGCTGATAGCCTGTTGTCTGCGCCACATTCACGTCACATGGCTCAAGATAAGACATGAGTCGAGCCAATCGCCAAGGCGTGAGCCAGACCATCAATGCAAACACACCCGCCAACACAAGAATGAGTGGCACAAAAATCCGCATGCTCATGCCACCCAAAAACAAAATCGCGGCGGTAATACCCATGATGACCATGGTGGAGCCCAGATCCGGCTGATATAAGAGCAGCAACATCACTAGAGACATCAGAAAACCGATTGGCAACAGGCCGCGCACAAAGGTGTGCATCCGATCCTGCCGACGGATTACATAGGCCGCAGCAAAAAGAAGCGAGAAAAATTTCATCAGTTCGGCCGGCTGAAGCGTGAACACGCCTAAGGGGATGGCACGCACTGCACCATCTTTAATAATTGCAGGCCCCAACACCAATTTCATGGCAGCGACCACCGCCAGCAGGCCGATCCCAAAGAAAAACAGCGGTGTAGACAGGGCATGCAACACTGAAGTGGGAATGCGCATCATCACCAGCATGGCGACCAGACCAATGCTGAGATGAATCGGATGACCCCGCATGCTTTTCCAAAACACCGATTCAGCGTTATTACTGGGCAGGGGAAGATTCGCCGAATACACCATCACCAGCCCCACCAGCAGCAGGCCAGCAAATACAGATACCAATGCACGATCAGCGTTGATGATCGACATTGGGTGAGCGCTGCGTCCCGCTAGCATGTAACTCCCTGAGAGACTGCCAACTCCGTCACTGCCTGCCGAAATGCCTGCGCACGTGCCACGTAATTGGCATACATATCGAAGCTAGCGCAGGCCGGTGAAAGCAATACCGCAGCATGCGCGAGACCCAGACGCTGCACCATGGCAAATGATTGTTGAACCGCTCCCTCCATTGAATCCGCCGACTCCACTGGCAGGCCTTCGGCTGCAACTACTTTGGCGATCGCAGGCCCGTCTCTGCCAATGGTGATCACGGCCCGGGCCGATGCGCGCAGCGCAGGTGCCAGTGGAGAGAAATCCTGGCCCTTGCCCTCGCCACCCGCAATTAACACGATCGGCAGCGTGAGTCCGGTCAGCGCTGCCACAGTGGCACCGACATTAGTGCCCTTACTGTCATCGATGAACTCCACACCCTGAAGATGGGCCACCCACTCCATACGGTGGGCACCACCGCGAAACTCGCGAAGTGCATGCAGCAGTGGCGCCAAGGCCGGCGTTACCGCGCGAGACAGGGCCAGGGCCGCCAGGGCATTGAGTGCATTATGACGGCCACGAACACGCAGGGCATCAGCAGGCATCAGGCGATGAAGCCGCTCCTGATCAAGCGCATCGCGCACGGCCATCCAGGCAATGCCCTCTTCCAGCAGTCCAAGGTCACCAGGCTGAACAGGCACATCCAGGCCGAAACTGCAGACATTGGGATGATGGCCTACCAGGGACATGACCTGGCTGTCTTGACGATTGACCATACACAAGACGCCAGATGTTTTGGGATCCACCGAAACACCATATACACGGGCCTTTGATGCGATGTAATCCTGATAGTCCAAATGCCAGTCGAGATGATCTTCAGTAATGTTCAGGCAAACGGCAGCCGTCGGATGGAAATGCTGCGCGTAGGCCAACTGAAAGCTTGAGAGCTCCAGCACCCAGACCTGGGGGAAACGGCTCTCGTCTTCCCGGGCCATCACCGCATCGAGCAACGAGGGGCTGATATTGCCGGCCTCCTGCGCATCAAATCCTGCCCGTCGCAGCAGGGCCGTGGTCATCTGTGTGGTAGTGGTCTTGCCATTGGTACCAGTAATTGCCAGCACCTTGGGCAGCTCTAGCGGCAACTCCAGATCAGGCTCGATATTGCGCTGACTGCTCGCATGGGCGGCATGATGAATCGCCCACTCGAACAAATCGATTTCGCCAAAGACAGGAATGCCGGCCGCATGTGCAGAGTGAATCAGGTTAGCAGCAGGCCCTCCGTGAATCGCATGGGGTGTCAGACCAGGCCCGGGAATCACCATACTGATCCCATCAAGCCAGCGCTCGGTGAATGGGGCCTCAACGCCCACATGAATGGTGACCCGATCCTGCTCAGCCATAGCCTGCATAGGATTTCGCATGGGGGGCGCATCGCGGCTATCGATCACTGTGACCCGCGCACCCTTGCGCAACAGCCATCGGGCGCAGGCGTGACCGGACTCACCCAGGCCAAGCACCAACGCATGCTGTGCAGTCCAGTCGAGATCTACGGCAATGGCTGGCAGCGTGGGGATTACTGGGGTGGGTTGGCTTTTTCTTGATGTGCTCATAAGTCGCGAATCAGAAGCTCCGTTTAGCGCAGTTTTAGAGTAGAAAGTCCGGCCAGCACCAGGATCATGGTGATGATCCAGAAACGGACCACCACCTGAGTCTCCTTCCAGCCGCCAATCTCGAAGTGATGATGAAGCGGGGCCATGCGCAGAATGCGACGGCCCTCGCCGAATCGCTTCTTGGTGTATTTGAAATAACTCACCTGCAACATCACCGAGAGTGTGTTGACCACAAACACGCCCCCCATGATGAAAAGCACAATCTCTTGCCGAACCACCACCGCCACAGCGCCCAGGGCGCCACCCAAGGCGAGGGCACCCACATCGCCCATAAAAACCTGCGCCGGGTAGGCGTTAAACCAGAGAAAGGCCAGGCCTGCGCCCACCAAAGCCGCACAGAACACTGTCAACTCGCCGGCACCCGCGATATAAGGGATGAAAAGGTATTTCGCAAAGACCGAATTGCCTGTGACATAAGCAAACACGCCTAAGGCGCCAGCAACCAGCACCGTGGGCATGATGGCCAGACCGTCTAGGCCATCGGTGAGATTAACGGCGTTACTCGAGCCGACAATCACGAAATAGCTCAGCAACATGAAACCAAACACACCCAATGGATAAGCGACTTCCTTGAAAAACGGGACAATCAGATCCGCACGCTGGGGCAGCTGAATCGAAAATCCATTGCTCATCCACTGCACAAACAATTCCCAAGCCTGAGCATTACTTTGAGCAGGTACCGAGAACGCGAGATAAACAGCGGCTACCACGCCAATCACCGACTGCCAGAAATATTTCCAACGCGCTGGCAGGCCGGTCGGGTCGCGATAAACCACTTTACGATAGTCGTCCACCCATCCCACAGCGCCAAAACCCAGCGTCACCACCAGCACCGCCCAGACAAAGCGATTGCCGAGATCAGCCCAGAGTAAGGTCGTCACGCCAATCGAGATCAGAATCAGTGCGCCCCCCATAGTAGGCGTACCGCTTTTAACAAGATGAGTCTGCGGGCCATCATCGCGCACGGCCTGGCCAACTTTCATCTCGGTAAGCTTGCGAATCACCGCAGGACCGAAAAAGAGTCCTATCGCCAGTGCAGTCAGGGCTGCAAACACTGCTCGCAGGGTGATGTAATTGAACACACTGAAAGCGCGCACATATTGTTCAAGCCAGTCGGCAAGAATCAACAGCATAGAGTCCTGCCTTCCTGCTCGGTAACGAGCGCCTGGACTACCCGCTCCATCTTCATAAACCGAGATCCCTTCACCCAGACAGAGGGGCCAAGCCGCTGGGCCTGCTGTGCACTGACCCAATGACGAAGGTCAGCAATCAAGGCCTCAATCTGGGGATAGTGCTGTCCAATGCCAGTCTGCTCCTGCGCCAAGGCCATGGCCTGGCCGTGCAGCCAAATGGCATTGATGGATTGAGCTCGCGCGTGATGCAAAATCTCACGATGAAAGCGTGGGCCTTCATCACCCACCTCACCCATATCACCCAAGACAAGCGCACGGGGTGAAGGCATACGAAGCAACGCATCAATCGCTGCATGCACAGAGTCTGGATTGGCGTTGTAGGTATCGTCCACCATCACGCCCCCGGTCTTTAGTGTCAATGGTCGACCACGCCCTTGAACGGGCTCAAACGCCGAGAGTGCCTCGGCGATCTGATCAAGTTCAATGTCCGCGGCAAATCCGCAGGCGGCGGCAGCAATGAGATTGAGGGCAAAGTGCTCACCCAACCCCCGGGGCACGATGTGAATTTCTCGCTGATCAGGAAAACGAATCGCAAGCAAGACGCCGCTGGCAGAGGACTCCCAGCGGCCCAAAACCTCTTCCCCCAGAAACCCTTGGGCTGCAGGCGCAGTCTGAAATCCAAAACGCATCAGCCGACGGCCCTCGGCTTGCGCACTCCAGATGGCCTCATGGGCAGAATCACGCGGAAACACGGCGACACCGTTATCCGGCAAAGCACACAGGGCCTGGCCATTCTCACGAGCCACGGCTTCCACCGACTTCATAAACTCCTGATGCTCGCGCTGGGCATTGTTGACGAGTGCGATTTCCGGCCGCGCAATACCTGCTAACAGAGCGATTTCATCCGGATGATTCATGCCAAGCTCAAACACTGCCAGCTGGTGATACGGCCTTAAGCCCAACACAGAGAGCGGCACACCAATATGATTATTGAGATTTCCGGGTGTAGCCCATGCAGCCCGCTCGCCAAGAGCATGAGACGCGATGGCGTGAATCATCTGTTTGACTGTGGTCTTGCCATTGCTGCCCGTCACAGCGATGGAACAGCCCCCCCAGGCTACGCGCCAATGTCGGGCCCACTGCTGCAGACCAAGCAACGCATCCGGAACAACGACAACTGGCAGCTCAACGGTGATAGAGGTTTCGGCGCCTGACGAGACCATCGCCGCCACCGCGCCCTGCTTGCAGGCCGTAGCCGCATAGGCTGCACCGTCAAATCGCGGACCACTCAGTCCAACAAAAAGTGCCCCTGGATCCAGGGTGCGCGAGTCGGTGCTCACCGAATCGAACTCAATGCTACGGGCTTGGTCCTCACCCCCCTGAAAGGCAGCAGGCAGGTACAGTCGCGCACCGGGCAGCTTGACAAGTAATTCATGAAGCTTAGCCATTGACCACCTTCGCTGCCGTGTGGTGATCACTGCCCTGCCAGAGCGCCAATGCACGTGTAGCGTGATCTGGATCGCTAAAAAAAATCGACTGATCACCGGTGGTCTGGGTCTGCTCATGTCCCTTGCCGGCAATCAGCACAAGGTCCTGTGCACCGGCTCCAGCAATAGTCTGCGCGATGGCCAGAGCGCGATCGGATTGCCGCTTTACCTTAGACAGCAAATCATTTGATACGCCGGCAACAATCGCATCCAAAATCACCTCGGGCGACTCGCCCCGCGGATTATCGGAAGTCAACACCACCTGATCTGCTAGGCGGGCTGCAATCGCCCCCATCGCAGGCCGCTTGGCTGCATCACGATCACCACCGCAACCAAATACACAAATTAACTGACCGCCACGTTGCTGGGCGATCGGCCGCAGGGCCTCGAGCACGCGGGCGAGCGCATCAGGTGAATGTGCATAGTCCACACATGCCCAGGGGCCGCTCGGCACACCCAGCATCTGCAATCTGCCCGACGGCAGCCTGAACTCCGCGAGTCGACTCCGAATCACCTGCGTATCCAGGCCCATTGCGACCATGCAACCCGCAACAATCAATGCGTTATCAATGTTATAGCGCCCAAAAACGGGCAACTCCAGATCACCTGCAAGATCACGGGTCTGTCCAGAAGCCTCAATCGTCAGACGCCATCCCTGCAATGTCGGCTCCACGCCACAGGCCCTCAGGCCACCATTGGCGTTGGCAGGCCACTGATTCCCAACGGCAATACGATCAATGTGCAATTCGGTGGCCTGCCACATCAAATTGCCATACGCATCATCCGTGTTGATCACCATCGTGCCCAGCGACGGGGCGCCAAACAGCAGGGCCTTGGCCTGGGCATAACGCTCCATCGTGCCGTGAATATCGAGATGATCGTGGCTGAGATTGGTGAAGGCTGCGGCTTTGATGGCGCAGCCCTGCAGGCGGCCCTGCTCAATACCCACTGAAGAGGCCTCAATTGCCACAGCAGCAATCTCTCGAGATTTCAGCTCCCGCAGCATCCGTTGCAAATCCACCGCGTCAGGGGTGGTAAGACCCGCAGTCCAACGATCATCCCAGGCCGGCTGAAAATCGCTGGGGCAATGGGCAGGAAAGACGCCCAGACCAAGCGTGCCAATCACGGCACAAGAAATACCCGAACGCGCAAGCGCATGCCCAAGTGCGGCGGTCACCGTCGATTTACCATTGGTACCTGTTACCGCCACGATTTGCATTGTCATGCTAGGGCGGCCGTAAAACGCGGAAGCAATCATGCCCATGCGATAGGCCAGCTGCGGAACACGCAGTATTGGCACTCGTCCCGCAATCTCCTGCACACTGTCAATCGTGTCACCCGCATCCATCAACACAGCGCCTGCGCCCGCACTAATTGCGGACTCGAGATGGGTTTGCGCAGAAAAACGCTGGCCAGCGCGCGCTAAAAAACCATCACCTGGTGCCAGTCGGCGGCTATCAGCGCAGAGGTTGGCCGTGCGCGCTAGCCGCTGCAGGAGCCATTCGGCCGCCTGATCGGCAACTGCATCACGCAAGGCGAGGGGATAGGGGCGATGTCCTGACACGGTCACTCTGTGCCCTCTCCGATCAATGCAACCGCCGGCAGGATCCGCAGCGATGGATTGGGCGATATCTGCATACGCCGCAGAGTGTCGTTGGCGATTTGTGCAAAGATCGGCGCAGCCACCTCGCCACCATAGTGCTTACCCGCGCCGGGCTCATCAACCATTACTGCGATCACAAATCGCGGCTGATCGGCTGGAGCAAACCCCACAAACGAGGCGACATACTTGTCTTTCGCATACCCACCACGTTCTGGCTTGTGCGCAGTACCAGTCTTGCCCGCCACGCGATATCCAGCAATCTGGGCCTTGGGCGCCGTGCCCTGGGTTGTGGCCATCTCCAGCATCTTGCGCACCGCCCGAGCCGTTTCCGGCGAGATCACCGGCACCCCGACAACGGGGCCGGGCTGCGGTACAAAAGATAACGGCACAAGATCGCCATCCCGAGCGAAGATCGTGTAGGCCCGGGCAAGCTGCAACAACGACACGGAAACGCCATGTCCATAAGAGATTGTGGCCTGCTCAATCGGCACCCACTTCTCGGGTTGGCGCAATCGACCTGCGGTTGCGCCGTTTAGGCCCACATCCGGCACACGGCCAAACCCAGCGGCCACATACAGGTCATACATCTCTTTGGCCCTCAGGCGCTGGGTGATTTTCACGGTGCCGATATTGCTGGACTTCGCCAACACCTCTTCCACAGTCAGCAGCCCATGCGGGTGGGAATCACCGATGGTGCGATTGCCGATCGTAAGTTTCCCCGGCGCAGTTTGAATTTCAGTCTTCGGATTCACGCGCCCTAGCTCCAACGCCGCGGCAATGGAAAAAGATTTCATTGTCGAACCGGGCTCAAAGAGATCCGTCACGGCGCGGTTGCGAACGGTATCGGGACTTAATCGCACACGATTATTGGGGTCAAACGAGGGTTCATTGACCAAGGCCAGCACCTCGCCGGTCTTCGCATCGATCACCACCGCAGCTGCGGCCTTGGCACGATGCTCGGCAACAGCGGACTTTAAGGCCGAATAGACCATCGTCTGAATGCTCGCATCCAACGACAGCTGAAGGTCCTTGCCATGGAGGGCATCCGCAATAGTCTTGGCCTCAACTGCAGAGCCCCTACGATCAATCACCACACGCGCCTGACCGGATGTGCCACTGAGGGCCTTGTTGTGCGTGGCCTCCAATCCTTCGGCCCCCTGCTCCTCAGCATTTGTAAACCCCACAACATGAGCAAACGCTTCACCATAGGGGTAATAGCGCCGAAAATCATGATCAAGTTCCGCGCCATCAAGCCGCAATGCACGAATCTTGTCAGCCTGCTCAAGATTCAGTCCACGTGCAAGCCAAAAAAATTTCTTGGCACCGTAAATCTTTGTCCTAACCTCGGTAGATTTAAGCCCAAGAATTACAGCGAGCGCCTCGAGTTTCTTCTCCTCAACGCGTTTCTTCTCCGCCCGCTGGGCATCCAACTTCTTATCTCCAGTAGGAGGAAGATTGCCAATAAATCGGCTGGGTGCGATGCCCAGTTGTTCTTCCTGAACACTAGAGGCAATCACCGCTCCATGCCGATCCAACACGCGGCCTCGGCTGGCAGGAATCTCTCTTGGCCTCTCAAACCGCTTTTCGGCACGGCTTTGCCACTGATCAGCATTGATCAACTGCAGCATGAATGCCCGGACGATGACTGCGAAAAAACCGATCATCAAAAGCAGAAGCACCACCCGTGAACGGATCTGCGTTGCACGCCATGTCAATACGGGTGCAGCAGAGCGTCCGGCAGCGTTAGAACGAAATCGTGCTGGAAGCGGCGCTGCAGATGTGTTCACCGTGACACCCCCTTGCCCTCTGCTGCTGCAGGCCTGTAATAAAGGGACTCTGTCGGACGTAACGGCACCATCTTGAGATCACGGCGGGCTGCAGCATCAATGCGGCCGGGGTTACGCAGCGCGGTGAGCTCGACCTGCAGCACTTCAATATCGGAATCAAGCTTTGTTCCGGCCCGCTCAGCACGATCCATTTGCGTGTAAAGCCTGCGCTCGTGATAACGGGCATTGACAAGCGACAAGGCCGATGCGGTGACGAGGGCCACCAGAATCCACTGACGACGGGTCATCGGGCGGCCTGCCTTTGCCGGTAGCAACGCTCTGCCACCCGCAGCGTGGCGGAACGCGCACGGGGATTTCTTGCCACCTCCTCGGGCTGGGGACGAATTCTGGAGATGATACGCAGCGTAGGCTCCTGAACGTTGCGACCATGATGCTGATCAAGGCTGGCCCCCAAGGCCCGCTGACCCC
>VERJ01000028.1 GCA_018882795.1 Burkholderiaceae bacterium | reverse complement strand
GTGTAGCAGGAAAGAAAATACCCTTTCACCACACCATCGGCGACCACATCCCTGGAGGACACGCGCACGCCTTCATCATCAAACGGTGCACTGCCCATGGCGCCATGAATCAGGGGGTTTTCCTGAACCTGAATATGGCCGGGAAACACGCGCTGGCCAAGGCTATCCAAAAGGAAACTCGACTTGCGATAAAGCGCCCCGCCACTGACCGCCTGCACAAAGGCGCCCAGAATGCCGCTCGCAAGGGGCGCCTCAAAGAGCACCGGCACCTTACGGGTCGAGATCTTGCGTGCATGAAGCCGCGAGAGCGCACGCTGGGCAGCATAGCGCCCTACCCACTCTGGATCCGCCAGCTTTCTCGGATCCCGATCCGAGGTGTACCAGTCATCGCGTTGCATCGCATCGCCACTCTGCGCAATCGGCGCCACCGAAAACCAATGCCTGGAATAGGGATAGCCGCCCATAAACCCACGGCTGTTGGCCGCAAAAAACTGGCCATGATTGGCCGACACGGTGGCCCCCTCGGTGTTACCGATGGCGGGGCTTACACCAAGTGCCGCCTTCTCTGCTGTTAGCGCCAGTTTGACTGCAGCTTCTGCGCTGATGTCCCACGGGAAATAGAGCGAGAGCTGAGGAATTTTTTTTGCAATCAGGTGGGCCTCGGGCAGGCCCGCGCAGGAATCCTCTGCCGTGTAGCGGGCGATATCCAACGCCTTTTCCACCGCAGAGCGCAAGGCCTGATCGGAAAAATCCGAGGTTGTCGCATGGCCACGCCGCGTGCCACTGTAGACCGTGACCGAGGCCGCACGGTCACGCGTACGCTCCAGGGTTTCAATGGCCTGTTTTCTCACCGAGACGGAGAGCCCACTGCTCTCGGAGACTTCCGATGCTGCATCCGTCGCGCCAAGATCTCTGGCCATCTGCAGCATCTTGAGTGATAGATCCCGAAGGGTCTCGGGGGCATAAAACAAAGGGGATGATGTTTGTTGTGTCATGGCCATAGCGGCAATAATAGCGGCTTCATCACTGCCCCACAGGAATCGCGTGCACCATGACTGACGCCTCGTCTTCCCCACCCACGCGCCCCGCCCGCATTGGACTTGTGTCCGTGAGTGATCGCGCAAGCCAGGGCGTATATCAGGATAAAGGCCTGCCCGGATTGCGTGACTGGCTCACGAGCGCCATCAGCAGCCCATGGACTGCCCTGGAGCGGCTCATCCCAGATGAGCAAGACATCATCAGCAAGACCTTGATTGAACTGGTGGATCAAGAGGCCTGCGATCTGGTCTTCACTACCGGTGGCACCGGGCCAGCAATACGCGATGTCACGCCCGAGGCCACGCTCGCCATTGCAGATCGGGTCCTGCCGGGATTCGGTGAACAGATGCGCCAGATCAGCCTGCACTACGTGCCTACCGCGATTTTGTCGCGCCAGGTGGGTGTCACACGCGGTCGGGCCATGATCATCAACCTGCCCGGACAGCCCAAATCCATTGCCGAGACACTTGGTGGTGTGCGCGATGCGCAGGGGGCAGTGATTGTGCACGGCATCTTCGCAGCGATTCCTTATGGGCTTGAATTGATGGGCGGGCCCAGCATCATGACCAACGAGGCCATCTGCAAGGCCTTCCGTCCAAAAAAATCAGCATGAAATGTTCAGCGGGGATCGCGATGCGTCGGGCAGTCGCTGGCCTGCTGCTCTGCGCACTGCTTCCCGTTGGGGGTCTGGCCTGGTCACAGGCAGCAGCAGAGAAATGCAGGGAATTCCTTGAATACGGATTGCCATCGGATCGCGGTGCGCTGCTCTGCAGATCAGGCTTTGCATTGGCCCATGATGAAGAGAAAAAAGCGCCTGCCTGGGTGGTCCAACGCATGACACCTGAGCGGCTTATCAATCGTGTCAAGCGCAATGACCGCTTTGTGCCAGATCCCGATCTGCCCAAAGGCGCGCGGGCGGAATTGGAGGACTATCGCGGCAGCGGCTACGACCGCGGCCACATGGCGCCGGCTGCCGACATGCGCTGGAGCGCCCAGGCCATGGCCGAGAGTTTTTACCTCTCCAATATGGCGCCCCAGGTGGGACCGGGCATGAACCGGGGCATCTGGAGCGAGATCGAGGCCACGATTCGGCAATGGGTTGCGCGCCGCGGAGAACTCTTCATTTACACCGGCCCCATCTTTCAGACCAATGCGCCCGACAAGATTGGGCCCAATCAGGTCGCTGTGCCCACCCACTTCTACAAGATTGTGTTTGATCCCGTGCGGGTCGAGACCATCGCATTTGTGGTGCCCAATGCGCCCCATCCGAACCGTCGCATCGAGGAATTCATCACTTCGGTGAAAGATATTGAAATGCGCACCGGACTGAATTTCTTAAACCGTATCAGCCCTGCAGTACAGGCGCTGATTGAAGAGGCCGTGGCGCCAGCCTTATGGTGAGGGTTTAACGCAGCAGTCCACGTAGCGGCGATATCACCAGATTGATGAATTCATAGGTCAGCCCCATCAAGGGCTGCATCCAGAGGCTGGAAATCACACCCGCCACCAGCAGGGCCAACACAATGAAAAAACCATAGGGCTCAATACGCGAGACCATCATCGCCTGCCGCCATGGCAGCAGTCCCACCAGAATCCTTCCACCATCCATCGGGGGCAGCGGAAACAGGTTAAAGACAAACATCACCACATTGACCAAAACACCTGCCTTGCACATCTCCAGCCAGAATCGCTCATTGATGCCCATGCCCGCCAACAGCACCAATACAAGTGCCCAGCCCAGGGCCTGTGCGAGATTTACCGCGGGGCCCGCAAGCGCCACCCAGACCATATCTTTTTTCGGATTGCGCAGATTGCCAAAATCCACTGGCACGGGCTTGGCGTAGCCAAACATGAAGGCACCGGCCGTGGCGAAATAAAGGCCCAGCGGCACCAGGATCGTGCCCACCGGATCAATGTGCTTCAAGGGGTTGAGTGTGATGCGGCCCAGCTGATAGGCCGTGGGATCACCAAAATGACGGGCCGCATACCCATGCGCAGCCTCGTGCACGGTGATCGCAAAGAGCACCGGTATGGCGTAGATGGTGATGGTTTGAATCAGCTGGCCGATGTCCATGATCAAGGGAGTCTACCGGTTTCTTCGACCGTGAACCGCCGCCACCCCCGGCAGGCCCCACGTCTTAGTAGCGATCAGCGGCCTGACAGACGCCCTTGGTCATCACCGCCTGCGGCAGTGTCATGACCATCATCAGATTGGGTGAGACAAAAATACCATCGGGATCCAGAATCGGATCGTGATTTCGGCAACGCAGATGAGTGGGCTGGGTGAGCAGCGCGCTGACGCGGCAGGCCAGCACCTGGGGCAGGCGGCCGCGATCGTTATAGACCCGGCGCATGCAGACCATATGGCCCTGCTCGAATTCGCGGGCACGTTTTGCATCGTCATACTCAAGACCACGGGCCTGGGCCTCGCAGGTCTCCTGGTCAAATGATGGAATCTGGGAAAGCGTGGCAATGGTCACCACAAAGCCATCTTCATCTTCAACCTCGAAGGGACCCGACTGCCACTGGGCCGCCCCTTCCGGCCGGACCACGCCACCCGCGACCTGGGCCTTGCAGCGGGATTCCAGCGGCAGACGTTTCAAAAACTCCTGCCGCTTCACATCCTGCTTGTCCGCAAGCTCACGGCCACCCTGGGCGAGCGCATCAGATGCGCTAAACAGAAGGATCAGCACCGCCAACACTGGGCCTAACAACGCATAGAAAAATGATTTCAAGCTCACGCCGAGATGTTAGACCGTTTCGATCCGAAAGGACATTGAACCGCCGCTGTCTTCGAGGGGATTACCCCAGGGGCTTTCCCGATGGTCTGCCCACCGGCCCCAGCCTATCCTCTGCGAAAAGGAGATCAGCACGATGAACCGAAGAACTTTTGCGCTGTCTGGCGCTTTACTGATGGCCGGTGGATTCCTTTCACCCCTAACCGCTTTGGGCGCAGAGCTTGAATCCGTGCGTATGGCTGACACCATCAAGCTTGGCAGCCAGGAGCTGGTACTCAACGGCATGGGCCTGCGGACCCGATTCGGGCTGAGAGTCTATGTGGCAGGGCTTTATGTCGGAAAGAAATCTGGCGCTGTCGCCGATCTGTTAACACAGTCTGGGCCGAAACGGATTGCGATTGCCATGAGGCGCAATGTCGATGCGGACACTTTTCTGGACGCACTGAAAGATGGCATTGCCGCAAATCACAATCCACAGCAACTCTCGGCCCTAAAGGACCGCATTGGGAAACTCAGTGAGCTGATCCTTTCAATCAAAGAAGCCAAACAGGGCGATTTACTGGATATCGATTTCATCCCCGACGCGGGAACCCAGTTCATGATCAATAACAAACCGGTGGGTGCGCCGATTCCGGGAGAAGACTTTTTCCAGGCCCTGCTGAGAATCTGGATTGGTGAGAAACCCGTACAGGATGGGCTGAAGGCTGGACTCATCGGCAAGGGGTAGTCCACCCAGCCTGAGCGGATCTTTAGCTGCGCTGTGCGGAGACCACGCCCGAAATGTCCCGAATCATCGACAAGGCACGGCCCAGCTGCCCGCCATCGGCGACCTGCAGGCTCAGGTTCATGGTGACCTGCTCGCCCTTCGGAAAAGAGTCCATCCTTGCCAATGGGACCTTCTCCCGCGCCAGCACCTCCGCAATATCACGTACCAGTTCCGCACGCGACTTGGCCACCACCACGGCATCCACCAGATAGCGGGCATCAGCGGCCTGCTTGGGATTACCCCACTCTGTTTCGATCACCCGCTCGGGCGCATCCTGGGCCATCCGGGCAAAGGTCACACACGATGCCCGATGCACGCTCACGCCACGGCCACGCGTGACAAACCCCTTGATGACATCGGGCGGCGCGGGCTTGCAGCAGCGTGCAAGCGCGGTCAGCATGCGGTCCACACCCACCACCAGCACCTGGCCCTTGGAGGCTTCCTTGGGCTTGGTGATCTTGGAGAGAATCAATTCCTCTGCCGAGATCTCTGAGCGCTTTAAGCGCTCTGCATCGGGCGAACTCTCGGTGGCCTTGTCACCGGCCTTATCATCTGTGCGGCCTTCCGCCAGATCCAGCGCATGAAACCAGGTCCGCACCTTCTGCCGTGCCCGTGGACTTCTTAAATAGCCTGAATCCGGATTCATCCAATCACGGCTTGGCCCACCCGTCTTGACCGTCATCAGCTCCACAGTCTGCCCAGTCTGAAGCTCAGCGGTTAGCGGCACGATGTGACCATCAACTTTTGCACCTCGGCAGCGATGGCCAATCTCCGTGTGCAGGTGATAAGCAAAATCCAATGGGGTTGCACCCTTGGGCAGCTCAATGATGCGGGCCATCGGTGTTAAGGCATACACGCGATCATCACCGAGTCGGACCTGACCCGAGGGGCCATGACCCCAGTCCAGCATCTGTCGCAGCCAGGAAATGCGCGCTGCGTAATCGCCACTAGAGGCATGGCTGCCACCGGATTCCTTGTACTTCCAGTGGGCGGCCACACCCAACTCGGCACGTTGATGCATGTCATGGGTGCGAATCTGTACTTCGAATGGTTTTCCGTGTGAATCCAGCAGTACGGTGTGAAGAGACTGATAGCCATTGGCCTTAGGCCGCGTGATGTAATCATCAAATTCGGAATCCAGCGGCTTCCAGTGGTCATGCAAGAACCCCAGCACGGTATAGCACTGGGCCTCGGTATCCACCAGAATCCGAAAGGCGCGAATATCCATCAGCTGATCAAAGCGCAGACCTTTGGCCTTAAGCTTTCGGTGAATGCTGTAGAGATGCTTGGGCCGACCAGCCACCTCGCCGTGAATACCGGCACGATCCAGAAAATCCCGCAGACGTGCGATGGTGGTAGTGACAAAGGCCTCGCGTTCCTGCCGAGTCTCATCTAATTGGCGCGCAATCTCACGATAAGCCTGTGGCTCGGTCATGCGGAACGCCAAATCTTCCATCAGCCACTTCAGCTGCCAGATGCCCAGGCGGTTTGCCAGTGGCGCCTGGACCAGCAATGTCTCTTCGCCAAGCCGACGGCCCAGCTCAAATGGGTCCTCGGGGGCAGGCGCATTGTCAGGCGGTGACGGCTGCTCCTCGGCGCGTTCCACCAATTTGATGCGCTCGGCAACGGATTCCAGGTCAGCAATATGCAATGCAAGCGCTGTCACCACCACGCGCACATCATCGGCCAGGGCCAACAACATACGCCTCAGAGTCTCCACCTGAGCAGGGGTATCGGCAGCGGGCTCACTGCGTACTCGACTGCCCAGGCCTGACATGCGATGCAGGGCCACCAGCAGATCGGTGACCTCTTTGCCATGCTGTTTGCGAAAAGTCTCGATGGTGCGTGGGGCACCATCAAATTCCATCGCCAAAAGCACGGCCGAGCGCGTCGCCTGGTCAACCCCCAGTGGCTCGAGTATTTCCAGCGCGCGTTCGCTCTGACGCGCTAGGAAAGGAGTTGGTTCTCCACCATTGCGCACAGCAGATGTCCCAGCACGAGATGGCCCTCCTGGATCTGAGGCGTGTGGCTTGAGGGCACTTTCAGGACCACATCCGCAAGTTCGCCCATATCACGGGGATGAACGCCCGTCAGTCCGATGGTGATGATGCCTTTGGCCCGGGCGGTCTGCATGGCCCGCACGATGTTTTGACTGCGGCCGGAAGTCGACATGGCGATCAGTACATCGCCGCGGTTGCCCAGGGCCTCGACCTGGCGGGCGAAGACCTGGTCATAGCCATAGTCGTTGCCAATGGCAGTCAATGCGGACGTATCGGTATTCAACGCAATTGAAGGCAGCGGCTGTCGCTCCTTCAGAAAACGGCCAACCATTTCTGCAGAAAAATGTTGGGCCTCGGCAGCACTGCCGCCATTACCTGCAAACATGAGCTTGCCGCCGGCACGAAGGGATGCAACGCAGCGCTCGACTGCCTGCATGAGCTGCTGCTGCAGGCTGCTGTCGGCCAGCATGTCTTCCATGACCTGGCGGGTGGCCATAAGGGAAATTTTGATTTCGTCTTGCATACTTGATCCTTTGGATTGCCAAGCCCGCTAAGCGGGCTCGCAATGACGGCTATGCTGCCTCCTCGCGCACGGCCTTCTTGCGCTCGTGCTCTTTCAGGTGGCGTTTGCGCAGCCGAATGCTTTTCGGGGTGATCTCGACCAGCTCATCATCGGCAATAAATTCCACCGCTTTTTCCAGTGTCAGCTCAATCGGTGGTGTCAGATCAATGTGTTCATCCTTGCCTGATGCACGCACGTTAGTCAGCTTTTTCTCTTTCACTGGATTCACGACCAGATCGTTATCGCGTGAGTGAATGCCAATAATCATGCCTTCATAGAGCGCATCGCCGGGTTTTACAAACATGCGGCCACGCTCCTGCAGCTTCCATAAGGCATAGGCCACCGCATTGCCATCATCCTGGGAGACCAACACCCCATTGCGCCGATCAATCATCTCGCCCTTAAATGGCCCGTAGTCATCAAAGATGTGACTCATCAGTCCCGTGCCACGGGTCATGGTCAGGAACTCGCCCTGAAAGCCAATCAGGCCCCGGGCAGGAATGCGGTAATCCAGCCGCACCCGGCCCTTCGAATCCGGCACCATATCCAGCAGCTCACCTTTGCGCATGCCCAGATCTTCCATGACTGGGCCCTGGTGGTCTTGTTCAACATCCACAGTCAGGGTCTCGTAGGGTTCCAGCCGCTCGCCCGAATCGCTGGTTTTAAACACCACGCGGGGACGTGACACCGCCAGCTCATAGCCCTCGCGCCGCATATTTTCCAACAGAATTGTGAGGTGTAATTCACCACGGCCCGAGACAATGAAGGTATCGGAATCGGCGCTGAAATCCACACGCAGGGCGACATTAGATTTCAGTTCACGCTCCAGCCGCTCACGTATCTGGCGGCTGGTCACAAACTTGCCCTCGCGGCCCGCCAAGGGCGATGCGTTCACCATGAAATTCATGGTGAGTGTGGGTTCATCCACCTGCAGCATGGGCAGCGGTTCAACCTGATCTTGCGCACAGACCGTGGTGCCGATATTGAGATCCTCGATGCCGTTGATCAGCACAATATCGCCCGCCTCGGCCATGGGCACCACCTCACGCTCCAGGCCCTTGAATTTCAGGATCTGATTCACGCGGGCTTTTCTGGGTGTGCCTTCCGGGCCATCCTGGATGATCACATCCTGCAATGATTTCAGTCGGCCCCGGTTAATGCGCCCGATGCCAATCTTGCCCACATAGCTGGAGTAGTCCAACGAGCAGATCTGAAGCTGCAATGGCGCCTCGGTGTCATCAGCACGCTGGGGCACGTATTTCAGAATCGCATCAAAGAGCGGCCGCATATCTGCGCCAGGGGCAGTGTGATCCAACGTGGCAAATCCATTGAGGGCGGACGCATAGACCACCGGGAAATCCAGCTGCTCCTCTGTCGCGCCAAGCTTATCGAAAAGATCAAACGTGTGGCTTACCACCCAGTCGGGCCGCGCACCGGGCCGATCAATCTTGTTGACCACAACAATCGGTTTCAATCCCAGGGCCAATGCCTTACGTGTAACGAAACGGGTCTGCGGCATGGGGCCTTCGACGGCATCCACCAAGAGCAGCACACCATCCACCATCGAGAGCACACGCTCCACCTCGCCGCCAAAATCGGCGTGTCCAGGGGTATCTACGATGTTGATGTGAGTGCCTTCATAGTCCACCGCACAGTTTTTGGCCAGAATCGTGATGCCACGCTCTTTTTCCAGATCGTTGGAATCCATCACCCGCTCGGAGACCTGCTGGTGTTTGGCAAAGGTGCCCGCCTGCTGCAGCAGCTTGTCCACCATCGTGGTCTTGCCATGGTCAACGTGGGCGATGATCGCAATATTGCGCAATGCGCGCATAAGACACTCCTAAGAATTCAAAACACGCACCCGCTCCGGATGCAACACACCCTGGCCATCCAAACGGCCGGTGCCCAGAAAACCACCTGAAAGACTGCACACCCGATGCAAGGTGTCAGACAACTGATTGGTGTCTGACACCTTGCCTGACACCTTTGCTGACAACACCACGCTTTGACCGTGAAGGAAACGGCGCTCCTGCGCATCGTCCAGCACAGTCTGCGGCCAGTCGCGGATGAGCCAGTCTACGGGCTTTAAAAAACCCCGACGCTCATGCTGCGGAGCATGTTCAATGCCCTCCAGTGCAACCATATCCTGCGACTGCAGACTCCCCACCCCAATACGGCGCAGTGCCTGCAGGTGCGCAGGGCAGCCCAAGGCAGCACCGATCTCCTCGGCCAACGTTCGGATATAGGTGCCCTTACTGCAGGCCACACGAATCGAAATCACGGGCAATGCAAGACGAATCAATTCAATCTCATGAATCACAATCGCCCTGGGTTCACGATCCACCACCTGTCCATCGCGGGCGTAGTCATAAAGGGCACGGCCCTCTTTTTTGAGCGCCGAATACATCGGTGGGATCTGCTGACGCGGACCGAGAAAAGACTTCAGCGCTGCGCTCACCCGAGCCTCGGCCAGTGCCGGCACTTCTGCCTGCGCGATGACCTCGCCTTCGCGGTCACCGGTCGTGGTTTTGATGCCAAGCGCAATATCAGCGAGATAAGTCTTATCGGCATCCAACCCTTGAGCCGCATATTTGGTGGCCTCACCAAACAGGATTGGTAAGAGTCCGCTTGCCATAGGGTCAAGCGTGCCGCCATGGCCGGCTTTTTTTGCACCCAGCAGGTGCTTCACATGGCCCAGGACTTTGGTGGAGGAGGGACCGACGGGTTTGTCGAGCAGCAAGACACCATCAACCTGGATTGCCACGCGCCTTTCAGGCGCCCGCAATGACGAACTGGTCTCATCGACGATCACGATTTTTCACCCGAGATCGCCCGATCAATCAGCGCACTCATTGCAATTGCACGGGCGACTGAGTCATCGCGCACGAAATGCAGTTCTGGTGTTTGATGGATCTTCAGCAGCCGGCCCAATTTGGCACGCAGAAACCCGCGACATGCGGCCAGGCCCTCTTCTGTGCGCTTTAACTGCCCTGCGTCATCGGGCAGAACGCTGTAGTACACACGTGCATGGGCATAGTCGGGCGTGACCTCCACATCGGTGATCGTGACCAGGCCGAGTCGCGGATCCTTGACTTCCAGCCGAATCAGTTCGGAAAGATCCCGCTGGATCTGGTCAGCGATTCGGTGGCCACGCTCTGAGGGTTTATTGGAGTGTCCGCGCAATTTCCTGAATCTCAAAGACCTCGAGCTGATCGCCCTCTTGGATGTCATCGAAGTTCTTCAGTGTCAGACCACACTCAAAGCCTTCCTTGACTTCCTTGGCGTCATCCTTAAAGCGCTTCAGCGAATCCAGCTCACCCGTCCAGACGACAACGTTATCGCGCAGCAGGCGCACCTGGGCCCCACGCTTGATAATGCCTTCCAGCACCATACAGCCCGCGATATTGCCCAGACGCGACACCTTGAACACCTGGCGAATCTCGACCAATCCAATAACGTTTTCCCGACGCTCCGGCGCAAGCATGCCCTGCATCGCGTTTTTCACTTCGTCCACAGCGTCGTAGATGATGGTGTAGTAACGCAGATCAATGCCATTGCCCTCAGCCAGCCGCTTGGCAGACTGGTCCGCCCGCACATTAAAGCCGATCACCACTGCCTTGGAGGCAATTGCCAGGTTGATATCACTTTCGGTGATCGCACCCACGGCCGCATGCACGATGTTGACCTTGACCTCTTCGGTAGAGAGCTTTTGCATGGCAGCCGATAAGGCCTCTTGGGAGCCCTGCACATCGGACTTGATGATGAGTGAAAGTGTTTTGGCGCCCTCGCCCATGTTCTCGAAAATGTTTTCAAGCTTGGCTGCCTGCTGCTTGGCCAGACGCACATCACGGAATTTGCCCTGACGAAACAGTGCAATTTCACGCGCCTTGCGTTCATCACCCAGCACCATCATTTCATCGCCTGCCTGAGGCACTTCGGTCATGCCCAGGATCTCGACAGGAATCGACGGGCCAGCCTGATCCACTTGGCGGCCGTTTTCATCCAGCATTGCACGCACACGTCCAAACGCAGCGCCCGCCAGAATCACATCGCCTTTTTTGAGTGTTCCGGACTGGACCAACACGGTCGCCACGGGGCCACGGCCCTTGTCAATGCGGGCCTCAACGATCAGGCCCTTGGCAAGCGACTCTACTGGCGCTTTAAGCTCGAGCACCTCAGCCTGCAGCAGCACGTTTTCCAGAAGCTCATCAATGCCCTGGCCGGTCTTGGCCGACACGGAGATGAACGGTGACTCACCGCCATACTCTTCAGGCACCACTTCTTCAGCAACCAGTTCCGTTTTCACACGATCGGGATTGGCCTCGGGTTTATCGATCTTGTTGATCGCCACCACGATGGGCACCTTGGCGGCCTTCGCGTGGGCAACAGCCTCTTTGGTTTGCGGCATTACACCATCATCAGCGGCCACAACCAGAATCACAATATCGGTGGCGTTCGCACCCCGGGCGCGCATGGCGGTGAAGGCCTCGTGTCCCGGCGTATCAAGAAAGGTGATCACACCGCGCGGCGTATCGACGTGGTAAGCGCCAATGTGCTGCGTGATGCCACCGGCCTCGCCCGCCGCGACCTTGGTGCGACGGATGTAATCCAGCAGCGATGTCTTGCCGTGATCGACGTGGCCCATGATGGTGACCACAGGTGGACGGGTCACCGCAGAAGCCTGCGCTATTTTCTCGGCTTCGGTTTCCTCAAGGAATGCTTCGGGGTCATCGAGCTTGGCGGCAAAGGCCTTATGGCCCATTTCTTCGACCACAATCATGGCGGTCTCTTGATCCAGCACCTGATTGATGGTGACCATCTGGCCCATCTGCATCAGTGTCTTCACCACTTCGGCACCCTTGACCGACATCTTGTGGGCGAGATCGGCCACGGTGATCGTTTCGGGGATGTGGACCTCACGAATCTGCGGCTCACTCGGCGGAACAAAGGCCGCAGCCTCTGCATGATTCTGCTTGGATCTTGATTTCGGGCCCCCGCGCCAACCACCGGCACCACCGGTGACATCACCGCGGGTCTTGATGGCGCGCTTCTTCGCGTTTTCATCCTGCCATGTGGATGAGAGCTGGGAAGCCTTGAGCTGCTTTTCAGATTTCTTTTCTTTTGGCCGCTCTGCATCCCCGGTTTTTTCAGCACCGGGCTTGGCAGTAGGCTTATGCAGTGTCGTAGAGGTCGGCGCTTCCGCGGGCTTTTCCGGTGCTTTCGCGGTTGCAGCAAGCTTACCCGTGCGGGCCGCAGTCATGAGCTTATTGATCGCAGCGACTTCATCTTCCACAGCACGTCGGGCCTGAACCGTCTTGGCCGCATCCTCTGCGGCCTTACGGGCGCGCTCCTGCACAAGATCGGCCTGCGCAGCTGCAGCAGCCGATGCCGACTCCGGAGCAGCCTTTGCCGCCTCAGCGAGCCGGGCGGCCTCCTCGGCCTCACGCAGGGCATCGGCCTCGCGCTGACGCTCCTGCTCAAGACGCTCCTGCTTTTCCTTTAGTTCGGCTTCCTGCCGAGCAAGGAGCTCGGACTGACGACGGCTCTCCGCTTCGCGCTGAGCGAGCTCGGCCTCGGAGATCACCGGGGTGGCGGGCTCGGTGGCAGCCTCGGTGGCCTCCGCGGCATCGCGCTTCACGAACACCCGTTTTTTCCGCACTTCCACCTGAATGGTCCGGGACTTACCAGAGCCATCGGCCTGCTTAATCTCGGTGGTCTGACGCTTGGTGAGCGTAATCTTTTTACGCGGCGCCTCTTCAGCACCGTGGGCTTTACGCAAAGAATTCAGCAGCTGTTCCTTGTCGGACTCGCTGAGCGCGTCTGCGGCGGAACTCTTATTGACCCCCGCCGAGCGCAACTGCTCTAGCAGCGTCTCCACCGGAAGTTTTAGTTCTGCTGCAAATTTTTCAACATTATCAGCGGCCATCGGCAGCACCTCCTGCCTCGGTCTCTTCCGAAGCAAACCAATGGGCACGGGCCTTCATGATCAGATCTTTTGCGCGATCCTCCTCAAGGCCAGCGATCTCGACCAACTCGTCCACGCCAAGATCAGCAAGGTCATCGCGCGTGAAGATCTTGGCATCTGCCAGCTTCACCGCCAGATCCCGATCCATGCCCTCCAGATCCAGCAGATCCTGAGCGGTGGTCTCAAGCTTCTCTTCCTGCGCGATCGCGGCAGTCAGCAATGCGTTACGCGCACGATTACGCAGCTCATTGACCGTTTCTTCATCGAAGGCCTCGATCTCGAGCATCTCGGCCACAGGCACATAGGCAACTTCCTCCAGGGTGGAAAACCCCTCTTCAATCAGAATGTCGGCCACTTCGGCGTCGACATCCAGTTTTTCCATGAAGGTCTCGCGCAGCTTCTGACGTTCGGCCTCGGATTTTTCTGCCGACTCATCGGCCGTCATGATGTTGATCTGCCAGCCAGTGAGATCAGAGGCAAGCCGCACGTTTTGGCCACCGCGGCCAATCGCGACCGCGAGCTCGGCTTCATCGACGACCACATCCATGGCATGGCGCTCTTCATCGACCACGATCGACGACACATTGGCAGGGGCCAACGCACCGATCACAAACTCTGCAGGATCTTCCGACCAGAGCACGATGTCCACACGCTCACCCGCCAGCTCATGGGTGACGGCCTGCACGCGTGATCCGCGTACACCCACACAGGTGCCGATTGGGTCAATGCGTCGGTCTGCGGTGAAGACCGCGATCTTGGCCCGCACCCCCGGATCCCGGGCCGCCGATTTGATAATCAGCATGCCCTGCTCGATTTCTGGAACCTCGAGCTCAAATAGCTTCATGATGAATTCCGGGCAGGTCCGCGAGAGAATGATCTGCGGACCGCGCTGAGTACGCTCCACGCGCAGCATGTAGGCCCGCACCCGATCACCGGGACGGAGATTCTCTTTGGGGATCATTTGATCCCGCGGTAGGCGGGCCTCGATCTTTCCAGATTCCACAATTACATCGCCACGCTCTAAGCGCTTGACGGTGCCATTAATGATGACTTCGCCACGCTCCAAAAAGTCCTTCAGGATCTGCTCGCGCTCGGCCTCGCGAATACGCTGCAGGATCACCTGCTTGGCAGCCTGCGCACCAATGCGGCCGAATTCAATGGGCTCGAGCTCTTCCTCGATGAATTCGCCGATCTCGATATCCGCGATCTGTTTGCGGGCCTCGGTCAGGATGATCTGCAGATCATGGTCTTCCAATTCGCCATCGGGCACCACCTGCCAACGACGGAAACTTTCGTAGTCACCTGAGTCACGGTCAATGGACACACGCACATCCACTTCCTCGGTGAAGCGCTTCTTGGTAGCCGAAGCGAGCGCGCTTTCCAGCGACTGGAACACGATCTCGCGCTCGACGTTTTTCTCCCGAGCCAGGGCATCCACCAGCATCATCAATTCACGACTCATTTTGCAACTCTCCTAAAACTTGACCTGGGGCACCAGACGCGCCCGCTCGATTTCATCCAATTCAAAATTCAGCTGCAACAGCTCGCCACCCTTGCCCTCGTATTCCAAGGACAGCGCACCCTGAGGCGACACCTGCAGCAGACCCTCAAAATTCCTGCGGCCCTCCAGCGGCATCTTCAAGCGCAGCTTGATCGGCAGGCCCGCAAAACGCTCGTAGTGCGCATGCTTGGTCAGGGGCCGATCCAGACCTGGAGATGAGACCTCCAGCCGCTGAAAATCAAATCCTTCCACGGGCAGCTGATGCACCAGCTGCCGCGACAGCAACTCGCAGTCATCCACAGTGACTAAACGCTCATGATCCAGCGTGTCAATGAAGACGCGCGTGATACCGCCGGGTGTTCGCTCCAGGTCCACCAGCTCAAAGCCCAAGTCCAGGGCCGCGGATTCCACGACCTGCCAAAGATTCTGCATCCCAACCACACCTTCAAATTCCGATCACCGGCAATCAGGCACAACGCCAAACGACCACCAGCGACAGCAAAAAAAAATGGGCTTTGTGAAGCCCATTTTTTATTTCAGACGCCCGGTAAGCGGCGACTGCGTGTCTCTTACTTACCCTGCATCTTACTGAAGACCTGCGGGGAATACAAGGCGATTCGGCAGACTCACTGCGGTTTGCGGCCCTTAAAGCCAGGACGCCCGCCGGGCCTTCCCCCGCGACCAGCGCGGCCACCGCCGGGGCGCTGTGGCGCTGATAAAGCGGCGCCAGTCGGCTTGGAAGCACCCCAGGATGTTTGTAGAGGATTCGGTTTTTTGGGGCCCTGCTGACGCTTTTTCGGCCCACCGCCCAGATGAGATAGATGGGCATCAGGCCCCGACGGCTGCCATTCATCATCCGGATGTGGCTGGGAGAGATCTTCGTCTTCGATCAGGGGCCGATCATCATTTCTCACCCTGGCCACACTGCTGGGAGAGTGCCACTCTTGAGGGGAACGCGCCGGGCGCGGCCCCCCCTGCCCGGGCCTGCGGGATGCCGGCCCACGGGGCTTGCCCGGGCCGCGCGGTTTGTCTTGCCCACCAGAACGCAGCCCAACCGATTGACAGAGGGATTGGACCTCTTGCTCGGCCAGATCCACCGACTGACCGCGGCGCAGACTGGGCGGCAGGGCCACCTGGCCATAGCGAATGCGAATCAAGCGGCTGACTGTGACGCCAACCTTTTCAAACATGCGCCGGACCTCGCGATTGCGGCCCTCGGTGATCACCACCCGGACCCAATAATTCGCGCCTTCGCCACCTGCGTCTTCAATAGATTCGAATTTGGCCGGACCATCGTCCAACGTAACGCCATCGATCAGTTGCTGACGCGATTCGGCCGTGAGCTCGCCCAAGAGGCGGACTGCATATTCACGTTCAATCTGGGCACGTGGGTGCATGAGCCGATTGGCCAGCTCACCCGAGGTGGTAAAGAGCAGCAGGCCCTCGGTATTCATGTCCAGACGGCCAACTGCAATCCAACGACCAAACCGAACAGAGGGAAGCTTCTTAAACACGGTGATGCGCTGCTGCGGATCATCGCGGGTCACGATTTCTCCGGCGGGCTTGTGATAGGCCAGCACACGGACCGGCGGCGGCGCCACGCGAATACGAATGGGTTTGCCGTTGACCTTCACCTGATCGGTGTGCAGGATGCGCTGACCGATATGGGCAGGCGTGCCATTGACCGACACACGGCCTGCAAGAATCAATTCCTCCATTTCGCGGCGCGAACCAATGCCCGCATCCGCAAGCACCTTGTGCAATTTTGGTGGATCGTAATCCAGTCCAACCCGGGAGGGGCCACCGACGCGCGGGCTCTTGCCCTGCTGCGCATAAAACGGAATCGGGTCCGCATCGGGCTCAGACACCGCCTCGGGCTCGGCCTCAATCACTACGGGTTCCTCGCCCTTCAATTCTTCTTCACTCACGATGCGGCCTGTTGTTGCTGATTTGGATCTTCAATGTGCGTCTGTTGATCGGGCTCTGACTCTGGGGTCTGCACTTCGGATTCCTCCGCACTGACTGAGGCTTCCTCGGGTGCGGGCTCGGTTGCCGGGATGGTTTCGCTCATGCCTGGCAAGAGTGCCGCAGCAGTGTCGCTCCAGTTGGCATCCAGCGTGGGAAGTTCTTCGAGTGACCGAAGACCAAGGTCATCCAGAAAGTGACGGGTGGTGGCATAAAGGGCAGGACGGCCCGGTGCATCACGATGGCCAATGGCCTCAATCCAGCCACGATCTTCCAAGGATTTAATCACCTGCGTGGCGACCGCCACACCCCGAATATCTTCGATATCACCGCGCGTGACAGGCTGACGGTAGGCGATGATGGCCAGCGTTTCCATGGTGGCCCGGGAGTAACGGGGCGGCTTTTCGTTTTTCAGCTTATCAAGATACTCGCGCATCTCGGGGCGGGTCTGAAAGCGCCAGCCGGAAGCCAGCGGCACGAGCTCGACCCCACGCCCCACCCACTCGCGCTGCAGATCTTCCAGCAGCAGACGAATGGTGTCGGCATCGAGTTCTTCATCAAAGAGCCGTCTTAGTTCGGACACCGGCATCGGTTCGGTGTGTGCGAGCAAGGCGGCCTCAAGTACTTGTTTGGCTAGGGCCGTATTCATAAATCAAAGTGTGTTGGCGGAGAGAGGGGGATTCGAACCCCCGATGGGCTATTAACCCATACACGCTTTCCAGGCGTGCGACTTAAACCACTCATCCATCTCTCCGCGAGAGGAAGACAAAGCCGCAGCCGGAAGTTGTGGCTAGGCAGGTTTAGCGGGCGAAGTGTACCAGAGGCACCCGTGGATCGCCACGGGGCCTGTGGTTTGGGACCGATGATTAAACGGTCTGCTTGAGCTGATCCAGAATCGCCGGGTTCTCCAACGTGGAGGTGTCCTGGGTGATCTCCTCGCCCTTGGCAAGGGTGCGTAGCAAACGACGCATGATCTTGCCGGAACGGGTCTTGGGCAGGTTATCGCCAAACCGAATTTCCTTGGGCTTGGCGATGGGTCCGATCTCTTTGCCCACCCAGTTGCGCAGATCATTGGCCATTTTCTTGGCGTCCTCGCCCGAGGGACGTGCACCCTTCAAGACCACAAACGCCACCACGGCCTCGCCGGTGGTGTCATCGGGGCGGCCCACCACGGCCGCCTCGGCCACCAGAGGATTGGCCACCAAGGCCGACTCAATTTCCATCGTACCCATGCGGTGGCCCGAGACATTCAACACATCATCGATGCGGCCCATGATGGTGAAGTAGCCCGTGTCCTTATCGCGAATCGCGCCATCACCAGCGAGATACAAGCGACCGCCGAGCTCCTCGGGGTAATAACTCTTCACAAAACGATCAGGATCACCCCAAATGGTACGAATCATCGAGGGCCATGGTTTTTTCACCACCAAAATACCGCCCTGCCCGTTGGGCACATCGTGGCCGGCTTCATCCACGATGGCGGCCTGAATGCCGGGGAACGGTAATGTGCAGGAACCCGGCACCAGTGGCGTTGCACCTGGCATGGGCGTGATCATATGGCCACCCGTCTCGGTCTGCCAGAAGGTATCCACAATGGGACACTTTCCACCGCCAACATTGTTGTGGTACCACATCCATGCTTCGGGGTTGATGGGCTCGCCCACCGAACCCAATAACCGCAGTGAGTTCAGGTTGTAGTTCTTCGGCGCAGTGCTTGGTGTTGCTTCGCTGGCCTTGATCAATGAGCGGATCGCAGTGGGCGCAGTGTAGAAAATAGAAACCTTGTGATCCTGGATCATCTTCCAGAAACGGCCTGCATCCGGATAAGTTGGCACACCTTCAAACACGATCTCGGTCGCACCACAGGCCAACGGGCCATAGGTGATGTAGGTGTGGCCTGTGACCCAGCCGATATCGGCGGTACACCAGAAGATGTCGTTGGGTTGGATATCAAAGGTGTACTTCATGGTCATGATGGCATGCAGCAGATAACCACCGGATGAATGCTGAACGCCCTTGGGCTTACCCGTCGAGCCCGATGTGTAGAGAATAAAGAGCGGGTGCTCGGCCTCGACCCACTCCGGCTCGCACGTGTCCGGCTGGCTCTTGCAGATGTCATCCATGTAGACATCACGGCCAGCGGTCATGGGAATTGCGCCACCCGTACGGCGATACACAATCACATGCTTCACACCTTCGCAGCCACCAAGCGCGAAGGCTTCATCGACGGCTGGCTTCAGAGGAATCGCCTTGCCACCACGACACTGCTCATCGGCCGCAATCACCAGCGTGGCACCGGCATCGACGACGCGCTCTTGAAGGCTTTTGGCGGAGAAGCCGCCGAACACCACGGAATGAATCAGACCCAGACGGGCGCAGGCCTGCATTGCGACCACGCCTTCGACTGACATCGGCATATAAATCAGTGCACGGTCACCTTTTTTGTAACCCATAGCTTTGATGGCGTTGGCCAGTCGGCAGACCTGCTGATGCAGTTGCTTGTAGGTGACCTTGGTGACATCGCCACCATCGGCTTCGAATACCAGGGCGACTTTGTCACCGTTGCCACTTTCCAGATGACGATCCAGACAGTTATAGGAGACATTCAGCAAGCCATCATCGAACCACTTGTAAAACGGCGCTTCGCTCTCATCGAGGGTGCGCGTGAAGGGCTTCTTCCAGATGATTTCATTTTTCGCGTGCTTGGCCCAGAAGCCTGCATAGTCGGCCTCAGCCTCTTTGCACATCGCGTTGTAGGCCTCCATGCTGCCAAGGCGCGCCTTTGAGGCAAATTCTTTAGGTGGAGGAAAGACGCGGGTTTCCTGGAGTACGGATTCGATTGCCATATTGAGAGCTCCCCTTTGTTGGATTTTTTGGCAGGTTAGAATTCTTGTGTTGCAACGCCACATAAGCGCCGCAGGCCGATCCTTTGGTCATGCTTGCTCTTAAAATCTACAGCAAAAAAGGGAGTTGTGCCATGGCCGCCATTCAGCAAAAAGACTTCATCCAAAGCATCGCCGATGCATTTCAGTTCATCAGCTACTACCATCCGCTGGATTACATCCAGGCCCTGGGCAGTGCCTACGAGCGTGAGCAGAACCCCGCAGCACGTGACGCCATCGCCCAGATCCTGACCAATAGCCGCATGAGTGCCGAGGGGCGACGACCGATCTGTCAGGACACTGGGATCGCCACAGTGTTTCTGAAAGTTGGCATGAATGTCCGCTGGGAAGGCGCTACCATGACGGTCTCCGAGATGGTCAACGAAGGTGTTCGGCAGGCCTATCACTTCAAGGACAATGTACTGCGCGCATCGGTGCTGGCCGACCCGGCCGGCGCGCGCAAAAACACCAAAGACAACACCCCTGCCGTGATTCACTACGAGATCGTGGCAGGAGATAGCATCGAGGTGATCTGTGCTGCCAAAGGCGGCGGCTCAGAGGCGAAAAGCAAGCTGGCCATGCTTAACCCGAGTGATTCAATCGTGGACTGGGTGGTCAAAACTGTGCCCACGATGGGCGCAGGCTGGTGCCCCCCCGGCATTCTGGGCATTGGCATCGGTGGCACGCCGGAAAAAGCGGCGCTCCTCGCCAAGGAGTCGCTCATGGACCCGGTGGATATGGCAGCGCTCTTGGCGCGCGGGCCACGTAACAAAATCGAAGAGTTGCGTATTGAGCTCTACAACAAAGTGAATGCGCTCGGTATTGGCGCGCAGGGCCTGGGTGGCCTGACCACGGTGGTGGATGTGAAGATTCTGGACTACCCCACACATGCGGCGAATCTGCCAGTGGCCATGATTCCCAACTGCGCAGCAACCCGCCATGTGCATTTCCATCTGGATGGCTCGGGCCCAGCACATCTGCAGCCGCCCTCGCTGGATGATTGGCCCAAAGTGTCGTGGGCACCTGATGTCGAGAAATCTCAGCGTGTCAATCTCGACACCCTCACACCTGCAGAGGTGGCAGCATGGAAGCCAGGGCAGACCCTGCTGCTCAACGGCAAGATGCTGACCGGCCGCGATGCCGCCCATAAGCGCATCACTGACATGCTGGCCAAGGGCGAGAAACTGCCGGTCGATTTCACCAATCGCGTGATCTATTACGTTGGTCCAGTGGATCCTGTGCGCGATGAAGTGGTTGGCCCCGCCGGCCCTACCACCGCCACGCGGATGGATAAATTTACTGAGACGATGCTGGCGCAGACTGGATTGATCGCGATGATCGGCAAAGCGGAACGCGGCCCCACAGCGATTGAAGCCATCAAAAAACATAAGTCCGCCTACCTGATGGCAGTCGGTGGTGCCGCCTATCTGGTGAGCAAGGCCATTCGCAATGCGAGGGTGGTTGGCTTTGAAGACCTGGGCATGGAAGCGATCTATGAATTCGAGGTAAAGGACATGCCGGTCACGGTCGCTGTCGACTCCAACGGCACTTCGGTCCATGAGACGGGGCCGAAGGAGTGGAAGATCAAGATCGAGAAGATGGCGGCTTAGATTTGAAGGCTCGGGGCCTAGCGTCGGGATTTCGAACCGGCGAACGCTTGCAGCCGGGCGAAACCCGGCGCTAGGCCGGGAGACTTCAGTTAACGCGACGAGAGAAAGCCCCCAACGGTAGGCCCCGAGCACCGGAAAATCAGAGCGCCGCGATGCCGGCCTTCGCGATTTGCGCATCTTCGCTGGATTTGACCGCCGATACGCCAACAGCGCCGATGCAGTGACCATCGACCATGATCGGCACGCCACCTTCCAACAACGCCTCCATCTCCGGCACCGAGAGAAACGAGGTGCGGCCCTGATTGATGACGTCTTCATAAATTTTTGACTCGCGCCGCCCCATGGCCGCTGTCTTGGCCTTCTGCGGCGCGATGTAGGCCGAAATCGCCGGCGCGCCATCCAGGCGCTTTAACCACAGCAGGTGACCACCCTCATCGCAGATGGCGATTGAGACATTCCAGTTGTTCTTTTTGGCCTCGGCAACGGCTGCATCCCCAATCCGCTGCACGTCTTCCTCTGTGAGCACCGAACGCTGAATCATTTTTTCTCCTTGTTGGCTGATAATTCTGGCCATGATACTTGAGCGATTCTCCATGATCACTGCAGGCCTTTGCCTGACACTGCTTGTTGGCTGCAGCGGCATGCTCAAGACATCAGCAACGCCAAAAGGTCCGTGGAAATCCGATGTCGCCATTGGTGGACTGCTTGCCCCCCCACCGGGCATGTCCCGACAGCAGGCGATCTCGGAGATCACCTCACGCTCGGTGCTGCTGCTGGGCACGCCCTATCGCCTAGGCGGCAGCTCACCGGCCGAGGGCCTGGATTGCTCAGGTCTGATTGCGCACGTGATTGCTGAGGCCTTCCGTCTGCGCTTCCCGCGCACGAGCGAAGAACAGGCGCTCGTCGGTGCCCCAGTGCCGCGGCACGCCCTGTCTGCTGGCGATCTGGTGTTTTTCAACACCACCGGTCGACCCAATTCACATGTGGGGGTCTATCTCGGCGAGAATCGATTTGTGCATGCGCCGACCTCACAGGGCGTGGTGCGCATTGAATCTTTAACCCAGGACTACTGGGCCAGGCGATTCGAACAGGCACGCAGACTCATCGCACTGGCAGATTAAAATCCAGCCGCTTCTTCAAATCAGCGATGATGGCCAATGCCGCCTTCTCGCCCTCCAGAATGGCGACGTTTCGAGATGAAAAATCCGTTCCCTTGATGTGCGCAACATTAGGACGAATCACAAAATCGGCCGCAGCCAATTCATACTGGCTGATGCGATTGCCCATGATGGTGAAAGTCTGCAACAACACATCCACGGTGCTGCTGATTTCCTGACTCCTCGGTTTTGCAGAAATATCCACTGCAAGCACCACATCGGCCCCGAGTCTGCGGGCAATAGCGGCAGGGACCGGATGGGTCAGGCCGCCATCCACATAATCACGATCACCGACCCTGACAGGACTAAAAATTCCCGGCACTGCGCTGGATGCCCGCACGGCAGCTCCAGTATCGCCCCGCTGAAACACGATCTCTTCACCGGATCGCAGATCGGTCGCCACAATCGCCAGGGATCGCTTTAACCGCTCTATCGTCTGCTGCTTGAGCTGCTGATTCACGTACGCCGCCAGGGCCTCACCCCTGATCAATCCGCGACTGCCAATTGTCCAATCAGCAAAGGTGCTTTCATCAAGCGCCAGCCCAAGCCGCTGCAGTTCAAAGCCATCAATGCCTGAGGCATAGAGCGCCCCCACCAGACTGCCCGCACTGGTGCCCACAATCAGGTCAGGCATGATGCCATTGGCCTCTAACACTTTGATCACACCAATATGCGCAAATCCGCGTGCCGCACCACCGCCAAGCACCAAAGCAAACTTGGCCCGACGGACCTCTCGGAGCGGCGCGGCACAACCCGCTAAGAGCAGCGCAGACGCCGCAGCCAAGACCCTACGCCGAGACGAATCCATTGATCAAAAAGTTACGGACGATTTTGATTTGCTGATCATCCATCAGCGTCGGGGCATGGCCGATGCCGGGAAACTCCACAAGCTGCGGGCGCGGGCCGCGGGCCAGCATCTCCTGAGTAACCGAATGGGTAAGGAGATCGCTCTCCATCCCGCGAAGCAATAGTGTTGGACAGCGAATCGGGTCATACATGGGCCAGAGGCTGAGATCCTGTGGCGCCTGGCCCTGCAGGGCCTGAGGGCTATAGGTCTGACGAAACGGCTCTGCAATGGCGGGATCGTAGTGCATGCGGACCCGGCCATCGGCAAGATCCACCAGACCGGGATCGAGCAACATGCTCCATTGCGCATCGGTCATTGGCCCAAAGCCTGTGAAGATCTCGCGCAAAAACGCGTGGGCCTGCTGCCGCGAGGCGAATTCAGTTTTCAGTCCCACGTAGTTGGCGATCCTTCCGAGTGCAGCGCCATTAAGCACGGCACCAACATCGTTGAGGACCAGCCGCTCAATCGGTGACTGTTCAAGCGCGCCCAGCGCCATGCCAATCAGTCCGCCCATAGAGGTGCCGACCCACTTCACGCGATCAACATTGAGCCGGGCAATCAGGGTGACCATGTCGCTGGCGTACTGGGGCACGACATAGAGCATGGGATTTTTCAGCCAAGAGGATCGGCCACGGCCCACCACATCCGGGCAGACGACACGAAAGCGGTCGGCCAAGGCCCGTGCCAGCACCTGGAAATCATCGCTGACCCGGGTCAGGCCATGGACACAGATCACCACATCGGTGTTGTCGGGATCGCCCCATTCCAGATAAGCCATACGATGCAGGCCCGCAGGACTGATGCAGTTCACCGAGCCTTGACGCGGCTGATCGGCGGCTATGCCGCTACCCTTTATCATTGCCATCAAAGAATCCTATCACCCCAAGACATTCACAGGAGGCCGCATGGCGCAATCCAAACCCCTTCACTCCAGAGTCGCCCTGGTTACCGGTTCCACCAGCGGCATCGGCCTGGGCATCGCGCGCGCACTTGCTGAGCAAGGCGCCGACATCATGCTCAACGGTTTTGGCGAGCCAGCCGCAATCGCTGCACTGGTGAAAGAGCTGTCTTTGGCTTATGGCGTGCGCGTGCTGCACCATGGGGCCGACATGACACGGCCCGCAGAGATTGAGGACATGGTGCGATCCACCGAATCAAAACTCGGCCGGGTGGACATCCTGGTGAACAATGCCGGAATCCAGCACGTATCGCCTGTAGAGGACTTTCCTATTGAGCGCTGGGACGCGGTGATCGCGATCAATCTCTCCTCAGCGTTTCACACCACACGCTGCGCTGTGCCCGGCATGAAAAAGCGGGGCTATGGCCGCATTATCAACATCGCCTCAGCCCATGGCCTAGTGGCCTCGGCCAACAAAAGCGCTTATGTGGCTGCCAAGCATGGCATTGTGGGCCTGACGAAGTCTGTCGCGCTCGAATGCGCGACCACACCCGTGACCTGCAATGCCATCTGCCCCGGCTGGGTGCTCACACCACTGGTGCAGAAACAGGTCGATGCCCGGGCCAGTGAAAAGAAGCTCTCCAACGACGCAGCGAAAAAAGATTTGCTCGCAGAGAAGCAGCCCTCAGGTGAGTTCGTGACACCCGAGCAGCTGGGACAGCTTGCTGTGTTCCTGTGTTCTGATGCCGCCAATCAGGTCCGCGGTGTGGCCTGGGCCATGGACGGTGGCTGGAC
>VERJ01000067.1 GCA_018882795.1 Burkholderiaceae bacterium | reverse complement strand
GGCTGGCCTTGGCCAGGCCCATGGTGTTGTAGTGGGCAACAAACTTTTCTGCACCCAGATAGGACAGGGTCACCATTGCGCCCCCCTGGGGATTCATCATGGGAAGCGCTGCCTTGGCCAGTGCTGGAAAACTGTAGGCCGAAATCTCATGGGCAAGACGAAACGCCTCACGCGAGAGGCCATCTAGGAAGTCTCCCGCAATCGCCTCGCGCGGAGCAAAGGCAATCGCATGCACCAGGCCATCCAGCTGCGGCCAACTCGCAGACAGCGATTTAAAGCAAGCCTCGATCTGGGCATCTTCAGCAACATCCAGCGGAAAACAGAGACTGCTGCCGAACTCCGCGGCCATCTCCTTCACACGCTGCTCAAAGCGTTCGTTTTGATAGGTGAAGGCCAGTTCGGCACCCTGTGCATGGCAGGCCTGGGCAATGCCATAGGCAATCGAGCGGTTGGACAGCAGCCCGGTGACCAGGATGCGTTTGCCCTTCAGAAAAGCCATAGAGACTCCTTGGAAAAGATCGGCGTGATGTCAGGCACGGTGTTGGACACCACTTATAGGGGCAATTCTAATCGTGCCGGGGAAATCGCTTCGTTACACTGCGACCCATGATGTCGCCCCTGGAAACCCCAATGCCACCGCCCAGTCGGGACGGACACCAGCGTGGCTGGGCCGCTACCACCGCACTCAGAGGCCTAATCGGCGGCCTCTGTATCAGCGCCTGCATGGCTGCTGACGCGGCGCCGACTGCAAGAGCATCAGCCGATACGGGGTTTACCCACGGACTCGCGCTTGGCGATAAACCCCGATATGGCCCTGATTTCACCCACTTTCGGTACGCCGATCCCAATGCGCCCAAGGGCGGTGAGCTGCGGCTTTCTGCCATGGGCACCTTCGATAAGCTCAACCCCTTCACCTTAAAAGGCATCGCCGCCCGGGGCGTGAGCGAACTGATGTTCGAATCGCTTACCATCGGCAGCCTTGATGAGCCCATGAGCGCCTATGGCCTTTTGGCAAAGGACATGATGCTGGCCCGCGATCGAATGTCGATCACCTTTCGGCTGCGGCCCGAGGCACGGTTTTCCAACGGCGACCCGGTCACCGCAGAAGATGTGAAGTTTTCCTTCGACACCCTGCGCAGCAAAGCCGCAAGCCCCATCTGGCGCAACTATTGGGCCGATGTCCGGGATGCGGAAGTCATTGATCGGCAGACGATTCGATTCAATTTTCTGAAGAAAAATCGTGAGCTGCACATGATCGTGGGTTCGGTGCCGGTCTTCTCACGCAAATGGGGCAGCCAGCAGGGCACCGAGAAGCCCTTCGAACAATGGGTCCAGGATCACCCGATCGCCTCCGGCCCCTATGTGATTGATCGAGTGGACCTGGGCAAGTCGATCCGCTTTAGGCGGCAGAAGAACTATTGGGCCGAGACTATTCCATCGCGCAAGGGCCAATTCAATTTCGATGTGATCAGTTTTCGCTATTACAAAGATGAATTCGCCCGCATCGAGGCCTTCAAGGCCGGAGAGTTCGACTTTGTGCATGAAAACGCCGCCAAGAACTGGGCACGCAGCTATATCGGCAGCAAATTCTCCAATGGCAGCCTGATCAAAACCGAATTGCCCAATGCCAATGCGCAGGGCCTGCAGGCGTTTTATTTCAATATCCGCAGGCCGCAGTTTGCCGATGTCCGGGTGCGCCAAGCGATCGGCCTGGCCCTGGACTATGAATGGATGAATCGGCAGCTGTTTTATAACCAATACAAACGCTCGCCCTCTTATTTCACCAATACCCTGATGGCCGCTACCGGCAGCCCGGGCGAAGACGAACTGAAACTGCTCAACCCCATGCGGGATCGACTGTCGCCTGCAGTGTTTGGCGATGTACCGCTACCACCTGACACCAATCCGCCGCACTCATTGCGCGATAACCTGCGCCAGGCGCGGGCACTGTTGGAGGCAGCCGGCTGGACCTACCGCGATGGTGCACTCAGAAACGCCAAGGGCCAGCCCTTTGAGTTCGAGGTGCTGCTGTCGTCGCGTACCTGGGAGCGGATCGTGGCGCCCTTTTCGCGCAACCTGGCCAAGCTGGGCATCAGTGTGAAGGTCCGTGTGACCGATACATCGCTGTATAAAAAACGAGTCGATGACTACGACTACGACATGATCGTGCACTGGTACCTCTCCAGCCAGAGCCCGGGTAACGAGCTGGTGTTCCGATTCACTAGCAGCGCGGCGGATGAGTTGGGTGCGGATAACTTCATCGGCGTTAAAGACCCTGCTGTGGATGCTTTGATCAATCGAATTCTGAGTGTGGAATCACGCGAACAGCTGGTCACTGCCACCCGGGCGCTGGACCGGGTGCTGCGCACAGGTTTTTACGCAATTCCCCACTGGCACAACAATGTCCATCGCGTGGCCTATCGCAATGGGTTAAAGGCCCCCACCACCCTGCCCGATTACTACCACTCTGAAGATTGGGTGGTCGCCAGCTGGTGGTGGGACAGCAGCACCCAATCCGCTGCCGCGCGTTTAAGCGGAGAGACATCACGATGAACCCTGCCCTGCTGCGCTATATCGGCAAACGACTGCTGCTGATGGTGCCTACCTTGCTGGGCATCCTGCTGATCACCTTTGCCATCATCCAATTCGTGCCGGGCGGGCCGGTGGAGCAGATGGTCCAGATGCTCAAAGGCGACCATGCCGCCCTTGGGGGTGCATCGGCAAGCCTGCCGGGCGGAGCGAGTGCCGAGGTGGGCCAGACCAGCAACATCTATCGCGGCAATCGGGGCGTGGATGCCAAAAAAATTGAAGAGATCAAGGCGCTCTATGGCTTTGATAAGCCGGTGCATGAGCGCTTTATGCAGATGGTCGTTGGATTTCTGCAATTCGATCTGGGCAAGAGTTTTTTCCATGATCGCAGTGTCTGGGCGCTGATGAAAGACAAGCTGCCGGTCTCGATCAGCCTGGGCATCTGGAGCTTTCTGCTCACCTATTTGATCTCCATCCCGCTGGGCATTGCCAAGGCCGTGCGCCACGGATCCCGCTTTGATCTGTGGACCAGCACGGCGATTCTGGTGGGCTATGCCATTCCGGGCTTTGTGTTGGGTGTGGCCCTGTTGGTGCTCTTTGGTGGTGGCAGTTTTCTGCAGCTCTTCCCGCTGCGCGGCCTGACTTCCGATGACTGGGAGTCGCTCTCACTTGCAGGAAAAGTGTTGGACTATTTCTGGCACCTGACCCTGCCCATCATTTGCATGACATTAGGCAGTTTTGCAGTGACCACGATGCTCACCAAGAACACCATGCTGGAAGAGATCCGCAAGCACTATGTGCTCACGGCTCGAGCCAAGGGCCTGACCGAACGCACGGTGCTCTGGCGGCATGTCTTTCGTAATGCACTGATTCCGGTTGTGACCGGATTTCCAGCAGCGTTTGTGGGCGCATTTTTCACGGGCTCCCTATTGATCGAAACACTCTTTTCGCTGGATGGCCTTGGGCTGCTGTCTTACGAATCGGTAATCAAACGCGACTATCCCGTGGTGATGGGCACCCTGTATTTTTTCTCACTGATTGGACTGGTGGCCAAGCTCCTCAATGACCTGATGTATGTCTGGGTGGATCCGCGTATCCAATTCGAGGGCAAGGCGGCATGAGCACAGCGGATATTTCTGGCGCCCTGCTGGAGGCGCAGGATTCAAGTCCTGCACGGGGCCTTTCGCCGACCCGCCGGGCCTGGCTGCGCTTTAAGCGCAATCGCCGTGGCTATGTGAGTCTGTGGATCTTCGCCTTCGCGTTTGTGCTGACGCTCTTTGCAGAGGTGCTCTCCAATGATCGGCCCCTGGTGATGCGCTATCAGGGAGAAACGTACTTCCCCCTGCTGCAGGATTATCCCGAGAAGACCTTTGGCGGTGACTTCGAAACCCCCACCGATTTTCTCGATCCCTTCATTGAACAGAGTATCCGCAAGGGTGCGAACTGGGCCATCTATCCGCCCAATCGCTATTCTTTTAACAGCCTGAACTATTTCGCGCCCAGCCCTAATCCCGCTGCACCATCTGCCACCAACTGGCTGGGCACCGATGATCGAGGCCGTGATGTGCTGGCAAGACTGATTTATGGATTCCGTGTGTCGGTGCTCTTTGGGCTCGCCTTAACGGCCATCGGCGTGGTGCTCGGCGTATTGATGGGTGCGATTCAGGGCTATTTCGCCGGCAAGACCGATCTGGTGATCCAGCGCTTTATCGAGGTCTGGGGCTCGGTGCCGGAGTTGTATTTGCTGATTATTCTTGCCTCGGTGTTTGAGCCGGGCTTATTGATCTTGCTGGTGATCCTGTCGCTCTTTGGCTGGATGGGATTATCGGACTATGTGCGGGCAGAATTTCTGCGCAACCGCTCACTGGACTATGTCACTGCGGCCCGGGCCCTTGGGCTTTCCAATGGCCAGATCATCTGGCGGCATGTGCTGCCCAATAGCCTGACGCCTGTGATTGCGTTTCTGCCGTTTCGCATGAGTGCGGCGATTCTTGCACTCACAAGCCTTGATTTTTTGGGCCTCGGTGTGCCTTCATCCACGCCCAGCCTTGGCGAACTGCTGGCACAGGGCAAGGCCAATCTGGATGCCTGGTGGATTTCACTCTCCACTTTCGGTGTGCTGGTGGCGCTGCTCCTGCTGCTGATCTTTATCGGCGAAGCGCTGCGCGATGCGCTCGACACACGGCGGGGATGAAGACCATGGCGCTCCTGAGTCTTCAGAACCTGCAGGTTGAATTCTCGGCCAATGATCAGTCCACGGTCGCGGTGCGTGATGTCAGTTTTGATATTCACGCCGGTGAACGCTTTGCCCTGGTCGGTGAATCCGGCAGCGGCAAGACCGTCACAGCGCTCTCCATTTTGCGATTGCTGCCTGATGCCAAAACATCGGGCCGGGTGATCTGGTCGCCAGACAGCACGGCCCCGGGCACCTCAGGGATTGATCTGGTCGGTGCCAACATGCCCACCCTGCGGGCGATTCGTGGTGCAGAGATCGGCATGATTTTTCAAGAACCCATGTCAGCACTCAATCCCCTTTTCTCCGTCGGCGATCAGATCGCCGAAGTGCTGGAAGTGCATCAGGGGCTATCGAAAAAAGCAGCGTTTGCGCGGGCCGTGGAGTTGCTGGACCGCACGGGCGTGGATGAGCCGCAACGGCGGGCCCAGGCCTTTCCACATCAGCTCTCCGGCGGCCAACGGCAGCGGGTACTGATTGCCATGGCGCTGGCCTGCGGGCCGCGATTGCTGATCGCCGATGAACCCACCACCGCCCTGGATGTCACGATCCGGGAACAGGTGCTGGAGTTGCTGCTGCAGCTGCAGCGCGAAGACGGCATGGCGATTCTGCTGATCACACATGACCTGCCGCTGGTGGCGCGTTTTGCCCAGCGCGTGGGGGTGATGCAAAGTGGCAGGCTTGTGGAACTCAACACCACGGCAGAGCTCTTCGCACGGCCGCAGCATGAGTACACGCAGCGGCTTTTGGCGAGCCGCCCCCAGCGCATGGTGGCTGATGCTGCTTCGGGCGCGGAGCTTTTGCGCACTGAGCAGCTTCGCTGCGAGTTCAGCATTCCCATGGGCTGGTGGAAGAAGCGCCAGTTTGTCGCGGTGGAGGAGGCCTCGCTCTCGGTTGCTCAGGGCGAGACACTGGGGATTGTGGGTGAATCCGGATCGGGCAAGACCACGCTTGCGCTTGCACTGCTGAGACTCTCCAGTGCTGCAGTCACGGGCCAGATCCGATTCGATCAGACCAATCTTGGCGAACTTAATTCGGCGGAGATGCGCCGCCAGCGGCGCCGTATGCAGATCGTGTTTCAGGACCCCTTCAGTGCGCTCTCGCCACGTATGACGATTGGCCAGATTCTGGAAGAAGGCTTGAAGCTGCACTTCACAGAGCTCTCGCGCCATGAACGGCAGGATCGCATCGCGGAGATGCTGCAAGAAGTAGGCCTGCCCGCATCCAGCGTGGGGCGCTATCCGCATGAATTTTCTGGGGGGCAGCGGCAGCGCATCGCCATTGCCCGGGCAGTGATTCTGCAGCCCGATCTGATCGTGCTGGATGAGCCCACCAGTGCACTGGATGTGTCGATCCAGCAGCAGGTACTGGAGTTATTGGTTCGGCTACAGCGGCGCCATCGCATGGCCTATCTGCTGATCACCCATGATCTGGCGGTGATTCGGGCCATGGCCCACCGCGTGATGGTGATGCACCAGGGCCGGGTCGTGGAGTCGGGTTCTACGACCGAGGTGCTGGATCATCCCCGCACGCCCTATACCC
>VERJ01000066.1 GCA_018882795.1 Burkholderiaceae bacterium | reverse complement strand
GGTTGATCAAACTTATAAAACTGTGCGGCAAACATCTGGTGCTGGCCCACATCCGAGGTGATGAAGGCCTCGCCCTTGGTGACTTCCCAGAGCTTTTCCACCACGAACTGCGGCTTGATGATCTCGGCGCTTTGCTCGTAGCGCAGGCACTCACGCTTACGCCACTCTTCGATCTGGCTCCACCAGGCCGAATGCGCCTTTTTGTTAAACACATGGCCCGCTGCGATGGCCTCTTTGATTTGGGCAATCATTTCACGCATCACGTCGCCCACATCACCGACGATCGGCACATCGACCTTCACCCGCTTCGAGATCGATGAGGGATCAATATCCACATGCACGATCTTGCGGGGATTCTGGGCGAAGTGCTTGGGATTGCCGATCACACGATCGTCGAAGCGCGCACCAATACCAATCAGCACATCGCAGTGCTGCATGGCCATGTTGCACTCATAGGTGCCATGCATGCCAGGCATACCGAGGAATTTCTGGTTGGTGGCCGGATAGGCGCCGAGGCCCATCAGCGTATTGGTGCAGGGATAGCCCAGCAGGTCCACCAGTTCACGCAACTCTTTTGAGGCATTGCCCAGAATCACACCGCCACCGGTGTAGATCATGGGCCGCTCAGCGGTCAGCATGAGCTGAACGGCTTTTTTGATTTGGCCCGAGTGGCCCTTGACCACCGGGTTGTAGGACCGCATGGTGACTTCTTTGGGGTACTCGAACTTACAGCGGTTACGGGTGATGTCCTTTGGGATATCCACCAGCACCGGGCCAGGCCTGCCCGATCGGGCCAGATGGAAGGCCTTCTTGATGGTAACGGCCAGGTCTTTCACATCCTTCACCAGAAAGTTGTGCTTCACACACGGCCGGGTAATGCCCACCGTGTCGCACTCCTGGAAGGCATCCAGGCCAATGGCGTGGGTGGGCACCTGGCCCGAGAGGATCACCATCGGAATGGAGTCCATATAAGCAGTCGCAATGCCGGTGACCGCATTGGTCACGCCGGGACCACTGGTCACCAAGGCCACGCCCACCTTTTCTGTGGATCGGGCATACGCATCGGCCGCATGCACGGCCGCCTGCTCGTGTCGCACCAGGATGTGCTTGAATTTGTTCTGCTTGTAAATCTCGTCGTAGATGTAGAGAACAGCCCCGCCTGGGTAGCCGAAAATGTGATCCACCTGCTCTTCGTGCAGGCAACGCACGACGATTTCTGCGCCTGTAATTTCCATAGGTTTTAGGTCCTATCAAGTTCCAGTGATCCTTGCCCGCCGGCGCCACCCGCATCCCGGAAGCGATTTCCCGGAACCGACGACACAGACCTTGCGACAAGGGCTTTGAGTTGACGGATCGCCGTTGCCGACTCTTGTGGAGCCGGTACCGGCAAGGTCAAGCCCCATAATTTAACATAGCGTCATGGACAACAAGGCCCTAGAACGCTTTCTGACCGATATTGAACGCCGGGCCTTCAAGATCGCGATGCTGGGAGTTCAGGATGAACAGGTCGCACTCGATATGGTCCAGGAGGCCATGATGCGGCTGGCAGAAAAGTACGCCGACCGCAGCCCGGAGGAATGGCCCATGCTATTTCATCGGATCCTTCAAAACGCGATCCTGGATCACCATCGTCGCCAGAAGGTCCGCAGGGCCTGGGTCTCCCTGTTCGGCGATATGAAGCCTGTCCAAGAGCTGGAGGACGGCTCGGAATCAGCCCCCGAGCTTGATATGCCCGATGACGAATCTGCCCAGCCAGACGCCCTTTTGGCCCGCCAGCAGCTGCGGGAACAGCTCGACTCGGCCATTGCCGCCCTCCCCATACGTCAACAACAGGCCTTCCTGCTGCGTTACTGGGAAGGATTGGATATTGCGCAGACCGCCCAGGCGATGGGGTGCTCTGAAGGCAGTGTGAAAACCCACTGCTTTCGAGCCGTCAAAACACTGAGCGAGTCTCTGGCCTTTCTCCAGCAGGATTTCAAAGACTAGATATGGACAACATCACCTACCGCAGCCGGGAGCTGCTCCGCGAGGGCGAGGCCGAGATTGCGCCCGCCACGACGGAGGCGCTAGCGCGCGGCCGCAGGGCAGCCCTTCAGCGGGCCGAGGCCCGCCAGAATCAGGCGCCGGGGCGCGTGAGTCCAACCGCCCGCTTCGCCCCTCGTCAGCTCTGGGGCATGGGCGTCAGCTTTGCCAGCACCGTGGCCGTGGTCTTTGCCCTGGGCCTGGCAGAACGCGACGCCATGGAAACCGACATCGGCCGCATTGCCGCCATTGATGAGCGCGTTATCGTGGATCGGCTGCCAGTGCAGGCTTATCTGGATATCGGATTTCTCGCCTTCCAAGAGGAAAGCTTGAGTGACTCTGCCTCTGGCATCACAGCGGCATCAGTCTCCAACCAGGCGGGCACCGGCATTCGCCAGTTCTGGGCCCCGGATATTCTCTTTCGTGGCCAGTCGGGCACGCAGGGCCTGATGTGGGGCAAGCTCACCGCCAGTCAGCGGGAGGCCCTTGCCCCACTGGAGTCATTCTGGTCCGAATTGGATGAACAACGCCGTCGCAAGTGGCTCAAAATCGCTGACCGCTTCCATCAGCTCAGTCCTGAACAGCAGGCTGTCGCCCAGGAGAAAATGCTCGAGTGGGCGTCCCTGCCCGCCTCCGAGCGCCGTCAGGCGCGGGCCGCATTCGGCGGTGTGAACGATGTCATTCCTGAAGATGTTCGGGTGATGAAGTGGAATGAGTATCAAAAACTCTCGCAATCAGAGCGAGAGCGGCTGGTTGACTTAGCCCAACAAAAAGTAGCCCAGGCCAATACGGGTGCCTCAAGCGATCCTCTGGTCTCCTCCTTAAACCACTACGACCGTCCACGCTCCGCCCTCGCCACCCGGCCAGCCAAGCCACTGGCACAATAAGGTGTGACTGACAACCCGGCCTCTGTCTGGAGGCGATTCATGGGCATGATCTACGAGGGTCTACTGTTGTTCGGCCCGCTCATGGTGATCGTCTTTTTTTATTCATTTCTGGTCGACTTTAGTGACCGGGCCGATCCCGCATTGGCCTCAGTGAAGCGTCTGGGCCTGCAACTGACCATCGCCGCAATGCTGCTCGCCTACTTTGTTTGGAGCTGGAGCAAGGGCCGGTGCACGCTGCCGATGCAAACCCTGGGGCTGAAGCTAAAAACGGTGGGGGGCGCAGATGTCACGGTGCGAACCGCACTGATTCGTGCCTTGATCGCGATTCCAAGTGTCTTTTTTGGGGTCGGATTTCTGTGGGCGATTTTTGATCGTGACTCACAGACGCTACATGATCGGCTGGCGGGCACACGGCTGATCTATGTGCCGGTCAACAAAATTCTCTGAGGACTCGGGATGATAAACGGGGGTTCCTGGCCTAGCGCCGGGGGCAACTTAAATCGAGGGCTCGGTGCCTAGCCTCGGGTGTCGCTCGTTTCGCGGTCGGCAAACAACAGCGAAAAGCGTTTGCCTCCGACGCTCAACTCGTCGACATCCCGATGCTCTCCCCTCGTGTTGATAAATGGCTCCTGGCCTAGCGCCGGGTTTCGCCCGGCTGCAGGCGTTCGCCGGTTCGAAATCCCGACGCTCTCCAGTCGTGTTATTTGATCGACTCAATCGATTCCCCGAGGGGAGAGCGCTGGAGGATTTACTTGAGGAGCGTCGGAGCAAAACGCTTTTCGATTTACGTTTTGCGACCGCGACGAGAGAAAGCCCCCAGCGCTAGGCCCCCGAGCCCTCGAACAAGCGTGACTTAGGCCCCGAGCATCTATCGAACGATATCGCCCAGCGCCTCAATGAGCGCCGCGACCTGCGCATCAGTGCCCACCGTAATCCGCAGATACTGATCGATCCGCGGCTTCGCAAAATGCCGCACCAGGATTTTTCGCTCCCGCAACTGCTGCGCCAGCATCGCCCCTTCAACCTTCGGATGACGCGTGAACACAAAGTTCGCCTGCGAAGGCACCACCTCAAAACCGAGCGCTTCCAGCCCCGCCACCAGCGTTGCCCGCGACTTCATTACCTTGCCGCGATTGGCCTCAAACCATTCCGTATCCAGAATGGATGCTGCAGCACCCGCTGCTGCCAGGCGATCAATCGGATAAGAATTAAAACTGTTCTTGATCCGATTCAGCGCATCCAGCAATTCGGGGTGACCGATTGCGAATCCCACCCGCAGGCCCGCAAGGGCGCGCGACTTTGAAAATGATTGCGTCACCAGGATGTTTTTGTGATGCAGGGTCAGTGGCACACAGGATTCGGCGCCAAAATCCACATAGGCCTCATCGACCACCACCAGCCGATTGGGCCTGGCAGTTGCGAATGCTTCGATGGCATCACGGGCAAGGCCGCGTCCCGTGGGCGCATTCGGATTGGGAAAAATCACCGCCCGAGCTGATTCGGGAATTCGATTCAGATCGAGAGAGAAATCCGACTCCAGCGGCACGAGCTGATAGTCAACACCATACAGACCGCAATAGGTCGGATAAAAGCTGTAGGTGATATCGGGAAACACCAGCGGCCCATCGTGTTGTCCCATCACGGTCGGGCGGCTGGCTAAGAGCCCCTGAAAGACAAAGGCCAGCACTTCATCCGAGCCATTGCCCACAAACACATGGTCAGCCGGCACGCCGCAGGCGGTGCCGATGGCCCTGCATAGATCAGTAGATTCCGGATCCGGGTAAAGGCGCAGGCTGTCGGCACTGATGGCCTGGATGGCGGAATAGGCCTTGGCCGAGGGGGGATAGGGGTTTTCGTTGGTATTTAACTTGATCAGCCCATCGATCTTGGGCTGCTCTCCCGGGGTGTAGGGTGAAAGCCCCCTGACAACTTTGCTCCAGAATTCACTCATGCGCGGACTGTATCATTGCGCTAAAGGAGCCGTCATGAGAACCGCTGAAGTTCGTCGAGACACTGCCGAGACCCAAATCAGGGTGTCGCTTAATCTGGATGGCACGGGCCAACGTAGCCTTGCTTCCGGCCTGCCATTTCTCGACCACATGCTGGATCAGATCGCGCGTCACGGCCTGATCGATCTGGAAGTCGCCGCAAAAGGCGATCTCGAGATCGACGCCCATCACACGGTGGAAGATCTGGGCATCACCCTGGGCCAGGCCTTTGCCAAAGCCATTGGCGATAAGCGCGGTGTGCGCCGCTACGGCCACGCCTATGTGCCGCTTGATGAAGCCCTATCGCGCGTAGTGATTGATCTCTCGGGCCGCCCGGGGCTGGAGTTCGGCGTGCAGTGGAAGCGCGGCGTGGTCGGACAGTTCGATCTTGATCTCATTCACGAGTTCTTCCAGGGCTTTGTCAACCATGCCCAGGTCACCTTGCATATCGATAACCTCAAGGGTGAAAACGCCCACCATCAATGCGAGACAATTTTCAAGGCGTTTGCCCGGGCATTGCGCATGGCGGTCGAGTTCGATCCGCGCCTGGCGCAGGATGTCATTCCATCGACCAAGGGGTCCCTCTAAACCCTGGCCATTGAACTGCCCTGGGAAAAAATGAGTGCCGCGAATTGATCGCAATCGTTGACTACGGATCAGGCAACCTAAGAAGTGTGCTGCGCGCCTTTCATGCCGTGGCGCCTGATGCGGATGTGCAAATCGTCTCATCGCCACAAGATGTTCGGCGGGCCGACCGCGTGGTGTTTCCGGGCCAGGGCGCGATGCCCGATTGCATGGCGGGCCTGGACCGTTCGGGACTGCGTGAAGCACTTCTCGAGGCCTGCCGCAACAAACCTTTCTTTGGAATCTGCGTTGGCGAGCAGATGCTCTTTGATCGCAGCGAAGAAGGGGACACCGTCGGCCTGGGTGTGATGCCCGGCGAGGTCGTGCGGTTTACTGCCGATCGGGGTGTTGTCGATGCGGCGGGCCATCCGCTCAAGGTGCCCCACATGGGCTGGAATGAAGTCCATTGGCGCAGCGCCCACCCAGTGATTTCCGGCCTGGAGTCGGGCGGATGGTTTTATTTTGTGCACAGCTTTCATGCCGAGCCCCGGGATGCGTCGCTCGTACTTGGTGAAAGCGACTATGGTGTGCGCTTTACCTGCGCCGTGGCCAGGGATAACATCATTGCAACCCAGTTTCATCCTGAAAAGAGCGCAAACGCCGGCTTAAAGCTGTTGTCTAATTTTGTAACCTGGAATCCTTGACCAAGACCTATGCTGTTAATTCCTGCCATTGACCTGAAAGATGGCCAGTGTGTTCGCCTCAAACAGGGGGACCTCAACGATGCCACCGTATTCTCTGACCATCCGGGCGAAATGGCCCGCCATTGGAAGGCACAGGGCGCCCGTCGGCTGCATGTGGTGGATCTGAATGGTGCTATTGCAGGCCGGCCGAAAAATGAGTCGGCCTTCAAGGCCATCATCAAGGCCGCTGGAGATGACATGCCCGTGCAGATCGGTGGTGGTATCCGCGATCTCGACACGATCGAGCGCTTTCTGGATGACGGCGCCACCTACATCGTGATCGGCACGGCTGCAGTCAAAAATCCTGGGCTTCTGCAAGATGCCTGCGTGGCCTTTCCTGGCCACATCATCGTCTCGATTGATGCAAAGGATGGAAAAGTGGCCACCGATGGTTGGAGCAAACTCTCCGGCCACGAGGTAATCGATCTGGCGAAAAAATTTGAAGACTATGGCGTGGAGTCCATTCTCTATACTGATATCGGTCGCGACGGCATGCTCACCGGCGTGAATCTTGAAGCGACGCTGAAGCTTGCAGGCAGCGTGAGTG
>VERJ01000065.1 GCA_018882795.1 Burkholderiaceae bacterium | reverse complement strand
CGCTTACACGAGGGGCTGAACATTCCTTATGAAAGCCTGTTGTCGAAAGCAACGTAATGGCGTTATGGATTGCCGCGGGGCCGTTGGTGCCTCGGAATGACTGAGCAAACACCACATCAAACACTTTGGCCTGCGAAATGCCCAACAGATTTAGTAATCAATTGTTCAGATGCTCGCTACCAGGGTTTCGGTTTTGAGAAAGTGCCGTGTTGATCTTGCAATTGCATGGGAAATTGCGAATCGCGCAAGGCGCCGAAATACAAATTAAAACCATCGACATACAAAACTGTGCGCACAACCAATCCCTAAAAAAGCAGAAGCCACCCGAGGGTGGCTTCGCGCCCAGCCACCGAAGCGACTGGGAGGGTAAGTCAATATGTGATGTTGACCCAAATTCACGGACACCTGATGCTTACGCAAGAAGGAGTCCGAGATGTCTGGAAGATCAAAACCCCCATACCCTGCTGCCTTTCGGCAGCAGATGATTGAGCTGGTCAAGGCCGGTCGATCGCCTGAAGAGTTAGCCAAGGAATTTGGCTGCAGCGCACAAAGTATCCATAACTGGCTGGCACTGTCGGCCATTCCGACCGATGTGCCACATACAAAGCCTGCTGGCATAACTTCAGCGGAACGAGAAGAGCTGATCCGATTGCGCCGTGAGGTGCGCCGATTGCAGATGGAGCGCGACATCTTGGCAAAGGCTACGGCCTGGTTTGCCAACAAAGACGAGAAGACGTCCACGCCGTCTTCGAGTTGATTGAGGCAAATCAGGCCGAACTCCCTGTGGCGACGATGTGTAAAGTACTGAAGGTATCCAAGAGCGGTTTTTATGACTGGCGGATACGGCCGCCGTCGGCTCGCACGATCGCCAATGTCGTGCTCACCGAGAAGATTCGGGCGATTCATAAGATGTCGCATGAGAGCTACGGCATGCCCCGCGTTCGGGAGGAGCTGCTGGAGCTGGGTGTACGGGCCGCCCGCACACGGATTGCCCGCCTGATGCGTGCGGCGGGCATCCAAGGCGCAAGCGGTCGCTACCCACGTCGATTTGTCATCACCACCCAACAGGATAAAACCCATGAAGTGCACACCGATCTGGTTAACCGTAACTTCGTTGCCACCAGAGTCAATCAGCTCTGGGTGGGCGACATCACCTATGTGCCCACCTGGGCAGGCTTCGTTTACCTGGCGGTTGTCTTGGATGCATACAGCCGCAAGGTGGTGGGCTGGGCCATTGATGATCACATCCGCACCGAGCTCGTGCTGATGGCGCTTAACATGGCTCTTGAGACCCGCCGCCCCGATGACGTCATCCATCACAGCGACCGGGGTAGCCAGTACACGGCCATTGCCTTTGGTAAACGCTGCGAGGAGATGGGGGTGAGGCCTTCCATGGGCAGTGTTGGTGACGCCTACGACAACGCCATGGCCGAGAGCTTCTTCGGCTCCCTGGAGCGCGAGCTGCTCTCTCGCAGAACCTTTAAGACAAAGGCCGAGGCCAAGTCAGCACTTTTTACCTATATCGAGGCCTGGTACAACCCAAAACGCCGCCACAGCGGCATCGGATACAAATCCCCCAACAACTTCGAAAGGAGCCAGCTAAAATTCACCCAACCACACCAAACCGAACCCTTTGAAATCCACCACTAACCAGTCCGTGGAAATGGGTCAACATCAATGATATCCAAAACCGCTTCGCAGGAGAATTGGTGAGAACCGATGATCTTAGATCCCGTTCTTGGCTTTGAAAATCAGCCAGATGGCCGATAGAGGGGACAGATTCATGTCCAGTAAAAGCTTCAAGACCGCGCTAATTCAATCTCGCGTTCATCGGCGCGCCAGGCAGCTTACTGCAGGGCCTGTGAAATATCTTCTGCTTCTAAGTAGGGGTAGTCCGCAAGGATTTCAGCCTGCGAACGGCCCGCACCAATCTGATTGACGATCATGCTCACCGTGACACGCATCCCGCGAATGCAGGCCTTACCGCCCATCTTTCCGGGTTCTTGGGTGATTCTGTCGAGCTGATTCATGGCGTTTTCCTCATCCTTAGGGATGTATCGCCGCATTCTAAGACTAGAGATTGGTTTTGGAAACTGATGTTGTTGGGATTTTCACCCAAAAGAAAAGCCCCTGGGTTCGGCAATCCCTGAATCAGTGAGGGAAGACGTAGTGCCAGGGGCGGATAACGGCGAAATCATAAAGGAGCTCGCAATTTTTGGAAAGCCATCTTGGATGACCGCGTAGGTTAAGCGTTGAAGCCGTTATTGAAAATCAGCCAGATGGCCCACACCCGTTGTGAATTTCCACGCCCGCAAACAAACCTAGCCGGCTTTAACTCCGTGCTTTAAGAAATTCTTAATCGCTTGTTGAACCACACGTTGAACGCTTGCTTCGGTTACTGGTGCTGCTTCGGGCAGCAAGGCGTTGCGAAGGGCTTCGTTAATCAGGGTCTGATAGCCCTTGCCAGATTTTTCGGCGCGCGCACGAAAGGCGGCGATCACATCGTTATCGAGCATGATCGTGAGCCGGGTTTTGCCCACGCTAGGAATGATCGCGCCAGATTTAGCGTTGCTGAAGTCGTATTCTTTTTTCATCGTAAGTCTTGGCCTCTGCGGGGCTTGCTTTCCTTGCTGAAATCACTCGAATTTTCTCGTCTCGCTCAGTGAAACAGATAACAAGCAGGCGACCTTGGGAATCCATGGCAAGGGTAATAAGCCGTTGTTCGCCTTGAGCATCTGGGTCTTCAATGGTTTGCGCATGATCGTCATAAAACGCTGTCTCGACTTCAGAAAGTGCGATTCCATGTTTGCGAAGGTTTTCGGCTGATTTGGCGGGATCGAACTCAATTGCCATGTCAAGATATACCTATTTTATGCATATTACAAGACCTCGGGTTGTGACCGGGGATTGTTGCCGGGCGTGCAGGCTTTGAAAATCAGCCAGACGGTCGATACGCGTCATCGCGAGGGGCGTAGCCCCGTGGCGATCTGCCCTCGCGAATTACCCCGCCGCCCAATCAAACAACATTGCCCAGCGCGTCATACCGTACGACCCGCTTTTGCCAGTTCGCGTAGTAATAGCGCGCCTTGATCTGAAAGGGCAGGATGTATTCGCAGCGCACCTGCAGCCGGTATTGGCCTGCCAAGATATGGCCAGGTCTTGTGCAAGAAGGGCGAGCAGGCTACGGTGGATTGCCACGGCACCTTCGGTGCCTCGCAATGACGGGCTGATTGCTCCGCCCTTCTGCTTCCCAATGACCAACTGCCATCACGCAACAATTCGAAATTCAGTTGCCTTGGCAATGGGCCGAACATGACGGTTCTCGCGCCTCATTTCGACAAACCCATAGTTCGACATGGTTTTTAGTGTTCGAGAGAGATTTCCCGGCTTTCGTCCGGTGATCTCCGCCAACGAAGATATCGATTGGGGCTTAGCTTCTTGAATTACTTTGAGCAGGGCGCGGTTTTCGTCGCTCAACACTTCGGCGAGCGAACGCATGGATGTAAACCAAATCTTCGGCTCAGAGGGCTTTGGTTTGTAGTGTCCGCGCGCAATGGCGAGCATGCGTTCGCGAATACGCGCTTGGGGCATGATTCCAATCACAATTGCTTTCATGAGCTTTTGACCTCCTTTAACACCCGGTCGACCTCGTTAAAAAAATCGGCCAACAACTGATGGGCATTTTGAAATTCATAAGCCACACCGCTATCGCTGGCATGTCGATCCCAGTAGCCATCCCCCTGGTCAATGATTTGGTCGTGAAGGTCGATCAGTGTGGCGATGCCAGGGTCGTTCCGTTGATTCAATTGTATCAGCTGATGATAAAGTGAAAAGGAAGAAAACAGACGTTTTCTGTGGATCTGTCACTCAGCTTAGGCGGGCTAGACCCCTTTGAAAATCAGCCAGACTGCCGATGGATTACCGCGGCACCTTTGGTGCCTCGCAATGACGCAATTAGTCTGTCATCGCGAGGGGCGTAGCCCCGTGGCGATCGGCCCTCGCGAATTACCCCGGTGCCCAATCAAACAACATTGCCCAGCGCGTCATACCGCAGGACCCGCTTTTGCCAGTTCGCGTAGTAATAGCGCGCCTTAATCTGAAACGGCAGGATGTATTCGCAGCGCACCTGCAACCCGTATTGACCTGCCAAGAAGTCGCAAAGGCGGCCGCGATCGTGGGAATTGCCTGGCCATAGAGCTGAAGGTTTTGGTGCACCCACTTAGGGTTCTTTACATCGACCGGGCCACCAAGCCAGTTGCGCTCTCGAATGGGGAAGGGGGTTCGTGCCATGTGGACTCCATAGTGAAAATCGGCGGATTGCCTTTTTTCAAGCTATGGATGCCGCTGCTATTGGGTCAAGGCGAGGCTTTCTCCAATTGTTGAAACACGGATTGAAGGTGAATATGGCGCGTACGCATACGCGTGGGCGCGCACGCATGCGTCATTTCATTTGGTTAAGCTTAGCTAGCTCACTCAGTGAGTCTTTTCTTGTGCGCCCGGCATGGGCGCACAATAGAAACGCCCCTTGCGGGGCGTCGGGCCAAAGATGCTCTCCTTGGCGAGTTAGTAACCCGAATTTTACAATTAACCGGCGGAACAGGCAGCGTACTGCAAACATTTATTAATGACTCGTTACTGGCCTAACTTGCTCTCGTAATCCTGCCCGCCGTAAAACACTCCAATGATTGAAATGGTCGATTCAAACACTGCGTAAGCAATGATGGTGCGGCCTTTGTAATGAGCGATTCTCAACCCTTCACGAATGTCATCTCGTGCGACGCCCCGAAGCGGAAATGTTTTGAGTGATTCGCAATAATCAACAACCGCATTGACATAGTTGTTCGAAATCACTGGACCTGCCTCGGCGGCAAGGTGGTGGTACAGGCTTACTAGTTGCTCAATCGACTCGGGCGAAAAATTAACAAGATAAGTCTTCAAGTGCCCCTGATCGATTTTTTGTGCTCGGCCGCTAAGCGCTCGCGCACACTCTTTAGTTCGACTGCCCGCGATGGATTCGCTTTGAGTGCATCGAATGCGGGGCCTACATGCTCTCTGAGCCAGCCTTCAATCGCTCGGTCTTGAGCCAACAGGGCGCGCAGGCCTTCGCGAATCACTTCGCTTTCGGTAGCGTATTCGCCGGCGGCCACTTTGGCGCGAACAAGTTCGGCCATTTCGTTAGGCAGGGTGATGCTGAATTGCTGGGTGGATCGCATGGCGAGCTCCAAGAGTCAAAATAGTAGGATTTAATCCTACTATTTTTGACTGCTCAGTGATAGGGGCGGGCGGTGTTTTCGTGGGGCTTGGAGTCGTACCTGCAAGCATAGGCTCTAGAGAAGGGCTTGAAAATCAGCCAAACGGCCCGCCCCCTCGCTCACCCCCTTGTGACCAGTTAGCGTACTGCAGGGCCTGGGAAATGTCTTTTGCTTCTAAGTAGGGGTAGTCCGCAAGTATTTCGGCCAGCGTGCGGCCCGCACTAATCTGATTCTAGGCGCCAACCAAATCCGCATCCTGGCTTTCCATAACTTCCACCCGCCGTTTACCGTCAACACTCTTGACCACATACGCCTGGTGAACAAGCCGCTCCACGGTTTGAATCCGCTGAACGGCATCGACAACTTTCGTGTCGCCTTTGTACTTTGCAATGACATGCATCCGCAGCCAATGGTCGTAAACAATCGGAACCGAATCTTTTCGCTCCCACAAGCTAACGGCATTTTCGGAGATGTTGCCCAGTAATTTGCCCAGCCCTTGTTGGGTTAAACCCAACTGAACTCGCAAAAATCGGAATTCCTTTCCCGATAACAGGCCGTTTTTCTCGACCAATTGGGTGGCCAGCAGTTTGTGAAGGCCGTCAACATCGACGATTGAGACCCCTTTGCCATATTTTGTCTTTTTTACCGTGTACCCGTTGGTCAACCAAACGTTGTTCAGACCGCAGGCCGTGTAATGAAACCAGTCTTTGATTGTGTTCATCGCGTTCTCGCTATTACGGTTACTACGATTACATCTGGGTTGCCATCGTCCAGTGCGACAATCACAGCAAGATTCCGTGAAGTTCCGAAAAATTCCATTCGACATTTAAGCGACCCGGTGCTTTTATCCGTTTGTGGTGGCCGTTGAATCACGCCCTGTCTTAAACATTCCAGAACCTCCAGATCGGATACAGACCGTAGCGCCATTCGCCCGTAAGCGTGTTCCGTAAAAACTACCCGCTCACTCAGACTTGCGATGCGCCGAATATGCTGCTGAAGTTGGGCGTTACTCCATTGACGCAGAGGAAGTGTACCACCCATAAAATTTGTGGTTTTCGGGGTTTTTATTGGATCTGAAATAACTGTAATTATTTACAGTTTATCAGGGAATTACCCCTCAAACGATCATCGCGGATAAGACCTGTCGCTCAAGAAAATTGACTCCCCTCGCTCACCCCATGAGCCACCCACCTCGCTACACTGATCAGAACTAATCCGCAGACGCAATCCACCGCACTGCAGCAACCAACGCGAGGAAAGGGGCACACCATGGGCATTCCCAACGAGCCGTTCATCTGCCCCTCGCTGGCCCGCGGGATCCGCCGCGCCTACCTGGAATCGCTTGATCGCCACTGGGCGGTCTTCAAGGCGCGCGAAAAGTCCGATGCCCTGCGCACCCCGTATCTGCACCTGCGCACGCACAAGGCCTACATGCGCGAAATCGAGCGCATCCGCAGCCGCCTGATGCCCCGCTTTCTGTCCATCTCCGATATGCTCGTGGCCGCCGGCCGCAAAGAAGCCTGGTTCATGCTGACCCTGGCGCGCTTGCCTGCCGCCACCGGGGCGGGGAGTGCGCGCGTGAGCGCCGAGGTCATGACCTACCCGCGCACCCGGCAGTGGCGCCGTCAACTCCCCATTGAATTCACCGGCCATGCGATTGACCGGTTAATCCAGCGCGCCCACGTGGTGGAGCTGCCCCTTACCGATTCCGATCTGGAC
>VERJ01000085.1 GCA_018882795.1 Burkholderiaceae bacterium | reverse complement strand
GGCCTGGATGAAATCGCCCTGCATGGCGAGACCATGGTGGGCGAATTAAAGTTTGGCCATGTGCAGCACTACAGCATCACGGCACAGCAATTTGGTTTTCCCAGCTACTCTGTTCAGGAGTGTGATGCTGCCCTACGCGCGGCCAGCCCCCAGGAATCGGAATCAAAACTCAAATCAGCACTCGATAACGAGATCGGCCCTGCCCGCGATATCGTGGCCTTAAATGCAGCAGGTGCATTGCTGGCATCGAATGTGGTGAGCGATTGGCCCACTGCAGTGGATCTGGCCATGAAGACCATTGCCTCCGGCGCTGCCAAGGCCAAGCTCGCACGGTTTATCTCGGTCTCTCAGTCTTTGGCGGCATAAATGGCCGATATCCTCGAGCGCATCCTATCCGTCAAACGTCAGGAGATCGCTGCGGCCAAGGCCGAACTCCCAGAGCCTGCCCTGCTTGATCAAATTCGATCCCAGCAAGACCGGCCAGGCCATGCCCCCCGGGGCTTTGTGTCTGCGATCCGTGCCAAACATGCTGCCGGAAAGCCGGCCGTGATCAGCGAAATCAAGCGGGCCAGCCCCAGCAAGGGCCTGCTGCGGGATCCCTATCACCCCGAGGAAATCGCCAAAGACTATGAAAACAATGGTGCTTCCTGCTTGTCAGTACTTACTGACAAAGAATTTTTCCAAGGCGCCCCCGAACACCTCCACGCCGCCCGGGCCGCCTGCGGCCTGCCGGTGCTGCGCAAAGACTTCATGCTCGACCCCTACCAGGTCCTGCAGGCCCGCCACTGGGGTGCCGACTGCATCCTGTTGATCGTGGCGGCGCTCTCGGATGCCCAGATGCGGGAGCTGGAGTCTGCCGCCCTCGTCCTGGGCATGGATGTCCTGATTGAGGCCCACGATGCGGCCGAGCTTGATCGGGCCCTGGCCTGCGTCTCACCCCTGGTGGGCATCAATAACCGCAGCCTCAGAAGCTTTGAGACCCACCTGGAAACCACGCTGGACTTGGTTTCCAGGGTTCCGGCAGATCGTATTCTGGTCACTGAAAGCGGTATCCACAGCCCTGCAGATGTTGCCCGCATGCGGGCTGCCGGGGTCCAGACCTTCTTGGTGGGCGAGGCCTTCATGCGGGCCCCATCACCCGGAAAAGAGCTCGCCAGGCTTTTTTCTTAGGCAGCCCGAATTAAGCGTTTGACATCCACCAAATCCCACGCCATAATTCCGCTTCTTCGCTCTTCACGAGTGACGCGGTGCAAAATCCAACGCCTCCAGCACGACCAAGGGGCCTGCTTTTCTCCGCAATTTGTGAATCAAGCGAATCGCTCTTTAACAATGAACAGCCGATAAGTGTGGGCACTAGGAGTAACAGCGCACAACACTTTGCCGAACTCACGTGAAGCAAAATGTTGAAGCTCAAAACTTAGTGCTCACAAAACAAAACGTGTATTTATCTGTCAAGAAAAATACTTCGTTAAGTTTTTTGAGTTAAGAAATATTGCGTCAGATGTAAATTAGACGCCACGAGATTGAACTGAAGAGTTTGATCCTGGCTCAGATTGAACGCTGGCGGCATGCCTTACACATGCAAGTCGAACGGCAGCACGGGAGCTTGCTCCTGGTGGCGAGTGGCGAACGGGTGAG
>VERJ01000064.1 GCA_018882795.1 Burkholderiaceae bacterium | reverse complement strand
CACCAATACGCTGCGAGGCCACCTCCCGCTCACCGCTGGCCGCAAGTTGCTCTTCAACCTTGCGTACCGAGGCATCCACGATCTCAGCCGACACAGGACGTTTTCGCAGGGCCAACAAAAAGCTTGCGCGCAGTTTTTTCTCATCAAACTCGAGCCGTGCGCCATTTTTCTTCACCACGGTGGGCAGCGACAGCTCAATCCTTTCCACAGTTTTGAAACGTCGGCCACAGGCGAGGCAACGGCGGCGGCGGCGAATCTCGACGCCATCTTCCGCAACCCGGGTCTCGGTGACCTGAGTGTCCTCAGAGGCGCAGGCCGGACAGCGCATCGCGAATCAGAAAAAGCAGGCCGACTTAGCGATAAACCGGAAAACGGGCCGTCAGGGCTTCCACCTGGCCACGGACACGGCTAATTGCGGACACATCTTCCGGCGACTCCAACACATCAGCAATCAGATTACCCACAAGCCGCATCTCTTCGACACCAAATCCGCGCGTGGTGCAGGCTGGCGTTCCAAGACGAATACCACTGGTGACCATGGGCTTTTCCGGATCGTTTGGAATGGCGTTCTTGTTCACCGTGATGTGGGCAGCGCCCAATGCCGCCTCGGCCGCCTTGCCGGTGATGCGCTTGGCACGCAGATCCACGAGCATCACATGGCTCTCGGTGCGCCCCGACACAATACGCAGGCCGCGCGCGACCAGCGCCTGAGCCAAGGCCTGAGCGTTATCGAGAATCTTTTGCGAATAAATCTTGAATTCGGGCTTCAAGGCTTCGCCAAAGGCCACGGCCTTGGCCGCGATCACATGCATGAGCGGCCCACCCTGCAGGCCAGGGAACACTGCACTGTTGATGGCTTTTTCGTGTTCGGCTTTCATAAGAATGATGCCACCACGCGGACCCCTCAAGCTCTTGTGGGTAGTGGAGGTCACCACATCGGCATGCGGCACCGGATTGGGATAGACACCGCCAGCAATCAATCCCGAATAGTGGGCCATGTCCACCATGAAAAGCGCACCGATTTCTTTGGCCACTTTTGCAAAGCGGGCCCAGTCGGTTCTCAGGGCATACGCCGATGCACCAGCAATCAGCAGCCTCGGCCGATGCTCGCGGGCCAGGGCCTCCATGCGGTCGTAATCAATTTCTTCCTGTGCGTTGAGCCCATAGGGCACCACATTGAACCACTTGCCCGACATGTTCAGCGGCATGCCATGAGTGAGGTGACCACCCTCGGCCAATGACAGGCCCATGATGGTGTCACCAGGTTTCAGAAAAGCAAAGAAGACCGCCTGATTGGCCTGCGCACCCGAGTGCGGCTGGACATTGGCGGCCTCGGCGCCGTAGAGTTTTTTCAGGCGATCAATAGCGAGCTGTTCCACCACGTCGACATGCTCGCAACCACCGTAGTAACGCTTACCAGGATAGCCCTCGGCATATTTATTCGTGAGCTGGGATCCCTGGGCCGCCATTACCGCAGGGCTGGCATAGTTTTCAGAGGCGATGAGCTCGATATGGTCCTCCTGACGCTTGTTCTCGGCCACGATGGCGGCGGCGACCTCAGGGTCATGTTGGGCAAGCGGGACTTGACGATCAAACATAAGCATTCCTGTTCAGATGAAGAGATGGATTTTGATTCACGGATAAGAGGCACCACTGGAACCAGAGCACCCCGTAGATCAGATGGGCGGTAAGCAGGTGCAAGGGCTGCACGACCGCGGGAAAACCCAGGTGATTCAGCGCGCCACCCAGCAGCATGGCGAACACCACCAACGCCACCAGGGCTATCGAGGCGCGGCCGATGGGCGTTGGCCATAGCGGAGACCTCAACACACGAAAGGCCAGAAATCCTGCGAGCAACAAAATTATCCAAGAGAAGGACCGGTGAACATAAAAAATTTGCGGCACAAGCTCAATCCATTCTTTGCGCTCAAGCTCGGTGGCGCTACGGCTGATCAGGTCGACGCTTTCACGAATCTGCAGGCCCAGCACAATCTGAATCACCAAGGCGGTCATTGTGAGTAGGAGCAAATGCCGAAACCAGGAAGGCAGTGTCACGGAAGAGGTCTGCCCCATGCGCAGTGCAAGCCGGTCCCGGCAGGCCCGTGTGGTTGCATAAATCAGCGCCATCTGCACCGCGAAGGCGCCCGCCATATGTAGTGAAATCATGACCGGCTTAAGGTTTGATGAGACCACCTTCGAGCCTAGCCAGCCATTAAAGGCCACAGCGATCAGTGCAAGAACAGCCACCCAAAAGACAGGCGGATCACTACGCCGATAGCGCGATAACACCGCCACAAATCCAATGATCATCAGGCCAATCGTCACGCCCACCAGCCGATTGATGTATTCGATCCAGGTCTTGATGGGTTCAAAGGGCGCAGTGTCGTAGCCCCGGTCGGCATAGATCTCGCGCCAGTTTGGAGGCAATTGGCTCTCGCTTGTTGGGGGGATGATCTGACCGAAACACAGGGGCCAATCCGGACAGCCCATGCCAGCGCCGGTGGCCCGTACGGTGCCGCCCACCAGGATCAAAAAATACACCGCAATGATCGCGACCAGGCCCATTACAAGCGCCTGACGATCGGAATGATGATGCTGTCCGACGCTCATGCGGAAATCGACACCCGGGCGAACTTGCGCTTGCCGACCTGCAACACATAAGTGCCCACAGCCAATTGCACATTGCGATCCGCCACCTTCTCGCCATCAATGCGCACACCACCCTGCTCGATGTTACGTATTGCCTCGGCCGAAGAGGGTGCGAGGCCCGACTGCTTGAGCGCGGCCACAACACCAAGAGGGGCGCCCGACAGACTCACTTCAGCGATATCTTCGGGAATGGCCCCCTGCCGAAAACGGGCCTCGAAATCCTCCAGGGCTGCGATCGCGGCCGACTTGTCGTGGAAACGTTCGACGATTTCCATAGCGAAATCTACCTTTACATCCCGGGGATTTCTGCCAGAGGCAACTTCAGCCTTCAGTGCAGCGATTGCCGACAGCGGCCGAAATGAGAGCAGCTCGAGGTAGTTCCACATCAGTTCGTCCGAAATCGACATGAGCTTGCCGAAGATTTCTGTGGGCTTTTCCAGAATGCCCACAGTGTTGCCCTTGCTCTTGCTCATTTTCTCCACGCCATCCAGGCCCACCAGCAGAGGCATGGTGAGAATGCATTGCGGCTCCTGGCCATATTCACGCTGCAGCTCGCGGCCGACCAGCAGATTGAATTTCTGGTCGGTGCCGCCAAGCTCGAGATCGGATCGCAGTGCAACCGAGTCATAACCCTGCACCAAGGGATAGAGAAACTCATGGACCGAGATCGGCGTGCCACTCTTATAGCGCTTGGTGAAATCATCGCGCTCGAGCATCCGCGCCACGGTATAGCGGGCCGCCAACGTGATCATGCCGCGGGCGCCCAGGGCGTCATTCCATTCTGAGTTGTAACGGATCTCCGTTCGCTCTGGATTGAGGACCAGCGCTGCCTGATTGAAATAGGTCTGGGCATTGGCCTTGATCTCCTCGCTCGACAACGGCGGACGGGTGGCGTTACGGCCAGTGGGATCTCCGATCAAAGCGGTGAAATCACCGATGAGAAAAATCACTGTATGGCCCAGATCCTGCAACTGTCGCAACTTGTTGAGTACCACGGTATGGCCCAGATGCAGATCCGGTGCGGTGGGGTCTAGGCCCAGTTTGATGCGCAGCGGCTTGCCGGTTTTCTCGCTCCGACTCAGTTTTTCGGCGAACTCGCTGGCCACCAGCAGCTCCTCGCAGCCGCGCATGACGGTCTCCATGGCCTGGGCAACGCCAAAAGACATGGCGGGCAGTGCGGCCTTGGAATCCAAAGGAGATGCTGACGGGCTTGAGGCTTGACTCACAACGGATCTCGACGAAAGGAAGAGGCTAGAATTTTAGCCCTTATGCTCAGACTCACCCTCCGTAACCCCGAACGGCTCTGGACCCTTGGCCCGGCCGCCTTTGGCCTGATCATGGCCAGCATCACCGCCTTTGGCTTATCAGGCTTGTCAGAGGCAGAGTCCAAAATGCTCAAACAGCAGGTGGCCACAGAACTTAAACCCCAGGGATTGGACCAGCAGATCAAGGCCCTGGGCGCCCATGGGCTTGAGCTGACGCGGGAAGATGAAGTCCGCAAGAATGATTCGATTGAGGCCCTGCTGGAGCGGCTCGGTGTTGAGGATCAGGCGGCACGGCTCTATCTGAAGAAAGACATGCGGACCGCAGCTGTCCTGCGCGGCAACGTCGGCCAGGGCGCCCTGGTGCGGACCGATCTGCAAGGCCGGCTGCTCCGCCTTCAGCTGATGAACAAACTTGACGCCTGGATTGTGGAGCGCACCGGCGAGGATCAATTCACCACGCGTACCGCAAGGCTCGGCTCGGAGATGCGGATCGAACATAGGTCGGTCGAGGTGGGCCGATCATTCTTCGGGGCGATGGACGAGGCCGGAGTCCCCGAACCGATCACAGAACAGGTCGTGACACTCTTTGAATCGGATCTTGATTTCCGCCGCCATGTCAATGCGGGCGATATTGTCCGCGTGATCTATGAAAACCAACTGGTGGGCGGCCGTGACATTGGGGCTTATAAATTGCTGGCTGTGCGATTCGAGGCTGGACAAAAAACCTACGAGGCGCTTTATTTTGAGAACCCAGAAACACGAAAGGGCAATTATTACGATGCCCAAGGCCGATCAGTGAAGCGCGGGTTTCTTGCAGAGCCGCTGCGCTACACACGTATGTCATCAGGCTTTACCACCTATCGACTGCACCCACTGTTCGGTGATCCGCGCGCCCATCGCGGCGTCGATTACGCCGCACCAGAGGGCACGCCCGTGCGTAGCGTCGCTGACGGTACGGTGGTGTCCAGAGGCTGGAGTACCGGCTACGGGAACACAGTGGAAATTAAACACAATGAGCGTTACTCCACGCTGTATGCACACCTGAGCAGCTTTGCAGCCAACATCAACCGTGGCTCAACAGTATCGATGGGTGACATCATTGGCTATGTCGGCTCAACCGGCTGGGCAACCGGCCCCCATCTGCATTATGAGTTTCGTGTCAATGGCCGTCACGTCGACCCGAGCCGGGTCCTTGCTGAAAATCCCCAGGTGCCCAGCCTCACTGGTAACGCATTGAAAAGCTTCGAAGTCGCCGCGGCGGATCTGCGCAGTCGACTGTCCCTGCTGGATAACGTCAACACAGCACGGGCCCAATAGCTCATGAGACGCGTTGCTGGAGTGATGACTGGTACCAGCTTGGATGCCATTGATATCGCTGTGCTGCAGATTGAGCAGACTTCCGGATCGCCGCATGGCGGACACATTCGACTAGAGGGTTTTTTCTCCAGGCCATTTGAGCCCGCGCTGCGGCAGGACCTGCTCAATCTGCAAGCGCGCGGCCATGACGAACTGCACAGGGCCGCGGTGATTGCCAACCGGTTTGCCGAGGCCATCAGTGGCGTTGTGCTGAAGGCCCTTAAGGAGTTGGGCTTACACAGCAGTGACATCGCAGCCATTGGTGTTCACGGTCAGACTATTCGGCACCAGCCTGAACTCGGCTATTCGCTTCAACTAAATGCGCCGGCAAGGATTGCTGAGGCCACTGGCATCTCGGTGGTATCAGATTTTCGCAGTCGCGATGTCGCAGCAGGCGGACAGGGCGCACCCCTGGTACCCGCATTTCACGAGGCAATTTTTTCTCATGCCGATGAATGCCGGGCCATAGTAAATGTTGGCGGAATCGCAAACATCACTTGGCTGGGCAATCCGCTATTAGGCTATGACACCGGGCCTGGCAATATGCTCATGGATGCCTGGATCCAGCGGCATGCAGGCAAAGCCTTTGATCAGGACGGTGCCTGGGCCGCAACGGGAAGCATCCATTCCCCACTGCTTGAGGCCATGCTGAAGGATGATTTTTTTCGACGCACACCACCCAAGAGCACGGGGCGGGATCTTTTTTCCCTGTCGTGGCTTGATGCGTTAATTCATCAGCAGGGCATGGGCAACATCACACCCCAGGATGTACAGGCCACCCTGCTGGCACTCACTGCACAGAGCATCGCTGCGGAGATCCTGCTGCTTGAGCAGCGCGCCCTGGATTCATGTCAGCGCCAGTGTGAACGCGTGCTGATCTGCGGCGGCGGCGCAAACAACGCCGCACTGATGGAAAGACTCACACAGGCAATCATTTCATTGGCTGGCAGGCCAATGCCGGTAGTCTCAACAGCAACACTGGGCTGGCCGCCGCAGACGATTGAGGCTGCTGCATTTGCCTGGCTCGCGGATCGCACGATTGCTGGACTTCCGGGAAATGCTGCCAGTGTCACGGGCGCCCGTGGCCCCCGCATACTGGGTTCGATCACGCCTGCTTAGTGCGCAGACGCTCATCCACCCACTCCAGCCAATGCAGCACAGGGGTCTGTGTACCGGACTGCAGATGGGTGATGCAGCCGATATTGGCAGAGAGAATTACCTGGGGTGACTGGGCCTGCAGGGCTGAAAGCTTGCGTTGCTTCAGCTCGGATGAGAGCGCTGGCTGCAATACAGAGTAGGTACCTGCGGAACCGCAGCAGAGATGGCTGTCGGCAACGGGCACGAGGCTCGCCCCAAGCGCTTTCAGTAATTTTTCCACGGTGCCTTGAATTTTCTGGCCATGCTGCAGCGTGCAGGGCGGATGAAATGCCACCCGCGGAGACGATGCCGACACACCAACAAGCTGCTGTAATTCGGGGATGACAGACTCCAGCAGTTCAATGGGATCTTTAGCGAGCGCACTAATTTTTTTGGCGCGGTCCGCAATCGCGGGGTCATCAGCAAACAGATGGCCGTAATCTTTCACCATCACACCGCAGCCCGATGCGTTCACCACGATGGCCTCAATGCGGCCTGCGGCAACATCCGGCCACCATGCATCAATGTTGCGACGTGCATCAGCAAGGCCACCCTGCGTATCCGCGAGGTGGTGCTTGATGGCGCCGCAGCAGCCGGAATCCGGATGCACCACCGATTCAATGCCCAATGCGTCAAGGACCCTGCGAGTAGCAGCATCAATCGCTGGAATCATGGCGGGCTGTACGCAGCCCTTCAGCACTATGACCCGGCGCGCGTGGGTGCGAGAAGGAATCGCGCCCGGTGCGCGATACGCTGGCACCTTCGCCCGCAATGATGCAGGAAGAAGGCCGCGCAGCAGCTGACCAAGGCGCATCGCAGGCCCAAACCATGGCGATGTCAGTCCAGCCTTCAGCAGGCTGCGCATGAAACGCTCACTGGCCGGCCGCTCAACACGCTCTTCAAGCAGCTCTCGGCCAATATCGACAAGCTTGCCGTACTCCACACCAGCGGGACAGGTGGTCTCGCAATTGCGGCAGGTC
>VERJ01000063.1 GCA_018882795.1 Burkholderiaceae bacterium | reverse complement strand
ACACCATGCTGCCGCTCAAGAGAGTTGATCAATGCGTAGGCACAAGTGACTGAAAAGGGATTGCCACCGATCAGCAGGGGATGAAAACTAAAGACCATGCGCAGTTTGGGATTACGAATGTGCTTGGCCACCAGACTGTGAATGCTTCTCCAGGCCCCCATGCGCATGAAGTCCGGAAGCACAACCAGCAAATCAAGGAAACTGTCGAAGGCCTTGGTCGCCATCCGATCAAAGCCCAGCTGATAGCACTTCTCAGCCTCCTTAAAAAAGGCTTCATAGCCGGGCAGGTCATCGGCGCTGAAGCGGACGACCTCGCGGCGCATTGCCTCGGGATCGCCGGAGTAGTCAAACCAGCTACCGTCATCAAAACGGATCCGATAAAACGGATCCATCGGTTTTAAGGTGATGTAATCGGAGAGCTTTTTGCCGCAGAGGGACCAGAGCTCCTCCAGCAAGAATGGCGCTGTAATGATGGTAGGTCCCGCATCGAACACATGGCCGCCCCGGCGGTGGACATAGGCCCGACCACCCGGCGCATCCAATTTTTCAAGCACCGTGACCCGGTACCCCTTCGCCCCTAGTCGAACGGCGGCCGCAAGCCCCCCGAAACCACTTCCGATCACGATGGCATGCGGTTTTTTAGACTGGGAATTGAAGCCTCTCACATGGACATTGTATGTGTAAGTTTTAGTTGACGCCTAGGGTGCTCAAGAAGAAAATGCCCTGATGAATCAATCTGTTACGACACGCGCCACCCCAGATCTCATGGCCGTGGCGGAATTGCTCAAGCCCATCACCTGGTTTCCTCCGATGTGGGCATTTACTTGCGGCGTAATTGCCTCGGATGTTGAACTTTTACCCAATATCGGTCTGATTCTGATCGGCCTGCTGCTCACCGGCCCCCTGGTTTGTGCCAGCAGTCAGGCAGTGAATGACTGGTACGACCGACATGTCGACGCAATCAATGAGCCAGAGCGGCCAATTCCGAGCGGCCGCATTCCTGCTCAGTGGGGTCTCGTCATTGCCGTGCTCTGGACTGTTTTGTCCCTTTTTGTTGCAACGGGGCTGGGCCGTTGGGGGTTCGCGGCCACCGTACTGGCCCTGATTCTTGCCTGGGCCTACAGCATGCCCCCCCTGCGTCTGAAGCAGAACGGCTGGTGGGGCAATGCGGCCTGCGGCCTGAGTTATGAATCGCTGGCCTGGATCACCGGTTCAGCGGTAATGATGGGCGGTGTGATGCCATCACCGGAATCCATGTTGCTTGCCTTGATGTATGGCGTTGGCGCCCACGGAATCATGACCTTAAATGATTTCAAATCGATTTCCGGGGATCAACAAATGGGCGTGCGATCCCTACCCGTGCAGCTCGGGCCTGGCCGCGCAGCGGCGGTCGCCTCCTGGACAATGGCCCTGCCACAGGTCGTGGTGATCGGTCTGCTGTTTTTCTGGAATACACCCTTTCATGCGCTTTCGGTTGCGATACTGCTGATCGCGCAGGCTATCCTGATGCGCTGGTTTCTGCAGCGGCCTATCGAACGCGCGCTGTATTACAGCGGATTTGGTGTGCCGATCTATGTCTCGGGCATGATGGTCAGCGCCTTTGCACTCCGAGGCGCCCTGTGATCGGCACCGCAGCGGCGATCACCATCGGCAGCCCGCGCGTACTGCCATTTAGCTGGTTTGCGATCTTTCGCCTGGGGCTTGCCCAGTTAAGCCTGGGCGCGATTGTGGTGCTGACGACCTCCACGCTGAACCGCGTGATGGTGATTGAACTTGCACTGCCTGCCCTGCTGCCTGGAATTCTGGTTGCCCTGCACTATGCCGTACAGATGCTGCGGCCCCGCATGGGCTATGGCTCGGACATGATGGGGCGCTGCACCCCGTGGATTATCGGGGGCATGACCGTGCTCGCTACCGGCGGCGTCTTGGCAGCCACCGCCACCACGCTCATGGCCAGTTCGGTCATGTGGGGAGGACTACTTTCTTTTATTGCATTCTCGCTGATAGGGCTGGGCGTGAGCGCCTCAGGCACATCGGTGCTGGTGCTCTTGGCCAAACGGGTTGAGGACCATCGGCGTGCGGCCGCTGCAACGATTGTCTGGATGATGATGATCATGGGCCTGGCCATAACGGCTGGCATTGCGGGGCAACTGCTTGATCCTTATTCGCACGAGCGATTGCTATTGATCGCTTTCGTCGTATCAGTCACTGCAGTCTGCGTGACCGTGATTGCGCTCTATAAGCTTGAAGGCCGGGCTGGATCAATCAATGCTGATGATGCTGGTGAAAGCGACAAAATCTCTTTCAAGCAAGCCATGCGCGAGGTCTGGTCGGAAAATGCAGCGCGGCAGTTCACGATCTTTGTGTTTGTGTCCATGCTGGCTTTCTCGGCACAGGACCTGATACTGGAGCCCTTTGCTGGCATTGTTTTTAAATTCACACCGGGCGAGACCACAAAGCTTTCAGGCCTTCAGCACTCCGGCGTACTCACCGGCATGATTCTCTGCGCCTTTGCCTGCGGCCGCTTTGGCAGCCGACTCATTGGGTTGCAGTTTGGATCGCTGCGCGCCTGGACAGTCGGCGGTTGCATCGCCTCATCGCTTGCGCTCTTCAGTCTGGTGGCTGCGGGCATGCTGGGCGGCGACTATCCGATTCGATTGAATGTATTTCTTCTTGGTTTGTTCAATGGTGCGTTTTCGATTGCTGCCATCGCCTCCATGATGCGATTGGCCGGCGAAGGCCGCGGCCATCGCGAGGGCACCCGTGTAGGCCTCTGGGGCGCGGCACAAGCCATCGCCTTTGGCGCGGGCGGGCTCATCGGCGCGGCGGCCAGTGATCTGACCCGCCGGGTGATCGACGATCCCGGCCTGGCCTACGGGTTGGTGTTTTTTGCGGAAGCGGGGCTGTTTGTGGTCGCAGCAAGGTTGGCCATGAGCATCGATGCTGATTTGGATCAAACAAGAACCGGTACAGACACAGTGCAATGGAAACGAAAGGAAGGCCATGAACCTGCATGACCTCAACGATATGCGCGAATTTCAAGAAGAACTCACCCAAGAGAGTGTGAACACCTTTGATGTGGCAGTAATTGGCGGCGGCCCGGCGGGCGCAACAGCTGCCGATGATCTGGCCCGCAGAGGCTACAAGGTGCTTCTGCTGGATCGCGCGGGCCGCATAAAGCCCTGCGGCGGCGCCATTCCGCCACGCGCCATGAAGGACTTTGAGATTCCAGATTCCATGCTGGTGGCTCATGCCACCAAGGCCCGAATGATCTCGCCCACCAATCACCAGGTAGATATTCCAATTGAGAATGGATTCGTGGGCCTGGTGGATCGCTGTGAATTTGATGAGTGGCTGCGTGAGCGTGCAGCATCTCATGGGGCCGAGCGGCGCATCGGCACCTTTGAGCGGATTGAACACCAGCCCGATGGCAGGGCAGTCGTATACTTCAGCGCCCGCAATCATGCCAACGACAGCGGCACATTTCCTGCAAAGATCACCGCAAAGTTGGTGATCGGCGCCGATGGCGCGAAATCAGAAGTCGCACGCCAGAATGTCAAAGATGCTGAGAAAACGAAATATGTTTCCGCCTATCACGAGATTGTGAAAGTGCCCGATCAGCCGCCCGCTGATTACGAGGGCTCTCGCTGTGATGTTTACTACAACGGAAAAATGTCGCCGGATTTCTATGGCTGGGTTTTTCCACACGGACAGACCGCCAGCATCGGCACAGGTAGTGCGATTAAGGGATTTTCACTGCGCGGCGCCACCGCCCTTGTGCGGGATGCGGCGGGGCTGGGCAATGCCGAGACCCTGCGCCGCGAGGGTGCACCCATTCCGATGAAGCCGCTGAAATATTGGGATAACGGTAAAAACGTGGTGCTTGCTGGCGATGCCGCCGGCGTGGTGGCACCGGCCTCTGGCGAGGGGATCTATTACGCCATGGCAGGTGGCCGGATGGCCGCCGATGCCGCAGAAGCGTTTCTCAAGACAGGCAATGCGAAATGCCTGGCGATGGCCCGTAAACAGTTCATGAAGGAACATGGCCGCGTGTTTTTCGTGCTCGGCATGCTGCAGTACTTCTGGTATTCCAATGACAAGCGGCGCGAAAAGTTCGTGAAGATCTGCGAAGACAAAGATGTGCAGACGCTCACCTTTGAGTCCTACATGAACAAGAAGCTGGTGCGCAAAAAGCCGATGGCCCATGTGCGCATTTTCTTCAAGGACATGGCGCATCTTCTGGGATTTGCAAAGGTCCACTAACCCCCCGAATACATCTCCTCAATCATCGCCGCGTAACGCTCCAGCACCAGCTTGCGCTTAAGCTTCATGGTGGGGGTGACCTCTTCATCCTCGGGGCTGAGCTTCTTGGCAAGGAGCCGGAACTTCTTGATTTGCTCAACACGCGCTACCCGCTGATTGACTGCCTCAACCTCCCCCGCAATCAGATCAATCACCTCGGGCGCCTGAGTCAGGCTCTCATAGTTGGTGAAGCGCACATCACGGCTCAACGCAAAATGTTCCACATTGTCGTGGTCAATCATGATGATGGCCGTGAGAAATGGCCGCTTATCCCCAATCACCACTGCATCGGTGACGTAAGGCGAGGCCTTGAGTTCGTTTTCCAATTCACTGGGCGTGATGTTCTTGCCACCCGCGGTGATGATAATGTCTTTGATGCGATCCACGATGGTGAAAAAACCCTCTGCATCCACCCGGGCCACATCGCCTGTGCGCAGCCAACCATCTGCGGTGAACGTCTCGGCGGTCCTCTCGAGCTGATTCAGATAGCCAGAGAAAATATTTTTTCCGCGGACCAGAATCTCGCCGGTCTGGGAATCAATGCGCATTTCATTGTGGGCTGCTGCCCGGCCAATCGATCCCAGCTTCACCGCGCCCGGTGTGTTCGCGCTTGATCCGCCGCAGGTCTCGGTCATACCCCAGATCTCCAGCATGGGAATGCCCAGCGCATAAAACCAACGAATCAATTCCGGCGAAATCGGCGCTGCGCCCGTGAGCAAGCAGCGGGCCCGGTCCAGACCTATCGATTTGCGGACATTGGCCAGCACCAGCCACTGGGCGATGCGGTAGCGCCACCGCTGATGCCAGGGAATTGATTCGCCCCGCAACACGGCATCTGCGATCTCTAGGCCCAGCGTGATCGCAGCGTTAAACATGCGCTGCTGCAGCGGCGTGGACTCACTCACCGCCAGCCGCACACCCGATTGAAACTTTTCCCATACTCTTGGCACTGCCAGCACCACGGTGGGGGCGATCTCGCGGATGTTTTCGGGCACCGTATCGGGGTTTTCAACAAAATTGATCTTGGACCCGGTGTAGAGCGAGATGAACGTCCCGCCGATGCGCTCTGCGATATGGCAGAGCGGCAGAAAACACATCCGCTCATCCTGGGGTGTCTGCTGAATAATTTCGGAATGGGCCCGGATAGCATAGACGAGTCCTGCCTGGTGATGCATCGCCCCCTTGGGCTTACCCGTGGTACCCGATGTGTAGACCAGGATGGCCAGATGGTCTGTGCGCTGCTCGATAAGTCTGCGTGTTAAAAGATCGGGTTGTTGAGCAAGGGTTTCGCGGCCAGTCTCAATAAGTGCAGACAGGCCCAATACTTTTTCATGCTGGACATTGGATAGGCCTTTTTCATCAATCACAATGATCCGATCCAGGCCAGGACAGGTCTCTAAGACCGAGAGCGCCTTATCGAGCTGCTCTTCATCCTCGACGAATAGAAAACGCGCACTACTGTCGTTGAGCACATAGGTCAGCTGCTCTGGTGAATCCGTGGGATAGACCCCCACGGTGGTGCCTGCTGCACTCAGAATGGCCAGATCGGCAAGCAGCCACTCCAGTCGGGTGTTGGCGATAATGGCCACGCGATCCTGAATGCCCATACCAAGCGCCATCAGGCCTGCGGCCAGCTCCGCCACCCGATCACCGGTCTGCCGCCAGGTCCATGCCCGCCAGATACCGAGCTTTTTGTGACGCAGCCAGACCTGATCCCGTCGCAACTCAACCGCATTCCAGAACATGGCCTGCACGGTCTCGCCCGCAAGCGGCGGGGCCATCTCGCGCCGCGCCTGCTCGAACTCGTGATTCATATTCCAGAGATAACGCATTGATCGCCTCTAACGCCAGGTCTTTTTCTTTTTCCAGCGGCGTTCGCCGCGTACACCCTGCTGCTTCATGCCGAGATAAAACTCGCGGATGTCTTCTTTTTGACGCAGCCGATCGCAGCTGTCCTCCAAAACGATACGGCCATTTTCCAGAACATAGCCATAATCAGCAGCCTGCAGCGCCATGTGGGCGTTTTGCTCCACCAGCAGAATGCTCTTGCCCTGCTCACCATTGATGCGGCGAATGATTTCAAAAATCTCTTTGGTGAGCTTTGGGCTTAGGCCCAGGCTTGGTTCATCCATGAGAATCATCTGGGGGTTCGATAACAACGCGCGGGCAATCGCCAGCATCTGCTGCTGCCCACCGGAGAGCAGGCCTGCATCCTGATGCCTGCGCTCGGCCAGCACGGGAAAATAGCCATAGGCGACCTCCAGATCCCGGGCCACCGCATCACGGTCCTCTCGGGTAAACGCCCCCATTAGCAGATTCTCGTGCACACTTAAAAGCGGAAAGACCTCTCGGCCTTCCGGCACATGGCTCAGGCCCATGCGCACAATGCGGGCGGGATCAAGCCCGGCAATCGCTTCACCGCAAAACGTAATGCCGCCGCGGCGGGGCTCCAGCACACCAGAAATCGTTTTCAGCAGACTTGTTTTACCCGCGCCATTAGGCCCCAGAAGCGTGACGATGCTCTGAGGTTTTACACGCAGACTCACCCCGCGAATTGCCTTGATCGGACCATAGGCCGCTTCAACCGAGGAGACCACCAGCAAGTCATCGTTGGTGGATGATGTCTGCTGGCTGCTCACGGCATCTCCTCGGCGCCAAGATAGGCCCGCACCACTTCCGAATGCTGCTGCACTTCGGTGGGAGTGCCCACCGCGATCACGCGGCCCTGATTCATGGCCACCACACGGGTCGACACGCGATTGACCAACGACATGTCGTGCTCGACCATGATCACGGTGGCGCCCAGCTCCGACACAATATCGCGTATCCAGTAGACCAAATCATCGGTCTCCTCGGGATTTAATCCGGATGAGGGTTCATCGAGCAGCAGCAACTCCGGCTGCATGCACAAGGCACGGCCCAGTTCAACCACCTTGCGTACGCCATAGGGCAGCCCTGCCACCATGCTGTCGCGATACTTCTGGAGATTTAAAAAATCGATCACCCGCTCCACATGCTCGCGGGCCGCGATCTCCTGTCGACGGGTCTTGGGCAAAAACAGCAGATGACTGATCAGCCCGGTAGCGCTGCGAATATGATGACCGATCAAGAGGTTCTGCAACACCGTGGCCTGCTCGAAGAGTTCAATATTTTGAAAGGTGCGGGCGAT
>VERJ01000084.1 GCA_018882795.1 Burkholderiaceae bacterium | reverse complement strand
CCATGATGGCCACACGGCAATGCTCCTGGGTGCAGCACATTACCTGGCGGACACCCGGAATTTTTCCGGTACTGTGAATCTGATTTTCCAGCCCGCCGAAGAAGGCCTTGGTGGTGCAGCAGCGATGATGAAAGACGGTCTTTTTGATCGCTATCCCTGTGATGCGATCTTTGGCATGCACAACATGCCGGGCATTCCCGAAGGCCACGTGGTGCTGCGCAAAGGCGCATTCATGGCCTCCTCTGATTACGTCACGGTAGTGGTGCGCGGCGCGGGTGGACACGGCGGACTGCCGCACCAGGCCACCGATTCGATTGTGGCGGCCTCCGCCATTGTGATGGCGCTGCAAACCATCGTGTCGCGCAACACCAATCCACTCGATATGTCCGTGATCACGGTAGGCGCTATTCATGGTGGTCAGGCCAACAACGTGATTCCGGATGAAGTAAAACTTGAGATCAGTGTCCGATCGCTGTCGCAATCCACCCGTGAGATGCTGGAAAAAAGACTACGAGAAGTGGTGGAGTTGCAGGCAAAGAGTTACGGCGTGATTGCTGAGATCAGCTATCGCTACGGCTATCCTGTACTGGTCAATCACGATGAGGCAACCGAGTTTGCCACTGAGGTCGCTACTGCATCATTAGACCCATCCCGAGTCACTGCCCATGGCCAGCCACTCTCGGGCAGCGAGGATTTTGCCTACATGTTAGAACGCGTGCCCGGCAGTTATCTGCTGGTGGGCAATGGCGCTGGTGAGGGCTCCTGCATGGTGCACAATCCCGCCTATGATTTCAATGACAACATCTTGCAGACCGGCGCGGGGCTCTTTGTGCGGCTTGCGGAGCGTTTTCTTCCCGCCCACGCGCAGTAGCGAAGCCTGAGGTCCGCTTGGAATATTCGCTAGCGCATCTGCAGCTTGCCGTGGAGATCATTGCCACAGTGTCGCTGGCGTTTTCCGGCTTGATTGCCGGCGCCCGCAAACAGCTTGACCCGGTGGGGATGTGCATGGTCTCGGGTGTGGCCGCCTTTGGAGGCGGAACCCTGCGGGATATTCTGCTGGATCGTCGGCCTTTCTTTTGGATTGAAAACTCGTATTGGCTCTGGGTATTGCTGGGCCTGTGCATCCTGGCCATGCTGCTGATGCGTGGGCGGCATCTGCAATTCACAGAGCGTGCCATTCAGATTCCTGATGCCCTCGGCCTGGGATTGTTTACGGCATTGGGCACACAGATCGCATTGGCATCTGGCCTGCCGGGCATTGCAGCCGTGCTGATGGGCGTGGTCTCGGCCATTTTCGGCGGCGTGCTGCGCGATGTCTTCTGTAATGAAATTCCAAAAGCCTTCTCTGATCATCAGCCCTACGCGGTGTTCGCTCTGCTGGGCGGGACAGTGCTGATTCTGATGCAGCAAAGCGGCATCTCAGAGACGATCAGCATGATCACGGCCCTCTGCCTAACCGCCGCCCTGCGGGTGCTGGCGATTGTTTACGGATGGCGCATCCCCGCCTGGCGAGTATAGGTATATGTGTCAGGCACGGTACCTGACACCTCGCGTGACGCCCCAAGAAAAAGGCCCGCAATCGCGGGCCTTTTGCTTGCAGACTTGCTGACTCTGCGGATTAAGCCGCTTTCAGCGCAGTCGAGGCAGCCTTCAGGCTGGCGCTGGTGGCCGACTGAACGTTCTGCTCAACGGCGGCAACAGCCTGCTTGGCAGCCTTGGAAGCCGTCTCATAGGCAGCGTTGGCAGCCGTCAGGGCCGATT
>VERJ01000083.1 GCA_018882795.1 Burkholderiaceae bacterium | reverse complement strand
TTTCACGGGTCCCCTTCGTCTAGAGGCCTAGGACATCACCCTTTCACGGTGAGTACAGGGGTTCGAATCCCCTAGGGGACGCCATCCTAAAACCCAGTGATGTGTGGCTAGACTTCGCTCACAAGCCCTAACTGTTAACCCGAAGCGCCTCCGCGTGGGCCTGCGAAACTTTTCTGCGCAGTTCCTTGGGTGCCAATACCTCTACATGCCCACCGTGGCGCATGATGTCCAGCATCAGTTCGCGGTCATCGGAGTAGGGCACCTCCAGCAGGTAGTTGCCGTCTTTATCAAAGCTTGAGACCTGCTGGCCATGCCAGTTCTCGGCGGCTACCCACCGGGCCCGCTCGGGCGTGAACTTCAGTTTTGCTGTTTTCACATTGACGCCACTAAAGATGCCATAACCAGAAGCCAGATGGGCGTCGAGGTCCTTGGCGGGCATTTCCGCAGCCTTTGTATCAAGCAGTTGGATTGCCCGAATGCTGTCAATGGCAAAGGTGCGAAGTTCCTTCTTCCAGTGACACCAGCCATCCAGATACCAGTTGGCCTGATAGAAACACAGCCGCTGTGGCGAGACATCCCGCTGGGTGGTTTCGTTCTTGCCCCGGGCGTAGTACTCAATATGAATCTGTTTGCGGTTCAGAAGCGCATAGCCCACTTCGGAAAAGAACTTCGCATTGGCAGGCCGGGAATGAAAATTCACCACCTTGATCCGCTTGCGCAGCTCTTTCGATGATGTTTCGCCCGAACCAAGAATTGAGTCGATTCGGGACATCAGCGGCTCAATGTGTGGCGCAAGTAGCTTGCCCTGATCAATGGAAGACAGCAGGTGCTGCATGGATACCAGGGCGGTCGCTTCCTCCTGGTTAAACCACAGGCCGGGGAGCTGGTATCGGGGGCCGCGGCCTTTCTGCGGTTCATTGGCGAACCGATAGCCGTTTAAATCACGGTCCCAGACTACGGGAGCGTTTAAACGGTCTCGCATGTGTTCGAGATCACGTTTAAACGTGGCGAGCGACACTTCAAGCTCTTCGAGGAAGGTCTCGCGGGGGACCACCTTGCGCTCCTGCAGCATCTGGTCGATCTTGTAGACCCTCTCCAGCCGATTCATGTACATGCCTCCGGACTGTGCATGGCTTATAGCTCACCAAATGAGCTACTCAGAGCATCCTATCGGGATTTGTCTCTGATGCCTATAGAAATCCAGCAAATTGCTCGGGCATTCACCAGTCGCTCAGTCTGTGAGCCAGGCCGGACCAATACTGGAGGCTCTTCTTCAGCAGCAACTTGGAGACCGCCCCCATGGCCAACATCTACAGCAATGCGATCATTGAAGACCTGATCTGGTCGGAAATCAGCCAAAGCACCTGCGCGCAGGATTTTCTGAATTACACCCGGCAGTTTGCGGCTGGCTCATCGCAGCACTGGTTTGCGGCCCTGGATCTGGCGGTCTCGCTTTTTTCTCCTGAAGATCCGCAGGCCGCATCGGCCCAGGCCCGCTACCCCGCGGCCTTTGAGCAGATCAGGCGCTTAGCGGAAGAGGGTGTCGATGAATTAAGCAGGGCGATTGCGCTATTTAACCTTGGAAAAATGGCGGAAAACGGCCTGGGCACCGAACCCAACCGGGATGAATCGATTCGCTACTACAAGCAGGCCATCGCTCTGGGCGAGCTGCGGGCACTGATCAATCTTGGCAGCTATTTCGATGAAAGCGATGCCGCCGAGTCCGATCTTGCCTTTGCAGATGATCTCTACAGCAAAGCGTTGGAGCAGGGCGAGCCCATGGGCCTTGTTTG
>VERJ01000062.1 GCA_018882795.1 Burkholderiaceae bacterium | reverse complement strand
GTGTCACTCTGTGTGGCGCCTGCCCGCGAGGCCACCAAGCAGCTGGTGACCCATCCTTCGGTGAAATCCATTGACTTCACCGGCAGCAATGTCTTTGGCCAGTGGCTGATCGATCATTGCCGTCAGGCCCAGGTCTACGCGGAATTGGCCGGTGTGAATAATATTGTGATCGATTCGACGGATGCCTATAAGGCCATGATGCGTAACCTGGCCTTCACCTTGTCGTTGTATTCGGGTCAGATGTGTACCACATCGCAGGCGATCTTTGTGCCTGCCGGCGGTATCGACACCGATGAGGGCCACAAATCTTTCGATGATGTCTGCAATGATCTGGCCAAGGCAATTGAGGGCTTCCTCTCCAAGCCGGAAGTCGCACATGCGGTACTCGGCGCCGTGCAGTCCGCAGACACATTAAAACGCGTGGCCGAGGCCGAAAGCGGTGTGTTTGGCCGTGTGGTGCTGCGTTCGCAAAAGCTCGATAACCCAGAATTTCCGAAGGCCCTCGTCCGTACGCCCGTGCTGCTGGCTTGCGATGCGGCTGATGAAAAGGCCTACATGGAAGAGCGTTTCGGGCCGATCAGTTTTGTGGTGAGGGTGGCTGACACTGCAGCTGCGATCGCGCTTTCGGAGCGTGTCACCAGCACCCATGGCGCACTGACCGCAGGCGTTTATTCGAAAAAGCAGGATGTGATTGATGCCATGACAACGGCCACATGGCGCTCCAAGGTGGCGCTCTCCATCAACCTCACGGGTGGTGTGTTTGTAAATCAGTCTGCTGCATTTTCGGACTACCACGGCACGGGCGGCAATCCCGCTGCAAATGCCTCGTATGCGGATTCAGCTTTTGTGGCCAATCGTTTCCGTGTTGTGCAGCGCCGCTACCACGTCTAAGAGGCCGCCATGGCATTTGAGAACATTACATTCGCGGCTGCCAATGGCGTGGCGCGACTGACACTGAATCGGCCCGATAAGCTCAATAGCTTCACCGAGGCCATGCATGCGGAGGTCCGCGATGCGCTGGATCAGATTCAGGAGGACAAATCGATTCGTGTGCTGGTCATCACGGGTGCGGGCCGCGGGTTTTGCGCCGGACAGGATCTTGCTGATCCTTCTGTTGCAATCATCAATGGCAAGGTGCCCGACATGGGCAATGTGGTGGAGCGCCATTACAAAGCACTGATCATGCGGTTAGCCAGCCTGCGGGTGCCCACCATTGCAGCGATCAATGGGGTTGCGGCTGGTGCGGGTGTCAGCATTGCGCTGGCCTGTGATCTGGTGATTGCCGCCAAGTCTGCCTCGTTTATGCAGGCGTTTTCCAAGATTGGATTGATTCCCGATACCGGCGGGACCTGGTTTCTGCCCCAGCGCGTGGGCATGGCCCGCGCCATGGGCCTGGCCATGTTGGCCGATAAATTGCCCGCTGAAAAAGCCGAGGCCTGGGGCCTGATCTGGCGTTGTGTCGAGGATGCAGACTTGGCTGCCACAGTGGATGGACTCGCTGCGCAGCTTGCAGTCATGCCCACCAAGGCCCTGGTCCGTATTCGTCAGGCCATGCAGGCCGCGCCCACGCACACACTTGAGCAACAACTCTCTATGGAAGCCGGCTTTATGCGCGAGCTCGGCTGGAGTCCGGATTACGCTGAAGGCGTCGCGGCCTTCATGGAAAAACGCGCACCTAAATTTACTGGGGAATAATTTCATGTCCCAGGCACTCCCCACTTCTGCCGTGGTGTCGGTCGTTGGCACCGGCGCGATGGGCGCAGGCATTGCTCAGGTCGCTGCTGCGGCGGGCCATGTTGTGCGTCTGCTGGATAACCGTCCTGGCGCCGCGCAGAAAGCTGCAGAGGGTATCCGCGCCAAATTTGCGCGACTCGCTGAGAAGGGCAAACTCAGTAAAGAGGCTGCTGAAGCTGCTGGCGTAAGGCTTAAGCCCGCCGAGCAGATCGCCGATCTCTCCGACAGCAGTCTGGTGGTCGAGGCAATTGTTGAAAATCTTCAGGCCAAGCAGCAGCTCTTTAAAGACATGGAGGCGCTTGTGTCCAAGGAGTGCCTGCTTGCCACGAACACCTCTGCTATCTCGGTGACCGCCATCGGCGCGGCACTGCAGCGGCCCGAGCGGCTGGGTGGCCTACATTTTTTTAATCCTGCACCGCTGATGGCGCTGGTGGAAATCGTCTCCGGGCTCTCCACGGATCAGTCAACTGCCGACACGTTGTACGCAACCGCTGCAGCCTGGGGCAAATCGCCAGTGCATACGCGCTCGACCCCTGGTTTCATTGTGAATCGCGTGGCCCGGCCCTACTACGCAGAGGGCCTGCGGGTCATGCAGGAGGGTGGGGCTGATCCTGCCACCATCGATGCCTGCTGTCGCGAGGCGGGTGGGTTTCGCATGGGGCCCTTTGAGTTGATGGATCTGATCGGACATGACGTGAATTTCGCAGTCACACGTACGGTGTGGAATGCGTTTTACAACGATCAGCGTTTTCTGCCCTCGTTGATTCAGCAGGAGCTGGTGGATGCTGGTTTTTTTGGTAAGAAGACTGGCCGGGGGTTCTATGACTACCGCGAGGGCGCGGTGAATCCACAGCCTCAGACTGAGACTGCCTCGGCCGTAAAACCCGCCAACGCGACGATCTGTGGAGAGTCCGCTGCAGCGAAGGCTTTGGCCCTTCGGCTCGAGTCGGCCGGTGTTGCATTCAAATCGGCGGTATCTTCCGATGGCCGCATTGCTGAAGTGGGCGAGGCGGTGATCTATGTCACCGATGGCCGCACTGCAACCCGCAGATCTGCGGAGCAGTCAGTCGCCAATGTTGTGCTGATTGACTTGGCGTTGGATTACAACAAGGCCACACGTCTTGCAATGAGTGTCGCAGCGCAGTGTGATGCAACTGCAGCCGCTGCTGCGATTGGCCTGCTTCAGGCCGCAGGCCTGAAGGTATCGCGCTTTGCCGATGTGCCTGGACTCACCGTGATGCGTGCTGTGGCCATGCTCGCTAATGAAGCGGCCGATGCCGTGAACCAGGGCGTGTGTGATGCTAAGGGCGCGGATACCGCCATGTGCCTGGGTGTGAATTATCCCAAGGGACCGCTGGCCTGGGCGGATCAGATTGGCGTGCCTGAGGTTGCTCAGGTGCTGGCCAATCTTGGCGCGAGCTACGGCGAGGACCGCTATCGTATTTCACCCCTAATTCAACAAAAGGTTTTTGCAAAGAAGAAACTTCATGACTGAACACCACAAACCATCAATTGCCGAGGCTCAGGCCTTGGCTGAAGCCACCCGGGATGCCATGTTTTCCCGTGATCGCGCCGCACAGGCGCTGGGGATCAAGATTGTGGCGATTCGTCCGGGCTATGCGCTGCTGACCATGGTGGTGAGATCTGACATGGTCAACGGCCATCATATTTGCCATGGCGGCATGATCTTCAGTCTGGCCGATACCGCCTTTGCCTATTCCTGCAACAGCTACAACAGGGCCACCGTGGCATCCGCCTGCCATATCGATTTTTTAGCACCGGGCAAGGAGGGCGCAACGCTCTCTGCAGAAGCTATCGAGCAGTCGCTCTCCGGCCGCACGGGTGTCTATGATGTGACAGTAAAAGACGATTCCGGCAAGACCTTGGCGCTCTTTCGTGGCAAGAGTTATCGCATCAATGGCGAAGTCATTGCCGGTCTGGAGCAGGCCGATCACGCATAGCGGTACGAAATCAAAAAAATAAACATGCAATAGGGAACTTCGGGAGACAGACAAAATGCCTAAAAGCAAAGCAAAAAAAAGTGGTGGATTGCATCCGATTGAAACAGCCAGCCGAGATGAGATCTCTGCGCTACAGCTCAAGCGCCTGAAGTGGTCGGTCAAGCACGCTTACGACAATGTTGAGCCCTACCGGGCCAAGTGCAAGAAAAAGGGTGTGCATCCCAGCGATTTGAAGCGGCTTTCGGATCTCTCGAAATTTCCCTTCATGGCCAAATATGATTTGAGGGATCACTATCCTTTTGGGCTTTTCGCCGTGCCCCGCAAGAAGATTCTGCGGCTGCATGCCTCAAGTGGCACCACGGGCAAGCCCATTGTGGTGGGCTACACCATGAATGATCTGGATAACTGGGCCAACCTTACCGCCCGCTCCATTTATGCAGCAGGTGGTCGGCCCGGCGATATGGTGCACGTGGCCTATGGCTATGGCATGTTCACTGGCGGACTGGGTGCCCACTATGGCGCCGAGCGCTTGGGCTGTACGGTGGTGCCGATGTCTGGCGGACAGACTGAAAAGCAAGTCTCACAGATCATGGATTTCAAGCCGGACATCATCATGGTCACGCCGTCTTATTCCCTGGTTGTGGCCGAGGCCTTCGAGAAGATGGGCATTGGTCCTGGTGAGATTTCATTACGCACGGGCATCTTTGGTGCTGAGCCCTGGGGCGAGGGCATGCGTGGTGAGATCGAACGCAAACTCGGTATTGATGCTGTGGATATTTACGGACTGACGGAAGTCATGGGTCCTGGCGTGGCCAGTGAGTGCATCGAAACCAAGGATGGCCCAGTGATTTGGGAAGACCATTTCTATCCCGAAATCATCGATCCCGAGACCGAAGAGGTCCTGCCGGATGGCGAAGAGGGTGAATTGGTATTCACCTCGCTCACCAAGGAGGCATTCCCGGTCATTCGTTATCGCACCCGTGACCTGACCCGGCTGCTGCCCCCAACATCCCGATCATTTAGGCGCTTCGCGAAAATCACTGGTCGCACGGATGACATGCTGATCATCCGTGGTGTGAACGTGTTCCCGAGTCAGATCGAGGAGCAAATCCTGCGTGAACCCAAGTTCTCCGGGAACTACCAGATCGTGGTGACCCGTGATGGGCACCTGGATAACGTGGAGGTCCGCTGCGAATTGCAGCCTGAGGTCTCTGGAAAGTTGACAAGTAGCGAAGTGCAGACGGCGGGCAAAGAGCTGCAGCATCACATCAAGACCATCATTGGTGTCACCACCAAGATTTCTGTGCTTGCGGCCGGAGCCCTGCCGCGCATCGAGGTTGGCAAGGCCCAGCGCGTGATCGATCTGCGGCCCAAGCAGTCCTAAAAGGAACAGCCAATGACACAAGCATTCATTTGTGACGCAATCCGCACACCCATCGGCCGCTACGGCGGTACGTTGGCCGCTGTGCGGGCCGATGATCTTGGCGCGATTCCACTCAAGGCGCTCATGGAGCGCAATTCAAAAGTGGATTGGGGTGCAGTAGAGGACATCATCTACGGCTGCGCCAATCAGGCAGGCGAGGACAATCGTAATGTGGCCCGTATGTCAGGCCTGTTGGCGGGCCTGCCGACCGGGGTGCCGGGCACCACCGTGAATCGGCTTTGTGGCTCGGGCATGGATGCCATCGGCCTTGCAGCCCGTTCGATCAAATCGGGTGAAACGGAGTTGATGATCGCCGGCGGCGTGGAGAGCATGTCGCGGGCGCCGTTTGTGATGGCCAAGGCAGAGTCGGCCTGGTCTCGTTCAGCGGCCATCTATGACACGACCATCGGATGGCGATTCCCCAACCCGTTGATGAAGAAACTCTACGACACGCACTCCATGCCGCAGACAGCGGATAACGTGGCCGCAGATTTTCATATTTCGCGGGCGGATCAGGATGCGTTTGCCCTGCGTTCCCAACAGCGTTGGGCAGCCGCCAATGCCGCAGGCCGTTTTAAAGATGAAATCGTGGCCGTCACGATTCCGTCGAAGAAGGGTGACCCCAAGATTTTCGACACCGATGAGCATCCGCGTCCCGAGACCACACTGGAGATGCTGGCCAAACTCAAGGGCGTGAATGGCCCTGAGCTGACCGTGACTGCGGGCAATGCTTCAGGTGTGAATGACGGTGCCTGTGCCCTGGTCCTTGCCTCTGAGCAGGCCGCCGCCAGACATGGATTAAAACCTCGCGCCCGCGTGGTGGCGATGGCCACGGCCGGCGTGATGCCGCGCATTATGGGTGTCGGCCCTGCGCCGGCGGTGCGCAAGGTGCTGGCGAAGGCCGGCATGTCCTTGTCGCAGATGGAAGTGATTGAACTGAATGAGGCCTTTGCGGCACAGGCGCTTGCGGTCCTGCGTGATCTGGGCCTGGGCGATGCCGAGGCTCATGTGAACCCCAATGGCGGCGCGATCGCCATGGGCCATCCCCTTGGGATGAGTGGTGCGCGTTTGGTCACCACCGCCTTGGTGGAGCTGGAACGCCGAAAGGCGCGTTATGCCCTCTGCACGATGTGTATCGGGGTAGGTCAGGGCATTGCCATGATCATTGAAAGGGTTTGAAGCAAGGGAGTTGAAGTACGTTGTTTTTCTTTCTTAACAAAGGAGACTAGTTCGTGAATACACTCAAAAAACTTCTGGCCGGTACCGCGTTGCTGTTAGGCAGTGTGGTGGCGATGGCCCAGCAGGCGCCGATCAAGATCGGCTCCGTGCTCTCAGTCACCGGCCCGGCCGCGTTTCTGGGGGATCCACAGTTAAAGACATTTCAGCTCTATGTTGATGACATCAACGCCAAAGGCGGTGTGCTGGGTCGTAAGCTGCAGTTCATTCATTACGATGACGGCAGTGATGCCAACAAGGCCAACGCCTTTGCCAAGCGCCTGATCGAGGACGATAAAGTCGACATCATCCTTGGCGGCAGCAATACTGGCAGCACCATGTCGATGGTGCCGCTGGTTGAAAAGGCCCAGATCCCGTTTGTCTCTTTTGCCGGTGCTGTGGTCGTGGTGGAGCCCGTGAAGAAGTGGGTCTTCAAGACACCTCAGACCGATCGTATGGCTGCAGAAAAAGTCTTCGAGGACATGAAGAAAAAGGGTTACACAAAAGTGGCTCTGCTCTCCGAGACATCCGGTTTTGGCCAGTCAGGCAAGAAAGAGTCTGAAGCCATGGCTGCTAAATACGGCATCACTTTTGTGGCCAACGAAACCTATGGCGCAAAAGATACCGATATCAGTCCGCAGCTCACCAAGATTCGCAACACACCTGGGGTCCAGGCCGTGTTCGTATTTGGTTTCGGCCAGGGCCCTGCGATTGTGACCAAGAACTACCGTCAGTTGGGCATCAACCTGCCTCTTTATCACGCACACGGCGTGGCATCTGACGAATTCTTAAAGCTTGCTGGCGCTGCTGCAGAAGGTGTCCGCCTGCCATCTCCTGCACAGCTCGTGCCGGAATTGCTCCCAGCCAACGATCCACAAAAGCCGATCGTGACCGCTTATGAAAGAGCTTATAAGGCCAAGTACAACACCGATGTCTCGACTTTCGGTGGCTATGCCTACGATGGTCTGATGCTTGCGGTCGATGCCATGAAGCGTGCTGGTACCACAGATAAGGCCAAGGTGCGCGATGCGATTGAGGCTACCAAGGGCCTGGTGCTCACCAGTGGCACGTTCAACATGTCCCCTACGGATCACATGGGTCTGGATCTTTCGGCTTTCCGCATGCTGGAAGTTAAGGGTGGCAAGTGGGTCTTTGCGCAGTAAAACCTGTTGATTGTTAATGTGAACCTGATTGCAGCGGCCCTAACGGGCCGCTGCATGGAGCAGAAAAAATGGCAGATGTCGTCCTTACTGAAGTCCACGGAAGAGTCGGACTGATCCGCATCAATCGCCCTGAGGCGATGAATGCTCTGAACAACGATGTGGTCGATGGTATCTCTGCGGCGGTGGATCGCTTCGAGGCCGACGAGAACATTGGCTGCATGGTCCTGACTGGCAACGATAAGGCCTTTGCTGCGGGTGCCGATATCGGGTTCATGAAAGATTTCGACTACATGCACGCCTACAAAACCGATTTCATTACCCGTAACTGGGAGCGCATCCGCACGGCACGCAAGCCGGTGATTGCCGCAGTGGCGGGGGTCGCACTCGGGGG
>VERJ01000027.1 GCA_018882795.1 Burkholderiaceae bacterium | reverse complement strand
GTGTGAGCTCAAAAGAGCTTCCTGAACCCAAAACACTGGCCCCAAGCAACTGCTGCTGCTCAGCAATCGATAAAGCCTGCTGAAACACCGCAATCGTGTTCGGGTACTCAGATCGAAGATAGATGAATCCCTTGGTGGCCCCAACAGCGAGGCCCGCAATCACCATGCCCTCGATCAGACAGAAAGGATCACCTTCCATCAGCATCCGATCGGCGAAGGTTCCGGAATCACCTTCATCGGCATTACAGACAATATATTTCTGGTCGCCTTCGGCCTTGCGTACCGTCTCCCATTTGATGCCAGTGGGAAATGCTGCACCACCCCGTCCACGCAGTCCCGAATCCGTGACCTCTTTCACAATGGCCTCGGCGGTCATCTCCAAGGCACGCTTCAAGCCCTGGAGGCCCCCATGTGCGGAATAGTCCGCAAACGAGAGCGCTTCGGTCTCACCCACACGGGAAAATGTCAGCCGCTCCTGGCGCTTTAAAAAATCAATTTCCTCCGTTAGGCCGAGTGCCAAGGCATGCCCGCCACCCGAATGGAAATTCCCATCCAACAAACTGGGGATGTCCTCCACACTAACGGGACCATAGGCCATGCGTCCCGAGGGAGTCTGCACCTCAACCATGGGCTCAAGCCAGGCCATGCCGCGTGAGCCATTGCGCCGAATGTTTAATTCGATGCCACGCCGCGCCGCCTCCTGAGAAAGCGCCCGGGCGACTGCATCTGCACCACAGGCCCGGGCTGCGGAGTCCAGGGGAACAAAGACCTCAGTCACGCGGAGACTCCTGATTGAGCAGGCGACCAATCTTCTCCGGTGACACCCTGCCATGAATCTCGCCATCTACCATCACCGCTGGCCCGCAGGCGCAGAGGCCAAGGCAGTAGATCGGCACCACGCTGTAGCGCCCATCAGGGCTGCTGCTGTGTAACTCACAGCCTGTGATCTGGGCGATGTCTTTTGCCAGTTGGCGGGCCCCAACCGATTGGCAGGCCTCGGCCATGCATACGCGCACCTGTCGGCCGGGCTGGGGAGACTCGTGGAAGTCGTGATAGAATGTCACCACGCCGTGGACCTCTGCGCGGGACAGATTGAGGTGTTCTGCAATACGGGCGACTGCTTCTGCGGGCACATGACCCAGGGCGGCCTGCACCGCCTGCAAAATCGGCAAGAGATTATCTCGTTGCGATGCAAAAACACCGAGAATGCTCTCCAAACCCGGCGGCTCTGGTCGATCCTGCATTGCCCTGCTCTCCCTTGATCTCAATTCCGAACGCTATTGTCTCGCTGCGCGACTTTCGGCTCAAGCAACACTACGCGGGGATTGCCCCCCACGTAGTGTTGATAAACACCTCAGCGAAACTGCAACATCACGCTAGGCAGCCATGTCACGGTCTGCGGCACCACCATGACAATCACCAAGGTCAGTACCTGTAATGAAATGAATGGCACCATTCCCCGATACATGTGGGCCATGGTGATCTCGGGTGGCGCAACGGCCCGCAGATAAAAGATCGCGGGCGCCATCGGCGGTGTCAAATAGCTGGTCTGAATCAAGATCAAGAACAGGATACAGAACCACACCGGATCAAAACCAGCAGCCTGAATCAGCGGCACAAAGATGGGAATAAAGATCAGTACGATCGAGATCCAATCGAGGAAAAAACCTGCCAAAAATACAATGAACAGCAGAAGGGCCAGAAGCATCCAGGGCGAAAGTGACATGCTTGCAATCACCTGATTCGCTGTGTTGATACCCCCAGATCCGATAAACACCCCCGTAAATAACGTGCCTGCCAGCAACACGGCCATGATCATTGCCGTGACCCGAAGGGTCTTCAGCAAGGCCTCATACAGGCCACGTATGCTGAACTGGCGATATAGGATGGTGAGCAGAACTGAGCAGAGGGCCCCAATAGCAGCCGCCTCTGTTGGCGAGGCCCAACCAAGAAGAATTGAACCCAACACCGCAAAAATCATAAACAATGGCGGCACGAGATTTCGGCTGCTGATCCAGAGCTTCTCTGTAAATGAAGGTTCATTCGGTTCACGGGGAATTCGCGGGCCTGCCTCTGGCTTGATCACGCAGAGAGCGAAAATATAAACAAGATACAGGGCTGCCATCACCAGACCGGGGATCAGCATGCCGTACATCAGATCGCCTACCGATACATTGGCAAGCGGACCCATCACCACCACCACGACCGAGGGCGGAATAATGGTTCCCAGAGACCCCCCAGCACAGATCACACCGCTGATCAGGCTTTTGTTATAGCCATAGCGCAGCATGATAGGGATGGTCAACAAGCCCACCACCGACTCCGTGGCACCAATCACGCCGCTTGAGGCTGCAAAGATGATGCACATCATCACGGTGGCCAATGCAAGTCCACCTGGCAGGCGTCGTGTCCAAATATGAATCGCCTCGAACAGACGGTCTGCAATGCCAGATTTCTCCAACATGGATCCCATAAACACAAATAACGGAATCGCGGCAAACACAAAGTTCGAAGAGAGATCGTCGATCTTTTCTATGAACTGGAACACCACACGATCACCAAAGGTAATCAAACCAAAGGTGACTGCGGTAAGGATCATGGCAAAGGCCACCTGCGTTCCCAGGAACATCAGGATAAAGGCCATCGGCAGCATCAGAAAAGGCAAGTAGTCCATGGTAATTAAGTTCCCTGCCGATGGCGCATCACGAGCGTTTTAAGAAATTCAAGAATAAGTTGTACGGTGAACGTAAAAAATGCGATGACAAACACCAGACGAAACGGCCAAACGGGCAGGTTCAACGCAGACTGGCCTGTGCGCTCGCCGGCGGCGAGTCCATTCAGAAGATAGTTCAACAGCGCGTAAGTCAGCCACGCCATGACAATCGTAACCAAGGCATACATCACCAAATCAATCTGCCGCCGTAGCGCTGGGCTCATCTTGGTGCTGAAAATGTCAATCCGAATATGTTCGCCGTGCTTTAGGGTGTAAGACAAGCCTAGAAGAAAGTGGCTCCCTGTTAGGAAATAACCGACCTCGTAGGCCCAAATCGTTGGCGCACCGAACACATAACGGGCCACGACTTCCCATGTAGTGGCCAGCACCAGTGGCACTAGCAGCATCGCGGAAGCCACACCCATAAGCTCCACCGCCCGCTCAAGTCGAGCGATTGCTTCTTTCATCTTCTCCCCCCGAGTGAAACGCTATGGATACCCTCTGGGTATCCATAGCGGAAAGAACTACCTTAGGCCTTCTTCACTTTGACCTTACGATAGTCGTCGGCCTCGGTCCACGCAGCCTCAAAGTCTTGCAGACTCTTATGAACACGAGCAAACCATTTGAACTTGTTTTCCTTGGCCGTCTTGTCAGCCCACGATAGACCAATCTTGCGGGCTGCGAACTGGACTTCGTCGGCCAACTCAATGACCTGGACACCCTGTTTCTTATAGAAATCGAAGGCCTTCGCATCCTCGGCACCGATACGCATCCAACTCTCCATTGTGACTAGCTTGGCCACGAGTTCGACAAGCTTTTTGTCGTTAGCAGGCATCTTGGCCCAGACGTTTTTGTTGATGACCAACTCAAACGGTGCGGTGGGCTGATGGACGCCTGGATAGATCAGGTATTTGGCGACCTTATAAAAGCCAGGTGAAACGTTTTCCCACAAGGTTCCCCACTCTGTCGCATCGATCGCACCGCGCTCAAGCATCGGGAATACATCGCCACCCGCCGTGGTCACGGGCGCTGCTCCAAGATCCTTGGCCATCTCCAGCCAGGCGCCGGCAGTGCGCAGCTTCAGTCCCTTCAGATCGGCCAAGGTCTTCACCGGTTTACGGGAATGCAGAAACACCTCTGCCGTCCGAATAAATAAGGGCATTGAGATTACACCCTCGGCCTCATCCCGGAACTGGCGCTGCAAGTCTGCACCACCAGACTCATAAAGCCAATGCACCATGCGCTCGGTATCAAAGGATCCGGCATAACCGCCAAAGAGTACGGTCGTGGGATCCTTGCCCCAGTCATAGCCCATCCAGGTATGCCCACACTCGGCGAGGCCATTTTTCACAGTCTCCGGCACTTTTAACGCGTTGCCTAAGGCGCCACCCGGAAACGTCTGGATCTTGAACCGACCACCCGACAAAAAGTCCATGCGCTCCGCAAAGGCCTTGGCGCCAATGTCCATGAGCGGACCGCCAGGCCAGCCGGTGGCCATCTTCCAGTTATAGGTGGGACCGCTCGTTTGCGCTACCGCCTGCGTGGCAGCGAGTAGTCCAGCCCCCCCAATGGCTGAACCTACGAATTGGCGTCGTTTCATTCTTGTCTCCTGTTGGTTGTCATACGAATCGGCCTTAAGCAAGCGCCTTCTGCTCTTCAGGACTTAACTGCGGACCATCCAGCGTCACGCGCTGATCCTGAATCTCGGATACCCGAAACCGCGCAATGATGGGCTTCAATTCGGGCTTGATATGGGTTTCGTCGTAGCCATTAAAGAGATGGCCAAGCAGACCGCGATTCAAATCACTGGTTTTCATAAACCAGTCTGCGATCGGGAAAGTCAGGTTCATATTCTTGTGCATCATGATGCCCTGGTTGTGATGGGCCGTATGGTGGCGTCGAATCGTGTTGACAAACGGCATGTTGCGCACAAACCAGTTCTCGTGAACATGGCAGCAGAGATGGAAGGTCTCATACAGCAGGTAGTGGCCGACCATCGTGATGTACAGAATGTAGCCAGCGTTTGGATTAAAAACTTTTGACGCGATAAATCCCAAAATCGTGCCAAAGACGCCGAGTACAATCAGCACGCGCCACGGGAAAAACACAATACGAAATTCCCGAACCGTATCGATAGTGACGTCGTTATCGGTGAAGTATTGGTGATGTTCCCGGGTGTGACGCTCATAGATAGCCCGCAAGGCGAATACATCGATACGACGGTGCATCACGTAGGTATGCATGGCCCACTCAATAAAATTTCCCGCAAGAAACACAGGAATCATGATCAGCCACTCCCAAGTGGCATTCTGGATGTGCGATAAGCAGTACCAGATGGCAGTGATGCCGACCGCAAACATTACGGCCACATGCACGATGCCATTGTAAAAAGGGCTAATCCGATTCTTGTATTGCTCCCGAAAACGCCGCTGGCGTTCATTCATCATCGTGGGCTCCTTTCGTACACAAGTGATATATTAGATTTATACGGGCGGAATATTAAGAGCCGACTTCCAGGCTGTCAACCGCGAAAAAATTGCGACATGGCCTGACCTACCGTAACGGCCGAGTCACCAAAGACGGAATGACCGACCCCGGGTAACGGGCACCATTGGGCACCCGGTATACCGCTGGCGATCGATTGGCCGTGCGCCACTGGACAGTCGTCGTCCTGCTCGCCGTGCACCACCAGTGTGGGTACGCGGATTGTGGATAAAATTTGTACATGATCAGCAGCAAAAACCGAGCGCCACGACCAGGCAACTGCCTCGTGATCGGCAGGATCCTTCAGGCCGAGACGCTCGGCCCTTCGCTGGGCCTCGCCCATGATCCCCTCAAGCGTGTCCGACTTAAACCACAGGGCGCCCGAAGCAGCCTTCGGTGTGCCGGAACACAGCGCGATTCCCGCCACCGACGCGAGTCCAAAGCGCTGGGCATATTCCAAAATCACGCTTACACCCATGCTCCAGCCTGCAATACGCACTGGCCATCGACCCGAGTCGCTATGGCGATCCACCAATTCGGCCAGTATTTGGGCGTAATGTCCGAGGCTGTAGAAGGACTCAATAGGACCGTCTGTCGGCCGCCAACGCGGGGAGAGTTTTCTGCCTGGAAGATTGGGCATTACACAGCGAAATCCATCCGCGAGCGCAGGCAACACAGCAGTCCAGGCATCGGCATTGCCCTGGATGCCATGCACAAGAATCAAGGGCGGACCCTCCCCCACACAGCGCACCTCAAGCCGATCAATCACGCGGATCCCCTTTTGCAACAAAATGCTCAGTGATATATTAGTTGTGTTCTAATCGTATCCTAAAGAGCGAATCCAGGCAGCCAATCCTCTTTTAACTTACCCCCGGAATAACCATGACCCTATCGCCCGAACACCCCCTTTTTTTCTGCAGCCCGACTCGCCTGGTGGTTCAGGCTGGTGGTATTCAGCGTGTGGCGCCCTTCTGTAAGAGCCGGGGATGGGCCACGGTACTGATCGTGACTGATCGGTTTTTTAGTAAATCTACCCCCCTAGTCACCAGCCTCGCTTCAACACTTGATGCGGCGGGAATCAAAACGTTCGTCTGCGATAGCGGCGAACCAGACCCATCGACAGAGCTCTGTGATCGCGCAAGCGCCGAGGTGCTCGCTCAGGCAGGTGGCACGCCCATTGATGCCGTGATTGCGCTTGGTGGCGGCAGCAATATTGACCTTGCAAAGGGCCTCAGCCTGACATTGCCTTACCGCAGACCGGTAGCGGAATTTGTTGGCCATAGCAATTGGCCGGGAAGGCCCTTGCCCCTGGTGGCCCTGCCCACCACCTCTGGCACCGGCTCAGAGATCACCGCGGGCGCGATCTTTCTGCAACCCGGCAGCGCCACCAAGGTCGCCCTGATGGGCAATGACCTTCGGCCGCTGATTGCCATCATTGATCCAGAGTTGACACTGAGTTGCCCGCCCCGCGTGACCGCCGATGCCGGCATTGATGCACTGACGCACGCAATCGAATCCTGGATCACCATGGATGCGCGGGATTTTGGCGCTGCCCAAGAGGCGGACCCGGCCTACAGCGGCCGTAATCCACTTACCATCATGTTTGCCCGCGAATCTGTTCGCTTCTGCTTTGCGCACCTACCGACCGCCTTTGCCGAGCCGAAAGATCTCACCGCCAGGACCGGCATGTCCTACAGCAGCCTGTACGCGGCACTCTCCTACGCAACTGCTGGCCTACATGCTGTGCATGCGCTCGCGTATGCCTTGGCGGGCATGACCCATGAAACCCACGGCAGAACGAATGCGGTGTTCCTGCCCTATGTGATGGACAACCTAGTGCACGCAAGAACAGCCGAGCTTGCCGAAATCGGCCGCATTGCGGGTTCCTCAAAGACAGATCCCCTCGGCCAAGCTCGCGATGCAGCGACGCTCACCCGAGCGCTGATCAAGCGACTGGACATGCCCACAGACTTAAAAGCCTTCGGAATTCAGGAAAGTCAGCTTGCGCAGCTTGTGGGCGATGGGCTCAATGTTGTGCGGCTTGCAAAGGCGTACCCGATTCAGCCCCCACAACAGGCCTTCGCCGATATCGTTCGCAATACCTTTCTCGGCAGACTCTCTGGAGACACCCCATGAGCACCGCCACTGCAAATCGCACAGTTTCCCGCGTGCCCGCCAAACGAAAGCCAGCAGGAACCGGCGCAAGAAAAAGCCGCATCCAATCAAGACCCAAGAGCCTTACCGATCAGGCTTACAGCAAGATCGAAGAGATGATCGTTACGCTTGAGCTCGCGCCCGGTGGGGCCATCAGCGAGTCGGAGCTCTCTGCTCACTTGGGCATTGGCCGCACTCCGGTTCGGGAAGCACTGCAGCGCCTGGCCCGCGAGCATCTGGTCCACATCATCCCTCAGCGGGGCATCCTGGTGTCTGAGATCGATATCAAGCGGCAGCTTCGGCTTCTAGAAACGCGTCGCGAGATTGAGCGTCTGGTAGTGAAGTGCGCCGCCAGGCGGGCCTCAGCAGAAGAAATCATCGAATTCCAAGAGCTGACCAAACGCTTTGATCGTGCTGCAAAAACAGGCGATTACGAAAGCTTTATTCGTGCAGACAAGGAGTTCAACGATTTGTCCTTGCGTGCAGCCCGAAACGAATTTTCCGCAGCAGCAATGGGATTGATGCACGGACTTTCTCGCCGCTTCTGGTTTATGCATCATCGACAAACCGATGACACAGAACTAATGGCCAAGCTTCATGGCGCAGTATCCAAGGCCATCGCTGATCGAAACGAACGCATGGCTGCCCGTGCCCTAGATGAACTGATCGACCATATCGAGGCGTTCACCATGAACACGGTAAGCACCGATTACTGAGCTATTCAACATCATTAAAAAAGGAGACTAGGCGCATGACACCAGAGCAGATTCTTGCAATTCCCCCACGGGTGCTCACTCAATCACAACGCGAGTTCTATTTCTCGGAAGGCTATATTTTGCTTGAGCGAATTATTGGAGATGAGTGGCTAAAGAAACTTCGCGCTGCGACAGAGGAACTCGTTGAGCGATCCCGTTCAGTTGCAAAGTCTGACAAGGTGTTTGACATTGAGCCTGATCACAGGCCGGATGCGCCCCGTCTGCGCCGCGTCTCCAACCCCACGGAACACCATCCTGTCTTCTGGGAATATATCACTAAGGGTCCGGTGCCCGACATCGTTGCCGACCTCGTCGGACCACATGTCAAATTCCACCACTCCAAACTTAATTTCAAATGGGCCAAGGGCGGCGAGGAAGTGAAATGGCACTATGACATCAGCTTCTGGCCGCACACCAACTATTCGCCCCTGACCATCGGCACCTACATTTATGACTGTGGCCCTGATAATGGCCCCCTGATGGTCATGCCCAAAAGCCATCTCATGGATCCCATGCCCTCCCAGTACAACAGCGCCGGCGCTTGGACAGGCTGCCTCTCCGATGAAGATGTGCGGCGCTTGGACCTGGAGAAGGCCGTCACCCTTACGGGACCCGCGGGCTCGCTGACATTGCACAATTGCAGAACACTGCATGCGTCACCAAAAAATCTCTCCGACACGGGGCGTCCGTTATTGCTCTACACGCTCACCTCGGCAGACGCATTCCCCTACACCGTGAATCCCATTCGTCCGGCGCACGATCAGGCGATTCTGCGTGGAGAGCGGGCCGCATGGGCCCACCATGACCCAAGGCCCTGCCTGTTGCCGCCAGATTGGTCCGGTGGCTACACCTCAATTTTCAGTCTGCAGCAAGAAGAGGAACAGTCTTCTGCCGCCATGATGTAGGCAGTACACAGAACGCGTGGTGAAGCCGGCAGAACCCCTCGGGGATCTGCCGGTAAAATTGCGGATTAACCCTATTCGCAGAGGCAAATTAGCCATGAAAAAATCTCCTTCTTCCCGGCGCGGACGTGCCTCGCGCGAGGCGGACGTACTGGTCGAATTCGCTGAAGGCCTGGCGCAATCGGGTAGTCGCGCAGAAGATCATTTCTGGGAATCGCGGCTTGAGCATGAAATCGAATCCCTGCTCAAAGATGGTGATGAAGGATCGTTGAACGCCGCGCTGGATCGACTTGCTGATCGTGAATCACGGGCCTATGAGGAGCTTGCCGATGCGATTGAGGGTCGCGTCGAACATGCGGTCGCCGCCACCTCAGATGGCCCCCGCGATGTGCTGTTATTCGCTGCCCCCGTGCTCGCTTGGTCGCGCATGCCCCTGCCCACGCGCCCAATTCCCGCAGCAGTGATCAAGGCCACCAGTCAGGCGCTGTCTGAAGTGGTATTCACCCCGGCAGCTGACTTGGCATTGGCGAATTATTTTTTTTCACCGGATCAGCTTCCTGAGACCTTTTGCGATACCGCCGATCTACGGCAGACCCTTACCAAGAGCCTGCCGGAAGGGGTCTGCAAGGTGGATCCTGCAACGCTAAAAGAAACCGCGCAATTTCTCGCAGACCAGCGCTACATCATCGGGGTGGTGTCCGTGCCCCAGGGCGAGGCGATTTTTCGCTGGCAGTCTGGCGATGCCAACCGCGAGCAAGTCATGCAACGCTGGATGGAACAGAGCCAGGCCGCTCTAGCGCCCCTACTCCCCGCATGTGCCTTTGAGAGCATGCTGCCCCGTGCCTATTACGTCGCCTGCCGCGATGCCGACCGCTCTGCGCGGCCATTCTCAATCCGCGCATCCGTTGCGTTTCTGGCCACCACGCTCAGTGTCTCGCCAAATGCGCTCACCGCCGTGGTCGGCGGATGTTACAACCGACAGCTCGAAGAATTCCGTGTTGGCTTTGCAGTGGGCGAAGAAGAGGAAATCATTCACGGTGTCGTTTGGCCACTTCTGGGCGCAGAGGATGAGATGAGCGATGTCGCCGAAGAGATCGAGACCACACTGAAAGACAGTGGCATCCAGCACATCGTGATGCTCCGGCAGCGGCTGCCCATGGAATATTGCGATGACTGTGGTGCGCCGCTTTACCCCAACGCGGATGGTGAGATGGTGCATGCCGAGCTGCCCGATGTCGCCGAGCAGCCGAGCCAGCATTTGCATTAAATGGTGCAACATAATCAGCAGCATTTTCGAACCAATCTTTGCGAAGCGCGCGGACCGGTTCCAGCACAATCTTCCCGTTATTGACGGTGAGTTTGAGGTCTTCCTCCGCTCCGACTTCCTGCAGAATTTCCGCGGGCAGGATTACACCGCGTGAATTGCCGATGCGCCGAATGCTTGTCTTGATGGCCATGGTTTTCTCTATTGTTATAGCTTTGTTATACCAAAGAAAAACACCCGAAAATCAAGCACCAAAATAGACTAAGGGGCGCTTCTACTACCGGCCAGAGCGTTAACTTTTCCGCTCAGAGGGCAGCGACCACTTCCCCTGGGCAGCCGACATGGCTTTTCGAAACTTATTCGACGTCAGAATTTAAAGATTCCGTTTAGGTGAAATGATCGGCCATCGCCAGGATAAACCCCCCCCCAAGCGTTGCTCCCATCACGCCCAAAATCATAGTAGCGTCGATCCGCCGCGTTTCGAATCCAAAAACCCCACTGCACTTTTGGACGCGGCTGCCCGATCAGCCCAACATCAATTAACGTTCGCCCAGGGATCTCGTATCCACGATCCGAAAGATTCGTGAAGTAGTCGTTTTGGTACATACGAGCACGGTAGTGAACGCGACCGGAAAATTTAAGCCCGTGAGAAATATCTTGATTGATCCCGAGACGACTCACTGTGCGTGGAACATATGGGATTCGAAACCCTGAGTTCACGCCACTTTTAATTTCGGAATCGACCCAATCAAGCGTGAGATTTACGTTAGTAGCGGAGCTCAGATCCCAGCGCCCCCCTAGTGACATCACCAATCGATAAGTATCATAAAGATTCGTATTGCATGCCTCATTGACAACTACTGGACTACAGCCTGCACTCGGAGAGAATCCAATTTCGCCATCGGTACGGATCTCACGAAGACTTGCCGAGTAAGTCCTACTATGCTGCCGAGACTCGATGGTTGCGTAAAACTCTTCAGAGGTCATGGGTTTGACACCGGGATTAAGCCGGGTTGGAACAAAACTGTTCGCATTGAAGTAATAGAGCTCATCAGTCGTCGGAAATCGAAATCCCGATATGTACCCCACCCTCGCCGTTGCGCTCTCTGTTAACCGACCCATCCACCCGATACTGTAAGCCGTCAAATATTTACGATCACGGTCTTCCGGCGAGGTTAGATTCACCTTAAAGTGATTTGCAAGACTCTGGCGCCGCGCACCAAGTAAGACCGTCGAAACAGGACTCAGCCTTGTTTCTGTCGTTAAGTAGGCCGCAAGCGTGTCCTGTGTTACTTGGTTTCCACCGTTAACATTCGCTTCAGCTATAAATGAATCAAACCCAGCACGAACTACCGTACCGAAACCTGCATCCCAGAGGAGCGCTGGCTGTAAAAATAATTTAGTCGACTCCCGGGTGCTGATAGCACTGGAAAAAGGAAGGAAACTCTGCATATCCGCATAATTTCTTGAGAAGTCATATCCCCCGGTGAGGGACACACGAATATCTGAACCAAGGTTGCGCTGCCCCTCAAGGGACAGGTGACCCCCTTCTCTTTGGCCGGAGTCTGCGGGATTTCTTGCTGCACGCGGGTCTGTCTGGAACTTCGCAATACTAATTCCACCCGGCAGTTGCGCTCGCTCTTCAAACATTCTTGCCTGAACTACCCATGAGGTTTGCGCACTTGGATCCGACCGCAGACTGATCCGGGCAGATTGCTGCTCTACCCGAGATCGTTCGCGATAACCATTCGACCTCGCATCCATAACTGAAAGGCCCAAAGTGGCCCCTCCAAGATTTCCTGCGAGATAGGCATCAGCACTGTGAGACCCAAAAGACCCCGCCGAGACATGCAATTCATTTCCTGGATCTCTGCGTGTGATGATATTAACAACCCCTCCCATAGCGCGATCACCATAGAGGACTCCGGCTCCGGCCCCTCTAACTTCGATACGTTCAATCGCGGAAATCGGCAACTGTCCGAATCGAACACTCTCATCATCGATATTGTTGATTCTAAGACCGTCAATCAGAACGAGGACGTTTTTAGCGCCCGCCTCACCGAGTGCACCAATATCAATACTCGCATCTGCACCAAGACGACCATAGAGTCTTCGAACACTTACGCCAGGTATCTGATCTAAAATCTCTGTAACACTTGAAACTCCAGAGTCCAGAACACGCTGCCGATCAATTATGTCGATCAGTACGCCTGCGGCACTCAATGGTTCCTCATAGCGGCTCGCCGTCACCACCACTGGATCAAGGCTGGCAAGTTGCTGGGGCGAGGGATTGCTCGACGGTTGACTGCTGGCAAACAGGGGAATGATCGCCAGTGCAATCGCACTGACAACACGTGGAGCGGGAGTCATGGACATGATCGCCTTTCCGTCCACCCATACCCCGAGGCAGCACAAAAAACGTTCACGTCAACGGCCGGTATCCAGACTCCGGGGGTAGCGCCACACAGCGCGCCTTGATCGATTGCCTTCCCAGGAACCGCAAATCCCAGTGACTGGCCCATTGGAGATGGGCCACCATCGATCACTCCACCCGTTACTGTTTCGGGGAAAGTGCCGGATTCTCACCAGCTTCCCGTTTAACCCGCGCTAAGCGGGCACCAGATGACGGTGTTTGAAAGATCTCAAACACCGCTAGTCTACCTCTCAAGCGCTAGGAGCTTCTGGGTAAGGGTTTGACGAAGGTCAAATATTGCGCCAGAACGCCACCCGGGCGCTTTGCTTAGCGCGCCACCCGCTCCACAAACTCCCTAGCCCGCTGAATGCTGGGCGCCAAAAACGATAAGCGCGAAGAGAAGGTCGCCACGATATTGGAATGATTGATCAGGCCTAGTGGTCCCTCAAACACTTCAAAGCTGACATAAACACCAGCAGCCCTCAGGCGCTCTGCCATGGTTACGGAATTGATGACTGGATCAACCAGGGGATCTCGCCTCGCAGTTAGCAGCAGCATCGGCGGCGATTGCGCAGAGACGTGCACCACAGGCTGCGATTCCAGGGGCGTGTTGGGCCAACTGAAGGCCGCACGAGCCTCTGGCATCTGAATCGGCAAGAAATTCACTGGCGAAGACAGACCAATCACACCGCGGATCCGCTTCCGATTCTGCTCGCCTAACCAACGCGGATCCACGGCCAGCATGATCGCGTTGTAGGCGCCCGCCGAATGTCCCACCAATACAATCCGATTCGGATCACCACCGTACTCCTGTACACGATCAAGCAGAGCCCGAACTGCATCGGCGCTGTCATGGAGAAATCCCGGATAAACGGTCTCCGGCGTGAGCCGATAGTCTGGAATCGCCACGATATAGCCCATGTCATTGAAGGTTCGTGCAAGAAAACCATAGTCTTTGCGCGATCCAGTAGCCCAGGCGCCACCGTAGAAAAACACAACCACCGGCCTGCCCTGCCCCGTTGCGTTGCCCGGATAAAGATCAACACGATGCCTTGCCGATTCACCATAGGCAATCGTGATCGGCGGGGCATGCGGTGCAACAGAGAGCGCATTGAGGACATCCAGGCTGCTACAGCCTCCGGTAAAGATCACGCCTATGAGCATGGCAAGACGTTTAAGCATCGGCTGCTTGCCCCTTAAACAGGATCAATGCAAACATGAGTACACCCACCGCCGTAAATAACATCATTAAAAGACTCACGTTCATGGCGCCTTGGTGCTGCACGAGGCCTACGGAAAAGCCGCCAAATGCACCGATAAATTGCTGTGACAAACCGGCCACACCCGCTGCAGCACCAGCAAGCGCTGGATTCAAACCGACAGTACCAGTCAACGCCGGCGGCACTAAAAATCCGTGGCCCATCCCAACCAACATGGTCGGGAGCGCGAAGGCAAGCGCGGTATCCCAGCCCAAGACGCTTAAGGCCCACATCAGCACCACACCTGCAACCGTAAGTCCCTGACCGATTGTCAGAATCCTACGCTCCCCCCAAGCATGAACGTGCCGGCTGGTGATGAAATTACCGATAATGTAGAAAAGCGGGCAGCACATGATGTACCAGCCAATCCCTGCCGGCCCAACACCATAACTTTTCAACACGATCGGTGCACCGCTTAGAAATACATAAAACGTTGCGGTCGTGCAGCCCAGCAGCAACACGTACATCAAGAAAATAGGTTGACGCAGCAAGGTCCCATAGGCCGAGAGCATCTGCGTCATCCAGTGTTGCTTCTGAGCGCTTGGCGCCCGGACTGAAGGCAACCCTCTCCAAGCCGCGATTAACAACAACAGAGCACAGGCCGCCATCAAGACAAAGTTGGCTGCCCACCCAAACTGCTCGTGAATCTCTCCACCCACCACCGTGGCCAGTGGCGGCGTAATACCCAGTGCCATACCGATGACGGCCATCACGCGTGTCCGCTCAGATCCCGTGAACATATCCTGCACCATGGCCCTGCCGATCACCATACCTGCCGCGCTGCCCGCGCCCTGCACAAAACGTGCAAAAGTCAGCATCACAATGTCGCTGGCCATGATGGCCATCATCGCGCCAATCAACGCACAGCCCAGCCCTGTAAGCAATACGGGCCTTCTTCCGAAACGATCAGACAAGGGGCCATACATCAGCTGCAGTCCACCATAAGCCAGAACATAGGCGCTGAAAGTCAGCTGAACCGCAGGCTGTCCCACCGAAAAGATTTCCCCCCATTGCTGCATGGAAGGCAGGCAGATGGTCATTGCCATCAGGCCAAAGGCGATCTGCACAAGGAGATTGATGATCAGCAGCCCGTGGCCCTCTGGCTGCTGCACCGGGGCTGGAGGCTGCTGCTCAAACTTGGACATTGAATTTGAATTGGTCGGGGCGAGATGATTCGAACATCCGACCCCTTGCACCCCATGCAAGTGCGCTACCAGGCTGCGCTACGCCCCGACCGGAAACCGCGATTATAGCCGAGGCGCACTGCCCCTTAGGAGTGCCAAGACTTCATTCAGCGCATCTCGCAGGCCATCGCTTTCCGCGGGCGTGACATCCTGGCCGTTGCCCACAAGACGTGCAGCGGATAAATCGCTATTGGCGGCACCATTGGCCTTACCGTCAATTAGCTGATTGCGGGCGCCACTGATCGTGAAGCCCTGGTCATACAGCAGTTCACGTATCTTTCTAATGAGCAGGACTTCATGGTGCTGGTAGTAACGGCGGTTACCACGGCGCTTCATCGGGCGCAGCTGCGTGAATTCCTGCTCCCAGTAACGCAGCACATGGGGCTTTACAGCACACAGCTCGCTGACCTCACCGATGGTGAAATAACGCTTCGCGGGGATCTGCGGCAGCGTTGAGGATGACGGCCTGTTTTCCATGACCCCGAATTCTGTGAAAAACGCCTTAGCCTGGCTCAGTTAGCGCCGGGTTCATCATCGGCATAGGCGTCCAGGGGTTTTTTGGACGGATCCTGAACGTAAGACTTCAGTTTCTGGCTTGCATGAAACGTCACCACCCGCCGCGCCGCGATAGGAATTTCCTCCCCGGTTTTCGGATTTCGGCCTGGCCGCTGGGGCTTGTCACGCAGCTGGAAGTTGCCAAAACCAGAGAGCTTGACGCTGGTGCCTGCGACCAGGGTCTCGCGGATTTCTTCAAAAAAGATGTCCACGACTTCTTTGGCCTCGCGCTTATTCAGCCCCACCACTTCGAACAGCAGATCAGCGAGTTCAGCCTTGGTTAATGTGTCATCTGGGGAATGCAGGCCGGCAAAGCCGAGCAGCTTGGGCGCAGAGTCGCCACTACCCGCTACGGGGATGACGGACGGTGCTGCACCCTCGACTGTCTTGGAGTTGTATTGCACGTTGTTCTTATTAGGCTCTGAGTCTGGCGGAGAACTCTGCCTGCATGACGTCGACGATGGACTTCATCAACACATCGACATCGGCATCCTGCAGCGTTGCCTCCGGGCTCTGAAGTATAAAGCGGAATGCCAGGCTTTTTTCCTTTTCGGACAGTCCCTTACCCCGATATTCATCAAAACACTTGAGTTCCACGATCCAAGCCCCTTGTTTTGATTGGCTTTTTAACTGATTTAGACGGTCCAAGAGGGCCCCGACCGGGGTTTCAAGGCCGACCACCAGTGCCAGATCACGAATGACCGGAGGGAATTTGGACACATCCCGGGGCCGCGGCATATCGACGGCGGTCAGGGCTTCCAGCGCCAGCTCAAAGACCACCGGGGCCAAGGGCAACTCCAGGGACTGCACTAACCGGGGATGGAGCTCGCCCAGGATTCCAGCTGGCCTGCCCTGAATGAGCACCTGAGCACTCCGGCCAGGATGCAGGGCGGGATGCTCCTTTTCGAGCCGACGCGTGCTGAGGGTCATGGGGCTGGCCAGGGCTTGGAGGTCTGCCTTCACATCGAAAAAATCCACGCCACGTGCAGACTGGCCCCATTGATCCTCTACCACCGGACCATAGGCCACGGCCGCAATTCGACCCGGCTGGAAGATGCCCTGGACGGTCCAGTCGCCCGCTGACTGGCCGGGCGCATCATGGAATGTTCGTCCAACCTCAAACAGTCGAACACGGCTGGCCTTGCGGTTGACATTGGTCACTAAGGCATCCAGCAAACCTGGCACAAGGCTTGGTCGCATCACTGACTGATGTGATGCCATCGGATTTAAAAGTTTCAGCGGCGCCACACCATCGGAAAATGGTGCTGCTTGGGACTCGCTAATGAAGCTATAGGTGATGGCCTCGGTGTAGTCCGCGGCCACCATGCGATCACGCAGCTGCATGGCAGGCCGAAACGATTCAGGGGACGCTGACATGTCTGCAGCCGCCATGGGCGGATGGGCAGGAATACGCTCAAAACCATGCACGCGTGCGACTTCTTCAATCAGATCTTCTTCGATCTCGATATCAAAGCGAAATGAGGGTGGGGTCACGGTGATGCACTCTTCACCAGAGGCACCCGAGACCTGCGCCGCGAAACCGAGACGCTTAAAGATCGACAGACACTCATCGGCCGACACCGAAATGCCCAGAATGCGGCAGCAACGCACGACCCGCATCGACACTGGCGGCCGATCAGGCACACGCAGCTGCTGATCATCGATCGGACCTGCTTGGCCGCCACAGATGGTCTGCACCAGGTGAGTGATGTAATCCACATGATCCACCGTGCTGACCCAGTCCACGCCGCGTTCAAACCGATGGCCAGCTTCAGTGGTGAAATTATATTTGCGGGCCCGGCCGCGAATTGCATCGGGCCACCAGAATGCGGCCTCGACATAGATGTTTTGGGTGTCAAGCGACACTGCAGTGGCATCACCCCCCATGATGCCTGCCATGGATTCGGGGCCGGTGTCATCCGCGATCACACCCACGGTGGGGTCCAGGACCACGGTCTGACCATTGAGCAGCCTTAGCTGCTCACCTGCCCTAGCCCAACGCACGACAAGTGGGCCATGGATCTTGTCGGCATCAAAAATATGACTGGGCCGGCCGAACTCCAGCATCACATAGTTGGAAATATCCACCAGTGCAGAAATTGAGCGCTGTCCCGCCTGCTCAAGGCGCGTGCGCATCCAATCTGGCGTGGGCGCTTTCGCATTCACCCCCTTGATCACACGGCCCGAAAAACGGCCACACAGATCAGGCGCCTCGATCTTCACAGGAATACGATCACCAATCGCGGCAGAAATTTTCGGCCAGTTCGGCAGCATCATGGGGCTGCCAGTCAGTGCGGAGACCTCGCGCGCCACGCCTACCATAGAGAGACAATCCGCCCGGTTCGGTGTGAGCTTCAATGTCATGACCTTTGCATCCAGGCCCAGTGCATGACGCAGATCTTTACCCAGGGCAGCACTCAGAGACTCTGGCAGGGCCAGCAGGCCTTCAGCATCTTCGGCAATACCGAGCTCTTTTGCAGAACAAAGCATGCCCTGGCTCTCTACGCCACGCATTTTCGCCCGCTTGATTTTGAATCCACCCGGCAGCACCGCGCCCTCAGTTGCACAGGGTGCGATCATGCCCGCCGCCACATTGGGGGCGCCACAGACAATCTGCAATGGATCACCGCCCGCGCCGATATCGACTTTGCACACACGCAGCCGATCGGCATCGGGATGTTTTTCCGCTGACAACACCCGGGCCACCACCACACCGGTGAATTCCGGTGCGAGTGCCGCAGTCTCCTCCACTTCGAGGCCCGCCATGGTCAATGTTTCGGCGAGCTCATCGGCCCCAAGCGAGGGGTTCACTAGGCTTCGCAGCCACTGCTCAGGAACGCGCATCACATGCCCCGCTAGACGAACTGGCGCAGAAAGCGCAGATCGTTTTCATAAAAGAGTCGCAGATCACCAATGCCATAACGCAGCATGGTCAGCCGCTCGATCCCGGTCCCGAAAGCAAAGCCAATGTAGCGCTCGGGATCAAGACCAAAATTTTTCACCACCATGGGATGGACCTGGCCGGAGCCCGCGATCTCAAGCCAGCGGCCCCTCAGCGGCCCAGACTCAAACCGCATGTCGATTTCGGCCGATGGCTCTGTGAAAGGAAAAAACGAAGGCCGAAAGCGGACCTGCAGCTGATCAGTCTCGAAAAATGTGTGCAGGAAATTTACAAACACACCCTTGAGATCGGCAAAAGAAATATCCTCAGCGATCCATAGCCCCTCCACCTGGTGAAACATTGGTGAGTGGGTGGCATCACTGTCGACCCGATAGGTGCGACCCGGTGCAATCACCTTAATCGGCGGTGTGTGTGTCCGCGCATAGCGCACCTGCATGGGGCTGGTGTGGGTGCGAAGCAAAAGCGGCAGTCCCGTTTCATCTTTTTTCTCAAGATAGAACGTGTCCTGCATTGAGCGTGCGGGGTGATTCTCTGGATTATTCAGCGCGGTGAAATTCATCCAGTCGGTCTCGATCTCAGGGCCATCGGCCACATCGAAACCAATCGAATGAAAGATCTCTTCTACCCTGCGCCAGGTACGAATCACCGGATGAATCGCACCGACACCGCGTCCACGGCCATCCAGCGACACGTCAATCGCCTCGCTGGATAGCCGTTCATTAAGCTCTGCATCGGCAATGGCCTGCCGACGCTGGGCCAGCAGGGCCTCGATCTGATTTTTGGCCGCGTTGATTGCAGCCCCGAGGGTTTTTTTAGTCTCAGGATCGGCCTGGCCAAGGGCCTTGAGCTGTTCGGTGAGCGCACCACCCTTGCCCAGGAAACGCGCCTTGGCGTTTTCCAGCGAAGCCGAATCGGCCGCACCAGAAAACGCCTGCTCTGCTTCCTGAACAAGACGTGCGAGTTCAGTCATTGCCACCAGCCCGGTCGCTCAGAGCCAAAAACGCCTGGCTTATTTCGCCAGGGCAGCTTTGACCGAGGCCACGATGGCCGCAAATGCTGGCTTGTCCATCACGGCAAGATCAGCGAGTACCTTGCGGTCCAGTTCGATATTGGCTTTCTTCAGGCCGGCCATAAACCGGCTGTAGTTGATATCCAATGCGCGGCATGCGGCATTGATACGCGTGATCCACAACGCACGAAAGACACGTTTGCGATTGCGACGATCACGATAGGCGTATTGCCCGGCGCGCATGACAGCTTGCTTGGCAACACGGAACACATTATTGCGACGACCACGGAAACCCTTGGCGCGGGCCAGGATCTTTTTGTGACGGGCGCGTGCGGTAACTCCACGTTTTACGCGAGGCATTGTGCTTCTCCTTTACGCGTAAGGCATCATGTCACGGACACGTTGGATGTCCGATTCATGCACCGTGAGGGTTCCACGCAGCTGACGCTTATTCTTGGTCGTGCGCTTGGTCAGGATGTGGCGCTTGGTGGCATGTGCGCGCTTGATTGACCCACTACCGCGGGCCATAAAGCGCTTGGCAGCAGCCTTTTTGGTTTTCATTTTGGGCATTTGATGCTCCGTTTTAACACTTGCTCAGGTGGCCGCGGCACCTTACCGCGCACACTTTCACAACCTGGCGAAGCGAACTCTCTTACTGCTTACTACGACAACTTACTGCAACTACCTACTGCAAAACCTATTACTTCTTCTTCTTGGGCGCCATCACCATCACCATCTGACGGCCCTCCAGTTTTGGCATCTGTTCGACCTGGGCATGCTCCTCCAGGTCAGTCTTTAAGCGCTCCAGCTGCCGAACACCATATTCTTGATGGGCCATCTCCCGGCCCCGGAAACGCAGGGTGATTTTTACTTTGTCGCCCTCTTCCAAAAACCGCACCAGGTTGCGCAGCTTCACCTGGTAATCATTTTCATCGGTGCCCGGCCGGAATTTGACTTCCTTTACCTGAATCACCTTCTGCTTCAGACGCGCATCGTGGGCACGCTTTTGCTCCTGGTACTTGAACTTCCCGTAATCCATCAGTTTGCATACGGGCGGCTCGGCCTGAGGGGCGATTTCCACTAAATCAACATCGGCCTCATCGGCCATTTTGAGCGCCTCCGCTACCCTGACGATGCCAAGGGCTTCGTTATCAACGCCAACTAAGCGAATCTCAGGAGCAGTAATATCCCCGTTAATGCGATGCGAACGATCTGTAGCGATTATTCTTTTCCTTATTAAAACTTAAAAAATTCGGACGCCTTATTGTCGCGATCGAATCTCTTGATTGAGCCGATCCGCGAAGGCGTCCGCTGCCATGGCCCCCAGGTCGTGACCGCCCCGGGCGCGCACTGTCACCTGCCCAGACACCTTTTCCTTATCGCCAACGACCAGGATATAAGGCACCTTTTGCAGGCTTAACTCTCTGATTTTAAGGGAGATTTTCTCGCTTCGCAAATCTGCCTCGGCCCGAAAACCGTGGGATTGCAGGCTTTTTGCCACACTGGCGGCGTAATCGGCCTGGGCATCGGTGATGGAGGCCACCACGGCCTGGACGGGCGCCAGCCAGACAGGCATGGCGCCGGCGTGATTCTCAATCAAAATGCCGATAAACCGCTCCAGCGACCCGACAATGGCCCGGTGCAGCATGACCGGGGGCTTGCGGGTGTTGTCCGCATCCACGAACTCCGCCCCCAGGCGCAACGGCATGTTGAAGTCCACCTGGATGGTGCCGCACTGCCAAATCCGGCCGAGTGAGTCCTTGAGGGAATACTCGATCTTGGGGCCATAAAAAGCGCCCTCGCCCTTGAGCTCTTCCCATTTCACACCCACGCTGTTGAGCGCATCGGCGAGGGCTTTTTCCGCCTTATCCCAGCTCTCATCGGATCCAACCCGGTTGGCCGGACGGGTGGAGAGTCGGTAAATCACGTTGTCAAAACCAAAATCCTGATAGACCTGCAGCAGCTTGCGGGTAAAGGCATCGACCTCGGACTGGATCTGATCCTCGGTGCAGAAGATATGGCCGTCATCCTGTGTAAAGCCGCGCACGCGCAGCAGACCATGCAGGCTGCCGGAGGACTCATTGCGATGACAGGACCCGAACTCGCCATAGCGCAAGGGCAGGTCGCGATAAGACCGCAGGCCGGAGTTGAACACCTGGATATGTCCGGGGCAGTTCATGGGCTTGACCGCATAGTCCCGGTTCTCAGAGGCCGTCGTGAACATGTTGTCCTTGTAGTGTTCCCAGTGGCCCGAGGCCTCCCACAGCGTGCGGTCCAGAATCATGGGGCATTTCACTTCCTGATAGCCCGCATCCACATAGACCTTGCGCAGGTATTGCTCGACCTGCTGCCAGATCGACCAGCCCTTGGGGTGCCAAAACACCATGCCCGGCGCGTTGTCCTGCATGTGAAAGAGATCGAGGGCCTTACCAAGTTTGCGATGGTCGCGCTTTTCTGCCTCTTCTAGCTGATGCAGATAGGCATCGAGTTCTTCTTTTTTTGCAAAGGCGGTGCCGTAGACCCGCTGCAGCATTTCATTGCGATGATCGCCACGCCAATAGGCGCCAGCCACCTTCATGAGTTTGAAGACTTTAAGTTTGCCGGTCGAGGGCACGTGCGGGCCGCGGCAAAGATCCACAAAATCGCCTTCGCGGTAAAGCGAGATCTGCTCGCCCTTCGGGATCGACTCAATGATTTCGGCCTTGTATTTCTCGCCCATGGACAAAAAGAGCTTGATGGCCTCGTCGCGATCCCAGACCTCGCGCACCACCGGCTCATCTTTGGCAGCGAGCTCGCGCATCTTCGCCTCAATGGCAGCCAGGTCCTCCGGCGTGAGCGGACGCGAGTATGAAAAATCGTAGTAAAAACCGTTGTCGATCACAGGACCAATCGTGACCTGCAGCCCCGGAAACAGCTTTTGTGCCGCATAGGCCAAAAGGTGGGCCGATGAGTGGCGGATGATCTCCAGACCCTCAGGATCTTTTTCGGTGACGATGGCCAGGCCTGCATCGCGCTCAATCAGATGGCTTGTATCCACCAAAACGCCATCCACTTTGCCGGCAATGGCCGCTTTAGCGAGTCCAGGGCCGATACTGGCGGCCACCTCAGCAACCTTCACAGGCTGAGGAAATGAGCGTACCGAGCCGTCAGGCAGCGTAATGTTCACCATGGTGTCTATCCGAAGAGTGATTGCCCGCCGCAGGCAGGCCAAAAACCCGCCATTTTACGCGCTGACCCGGGCGGTTGTAGGGCACAGCCCCCTTTGTGAGCAAGGCCCTAGTGGACCGAGGGTGCGTCCAGGAACTTCAGCAGCATCGCTCCCTCGGTGACCTGCTCCTGTGCAGAAAAAAAGATTTCCTCAATCACCCCGTCCCGTGGGGCAGCGATCGTCTGCTCCAGCTTCATGGCGCTTAAGACCATGAGCGGAGCGCCCTTTTTGACTGCATCTCCTGGCTTGCACATGACGGCCAGCACCAGTCCCGGCATCGGTGCGCGCAGGGAGGCATCGGCATCATCCAGCCCCTCGCCCGCCCCATACAAATCCATCAGCTGAAGATCATATTCTCCGGCCGAGGTGCGCACATGCAGTAGCGCCGCATTGTCTTGATCCACCCGGACCTGGCCCTTGATGGTTGTGCCACCGAAATGCACCAGCAGGCTGCCCTCCTGGTCCAATCGCACCCAGCGAAAGGCCTGTTCCTGATCTAAGACTTTGAGCACGGTCGGCAGATGATGAAGCTCGACAATTGCACGCTCAGAATCCGCACCCTTCGTGCAGAGCAGAAAATCAAAGCTTCTTGAGGTTGGCTTAAAGAGTCGCCAGCCATCATGCAGGGCCCACGGGTCGGCGGCCCTGTGGGGGCTCACCCCGCCGGGCACGCCGCTGTGGCCCTCCTGCTCGGCGCCCAGCACGCCCGCTACCGCCAGGCACAGCACCGAAACATCCACTGCGGCCCGGGCCTGCAGCGTCTGCCAGTGCTTGGCCATCAGGCCAGTGAAGAGTCTGCCCTGCGAAAAATCATCCAACGCAAGGATCCTGCGATGCAGGCCCACGTTCGACCCCACACCTGAGAACACACAGTGCTGCAGACTCATCTGCAGCCGCGCGATTGCAGCATTGCGATCCGGCGCCCAACAGATAAGCTTGGTGAGCATGGAATCATAAAAAAGCGTGACCTCATCGCCCTGCTGCACGCCGGTATCCACCCGCACATGGCCAGGCACCGGCACCGGCAGACGGAGATAGGAAATTCTTCCGGTAGCCGGCAGAAAATCCCGGGTAGCGTCTTCAGCGCAAATGCGCACCTCGATGGCATGGCCACGGGTGCTGATCTCGGACTGCGCCAGAGGCAGCGGCTCGCCGCGTGCCACGCGGATCTGCCACTCCACCAGATCCAACCCGGTCACCATCTCGGTCACAGGATGCTCCACCTGCAGCCGGGTATTCATCTCCATGAAGTAGAACTCGCCCACCCTGCCTTCGACATCAGTCTGGGCAATGAACTCAACAGTGCCGGCGCCGCGATAATCAATGGCGCCCACCGCCTTCACCGCAGCACTACAAATGGCTTCACGCTGATCCTTTGAAAGACCAGGAGCAGGAGACTCCTCGATCAGTTTCTGATGGCGCCGCTGTGTTGAGCAGTCACGCTCGAAAAGATGCACCGCATTGCCATGCCCATCGGCAAAGACTTGAACCTCGATGTGGCGAGCCATAGGCAAGTAGCGCTCAATCAGCACGCGATCATCGGCAAATCCGGCCTTGGCCTCGCGCTGACAGGACAGCAGTGCCGCCTCGAATCCATCGGCCTGCTCCACGATACGAATGCCCCGGCCACCACCACCAGCGACTGCCTTGATCATGATGGGAAAGCCAACGCGCTGGGCCTCTGTCTTAAGACGCTCTAAGGATTGATCCTCGCCGTTATAACCGGGCACTGTGGGCACACCAATTTTGTCCATGAGCAGCTTGGCTGCGGACTTCGACCCCATGAGATCAATCGCCTTTGCGGGCGGACCAACAAACACAATGCCCTTGGACGCGCAGGCCTGGGCAAAGCTGCTGTTCTCCGACAGGAACCCATAACCAGGATGGATGGCCTGGGCGCCCGTTGCGACAGCGGCCCGAATCAGCGCATCAATGTTCAGATAACTCTCAGCAGGCAGTGGGCCACCAATGTGCACGGCCTCGTCGGCCATGGCCACATGCATCGCATGTTGATCGGCCTCGGAGAACACCGCCACACTACGAATGCCCATCCGCCTGCAGGTCTGCATGATCCGGCAGGCAATCTCTCCGCGGTTGGCGATCAGAATTTTTGAAATCATGGGGTTCGTTGTCTCGCGGGCCGGTTGGGATTACATGCGAAAGACACCGAATCGGGTCTGGGCAATGGGCGCATGCAGGCTTGCGGCAAGGCCCAAGCCAAGCACGCGACGCGTATCTGCGGGATCAATCACGCCGTCATCCCAGAGCCTTGCGGTGGCGTAATAAGGGTGGCCTTCCCGCTCGTACTTCTCACGAATCGGTGCCTTGAATGCTTCCTCTTCGGCTGCGCTCCAATCTTGATTCTTCAGCCGCATGCCATCGCGCCGCACGGTGGCCAGCACGCTGGCCGCCTGCTCTCCGCCCATGACTGAGATACGTGCATTGGGCCACATCCAGAGCATGCGGGGCGCAAACGCCCGACCGCACATGCCATAGTTGCCGGCGCCAAATGAGCCCCCGATGATCACAGTAAATTTCGGTACCGCAGCGGTTGCCACTGCCGTGACCAGCTTTGCACCGTGTTTGGCAATGCCTTCGTTTTCGTAACGGCGGCCCACCATGAAACCCGTGATGTTTTGCAGAAACACCAGCGGGATCTGCCGCTGGCAGCAGAGCTCAATGAAGTGCGCACCCTTTTGCGCACTCTCGGAAAAAAGAATGCCGTTATTGGCAATGATCCCCACTGTATAACCATGAATGCTGGCAAAGCCGGTGACCAATGTGGCGCCATAGCGTGCCTTGAATTCATCCAGCTCTGAACCATCGACAATCCGTGCAATAACCTCACGCACATCATAGGGGTGGCGCGTATCGCTTGGCACCACGCCGTAGAGCTCTTTGGGGTCATAGCGCGGTGGTAAAAACTCAGACCGATCCGCCGCCCGGCCAGCGGGCCGGTTCAATCGTGCCACCAGCCTGCGCGCAATGCCCAGGGCATGGCCATCGCTTAACGCGAAATGATCCGCAACGCCCGATAGCCGCGTATGCACATCAGCCCCACCAAGATCTTCTGCACTGACCTCTTCACCGGTAGCGGCCTTCACCAACGGTGGGCCACCCAGAAAGATCGTGCCCTGCTCTTTCACAATGATGGATTCGTCGCTCATGGCGGGCACATAGGCGCCCCCGGCGGTACAAGAGCCCATCACGACAGCGATCTGTGAGATGCCCTTTGCCGACATCTGGGCCTGATTGAAAAAAATGCGACCGAAATGGTCTCGGTCAGGAAAGACTTCATCCTGATTGGGCAGGTTAGCGCCACCGGAATCCACTAGATAAATGCAGGGCAGATTGTTCTGCTCTGCGATTTCCTGGGCACGAAGATGTTTTTTCACTGTAAGCGGAAAATAGGTGCCACCTTTCACAGTCGCGTCATTGCACACGATCACACACAGCTGACCCGATACGCGGCCAATGCCGGTGATCAATCCCGCGCCGGGCGCCGCATCACTGCCATCTTTCTCCACGTAGACTCCGCAGCCCGCAAGAGGTGAGAACTCAAGAAAGGGACTGCCCGGATCCAGCAGCAGATCCACACGGTCACGCGGCAGCAGCTTGCCCCGCGATAGATGCTTGTGCCGCGCATTTTCATCCCCCCCAAGGCCTGCCTGAACCACGCGAGCGCGAAGATCTTCCACCAATTGCTGCATGGCCTGGGCGTTGGCCAGAAAGGACTCCGATCTGGGATTGAGTGCAGAGACAATCGCGGACATGTCGAGTCCTATGCAGTTTCGTCAAATAGCTCGCGGCCAATCAGCATGCGACGGATCTCACTTGTGCCAGCGCCGATCTCATAAAGCTTGGCATCACGCCAGAGTCGGCCGGTGGGGTATTCGTTTACGTAGCCGTTACCGCCGAGGATCTGGATGGCCTCGCCCGCCATCCAGGTGGCTTTCTCTGCTGTGTAGAGAATCACGCCGGCAGCGTCCTTTCGAATCGCACGGTGCTCTCCCGGACCCAAGGCATCAAGCCTTCTGCCCACCGCGTAACAGTAGGCACGGCAGGCCTGCAGGGTGGTGTACATATCCGCCACTTTGCCTTGAATCAATTGAAATTCACCAATCGCCTGGCCGAACTGCTTGCGCTCATGAATGTAAGGCACCACCACATCCATGCAGGCCGCCATGATGCCCAGGGGGCCGGCGGCCAATACCGCACGCTCATAGTCCAGCCCACTCATCAGCACCCGTACACCGCCATTGAACGCACCCAAAATGTTTTCCTTGGACACCACGACATCTTTAAACACAAGCTCACCGGTGTGCGAGCCCCGCATGCCCAGCTTATCCAGCTTCTGTGCCACAGAGAATCCGGGCATGGACTTCTCAATCAGAAAAGCGGTGATGCCGCGGGGGCCAAGCTCAGGCTCTGTCTTGGCATAGACCACCATCACGTCGGCATCCGGCCCATTGGTGATCCACATCTTGCTGCCATTCAGAACAAAATTGTCTCCCTTCAGTTCTGCCCGCAGCTTCATGCTGACCACATCAGAGCCAGCGCCGGGCTCACTCATCGCGAGCGCACCGATATAGTCGCCCGAGATCAGCTTGGGCAGGTAACGTTCACGCTGCGCATCGGTGCCGTTACGCATGATCTGATTGACACAGAGATTCGAGTGGGCCCCATAGGAAAGCCCCACAGAGGCCGACGCACGCGAGATCTCCTCCATCACGATCATGTGGGCCAGATAGCCCATATCTGCACCACCATAACGCTCTGCCGCAGTCACGCCGAGCAGGCCCATGTCCCCCATCTTTTTCCACAGCGGCATCGGAAATTGATCAGTACGATCCAGCTCAGCAGCTAACGGGGCGATTTCTTGCGCTGCAAAATCCCGCACTGCGGACTGCAGCGCTTGAAGGTCTTCCGGAAGTCCAAAATCGAATTCCTGCATCGATGCCATTGCTGCTGTGCTCCCTTTATTTTTTCTATTTGACGCTAACTATAGCTGCAATTACAGTCAAGCAGACCGGGTTCATCAGACGCCCAACATCAAAGCGAAACCATCATGTCACTGCAACATCCCGACAGTCAGCTTGCTCTTCGTGTTGTGCCCATGCCCGCCGATGCAAATGCCAATGGCGACATTTTCGGCGGCTGGGTCATGGCCCAGGTGGACCTTGCTGGCGGCGTTATTGCAGTGCGGCGAGCCCGGGGCCGGGTGGCCACAGTGGCTGTGAACAGTTTTCAGTTCAAACAACCGGTCTCGATCGGTGATGTGCTGAGCTTCTGGGCCAGAGAGGTTCGGGTGGGCAAGACCTCGATCACCGTACAGGTAGAGGTCACAGCGGAACGCAACCCGGAACATCCAATCACGGTGAAAGTGACCGATGCAACACTCACCTATGTCGCTATTGACCGATCAGGCATTAAGCGCAACATCCCAGATTCAGGGTCTTCCTGAGGAGTTTTCTGACCCGTTTATCTGTTAGTGTTTCAATTAATAAATTTTAAATAGAGCAGGCATGACGGATCACTCGATTCTGAAAAATCTGCCAGACACGGGAGCCAAGGAGACACCCCCGCGTTTTGTGACTGCAGCATCCTTGTTCGATGGACACGATGCATCCATCAGTATTGTGCGTCGCATCCTTCAGGACCAGGGCTGTGAAGTCATTCACCTCGGCCACAACCGCTCGGTCTCGGATATCGTTAACGCGGCCGTCCAGGAGGATGCGCAGGCGATCGCCGTGTCCAGCTATCAGGGCGGCCACGTCGAGTTTTTCAAGTTCATGGTCGATTCACTACGCGAACATGGCGCGGATCAGGTACGAATTTTTGGTGGTGGCGGTGGGGTGATCATCCCTGCCGAAATCAAAGAACTCATGGATTACGGCGTGACCTGCATCTATAGCCCGGAGGATGGCCAGCGGCTAGGACTGCAGGGCATGATCCTGGATATGGTGCAGCGCTCGCTGCCGCAAAAGTACCAGGATGGCGCCGCTTTGATCCAGGCGCTGCGTAATGCGGGTGGCTATGCGCCTCGGCACGCGCGCGCACTTGGCCGACTGATCAGCATGTCGGAAAACGGCTGGCTGTCTGCCAGTGATGCAGAAAGTCTGCGCACCGAAGCAGCGAAACATCGGCCGCCGGTGATTGGCATCACCGGCACCGGCGGTGCGGGCAAATCATCGCTCACCGATGAACTGGTGCTGCGTTTTCGCATTGATCATGGTGACGACATCCGAATTGCAGTGCTCTCGATCGATCCTTCCCGGCGTAAATCCCATGGTGCCTTGCTGGGAGACCGTATTCGCATGAATGCGATCAATCATCCCAACATCTACATGCGTTCTCTAGCCACCCGCAACGCGGGTAGTGAAATCAGCGATGCCCTGCCCCAGGCCATCGACTGCTGTGCCTTGGCGGGTTTTGATCTGATTGTCGTGGAGACCTCCGGCATCGGCCAGGGCGATGCTGCCGTCGTGCCGCATGTGGATCGCAGTCTGTATGTCATGACCCCGGAATTCGGTGCGGCCAGCCAGCTGGAAAAGATCGACATGCTGGACTTTGCGAATTTTGTGGCCATCAATAAATTTGATCGCCGCGGCGCAGAAGATGCACTGCGCGATGTCAGCAAGCAGGTACAGCGTAATCGTGGCGACTGGTCGGTAAGTCCGGAGGCGATGCCCGTTTTTGGCACTCAGGCCTCGCGTTTTAATGATGATGGTGTGACCGCCCTGTATCACGCGATCGCACAAGATCTCAGCGGTATTGGGTTGAAGACAGGCCTGGGCCGACTGCCGAAAACAAATGTCCGGTTTTCACACTCGCGCGATGCAATTATTCCGGCCGCCAAGGCCCGCTACCTGGCCGAAATTTCCCATAGCATCCGCGAATACCGCGAACAGGCGCTGAAGCAGTCCGTGATTGCCCGCGAGCTGCAGCAGCTCCGCGCCGCCCAGCGAATTGTCCAGAGTACCGGCAACAACGCCGACCTCTCGGGCCCCATCGCCGAACGTGAAGCACGCTTAAGCAAATCCGCGCAGGCCCTGATTGAGGACTGGCCACAGCGGGCCAAAGCCTATCGCGAAGAGGTACTCGAAACCCGCATCCGTGATCGTGTTGATCGCCAAGAACTATGGATCACCACGCTCTCTGGCACGCGTATGCCGCGCGTAGGCCTGCCGCGCTTCCATGATCACGGCGATATTCTGTACTGGCGCATGCTGGAGAATCTGCCGGGTCATTTTCCATTTACTGCTGGTGTTTTTCCGTTTAAGCGGGCTGATGAAGACCCCACCCGCATGTTCGCTGGCGAGGGCGATCCGGCCCGCACCAATCGGCGCTTCAAACTGCTGGCAGCCGACATGCCGGCGATTCGGCTCTCTACGGCCTTCGATTCCGTCACGCTCTATGGCAGCGACCCAGGAGAGCGTCCCGATGTTTACGGCAAGGTGGGCAACTCAGGGGTATCGGTCGCCACTCTGGAAGATGTAAAAACACTCTATGGTGGCTTTGAGCTCTGCTCACCCGCCACATCCGTGTCGATGACCATCAATGGCCCCGCCCCGACTATCCTGGCCATGTTCTTTAACGCTGCGATTGATCAGCAGATCGACAAGTTCCGTGAGCGCGAAAGCCGTATGCCCACCGATGCCGAGGCAGCAGCGATTCGTGCAGATGTCTTGTGCAATATCCGCGGTACCGTGCAGGCCGATATCCTGAAAGAGGACCAAGGCCAGAACACCTGTATCTTCTCCACTGATTTCAGCTTAAAAGTCATGGGCGATATCCAGGAATTTTTTGTCGCCAACGGTGTGCGTAATTTTTACTCAGTCTCCATCTCCGGCTATCACATCGCAGAAGCTGGCGCCAACCCCATATCGCAGCTGGCCTTCACGCTTTCCAACGCGTTCACCTATGTGGAGTCCTATCTGGCCCGCGGCATGAAGATCGACGACTTCGCGCCGAACCTGTCGTTTTTCTTCAGCAACGGCATGGATCCCGAGTACTCGGTACTTGGCCGTGTGGCAAGGCGGATCTGGGCCCTGGCGATGCGCGAAAAATATGGCGCAAATGAACGCAGCCAGAAACTGAAATACCACATCCAGACATCGGGCCGAAGCCTGCATGCCCAAGAAATTGATTTCAATGACATTCGCACCACGCTGCAGGCCCTGATCGCGATCTACGACAACTGCAACTCCCTGCACACCAATGCCTATGATGAAGCCATCACGACGCCCACCGAGGAAAGCGTGCGACGTGCCATGGCCATCCAGCTCATCATCAACCGCGAATGGGGCCTAGCCAAGTCCGACAACCCCAACCAGGGCTCCTTCATCATCGAAGAGCTCACTGATCTTGTAGAAGAGGCGGTACTGTCCGAATTTGATCGTATCTCAGAGCGTGGCGGTGTACTGGGTGCAATGGAGACAGGCTATCAGCGGGGCAAAATTCAAGACGAATCCATGCACTATGAACACCTCAAGCACACCGGAGATCTACAGATCATTGGCGTGAACACATTCCGCGCACCCAACGCGCCCGATGCGCCCGAAACGATTGAACTGGCCCGTTCAACCGACGACGAAAAGCGCAGCCAGCTCGCACGCCTTGCACGCTTTCATCAGGCCAACGCGTCGCAATCCGGTCCGTCCTTGCAACGCCTGCAGCAGGCCGTGATTGAGGGCCGCAATGTCTTTGAGGAGCTTATGAACACGGTGCGCTACTGCTCCCTGGGCCAGATCACCAACGCCCTGTATGCCGTGGGTGGCCAATACCGACGCAACATGTAAACAGGATCCACCTTGACCGTAGCCGCTGCCAACTCAACATTTCCCCGCACCCTTCGGGAGCACGCACGCCAGCGGCCCGATCGGCCAGCCTATCGTGAAAAATATCTGGGCATCTGGCAGACCGAGACCTGGGGACAGGCCTATGAAACCGTGCGACTGATTGCCTGCGGTCTTGCCAGCATGGGTTTTAAACGCGGCATGACACTGGGCATCATTGGCGATAACCGGCCCAAGCTTTATCAGGCCATGCTGGCAGCCCAGAGTCTTGGCGGCATCGCGGTGCCGCTCTATCAGGATTCGATTGCCACGGAAATGGTCTACGTGCTGCAAAACGCCGAGGTGCATTTCGCGTTTGCAGAAGATCAGGAGCAGGTCGACAAGCTGCTGGAGATCAACCAAGAGGTGCATGTCTTGCACAATGTGTTTTATCTTGATCCCCGCGGCATGCGCAACTATCAGCATGACCACATCAAACCCGTTGAAGACCTGCTGGAGGCCGGCCGGGCCTTTCATCAGGCCAACCCGGATTACTTTGATCGCGAGATTGAAATAGGCGGGCCTGAAGATACCTGCGTCATTCTTTATACCTCAGGCACCACGGGCCGGCCCAAGGGAGTCTGCCAGACCCATGCG